>DASWAA010000321.1:0-15887 GCA_036391385.1 Streptosporangiaceae bacterium
GCTGTACGCGGAGGCGATCGCGCCGAGCCTGAAGGCCGGGGACGCGCTGTTCTTCGCCCACGGGTTCAACATCCACTTCGGGTACATCACGCCGCCGGCGGATGTCGACGTCGCCATGGTCGCGCCCAAGGCGCCAGGTCACACGGTGCGGTGGCAGTACGAGGCCGGGCAGGGCACCCCGGTACTCGTCGCGGTAGCCCAGGACGCGACCGGCAAGGCCTGGGACCTGGTGAAGTCCTACGCCAAGGGGATCGGCGGCACCAAGGCAGGCGCCCTGGTGACCACGTTCAAGGAGGAGACCGAGAGCGACCTGTTCGGCGAGCAGGCCGTGCTCTGCGGCGGTGTGACCGCACTGGTCAACGCCGGGTTCGAGACCCTGGTGGACGCTGGCTACCAGCCGGAGGTCGCCTACTTCGAGTGCCTGCACGAGCTGAAGCTCATCGTCGACATGATGCAGGCAGGCGGCGAGACATGGATGTGGTACTCGGTCAGTGACACGGCCGAGTACGGCGGCCTGACCAGGGGCGACAAGGTGGTCTCCGATCCCGCGAAGCAGGCGATGGCCAAGATCCTCGCCGACATCCAGTCCGGCGAGTTCGCCAGGGAGTGGGTCGCCGAGGACGAGGCGGGCCGGCCCAACTTCGAGCGCCTGCGCCGCGAAGCGGCCCAGAGCCGCATCGAGCAGACCGGCCGCCCGCTGCGCCGCATGATGTCCTGGCTCGACGCCGAGACCGACCACGAGGAGCAAGCCTGATGGAAAGCCACGTACGAAGCTACGTCGTCGCCGACCTCCCAGGCGACGGCATCGGCCCCGAGGTAACGGCGGTAGCCAAGAGCCTCGTCGATCAGGCAGGTCAGCGCCACGGTTTCGCCGTCGACTGGCGCCCTTGCCCGCTCGGCTCGGAGTATTACCTGCGCACCGGCGAGGTCCTCCCGGACGACGTGCTGAACGACCTGCGCAAGACCGACGCCATCATGCTCGGTGCCGTAGGCAGCCCCTCGGTCCCGCCCGGCGTCCTCGAGCGCGGCCTGCTGCTCCGGCTGCGCTTCGAACTCGACCTCTACATCAACCTCCGCCCGGCCGTCATGCGCCCCGGCGTACCTGGCCCGCACGCGGGCGGCAAGGGCCTGGACACCTTCGTGGTCAGGGAGAACACCGAGGGCCTGTATGCCGGTGCCGGCGGCGTCGCGCACAAGGGCAGCTCCTTCGAGGTAGCAACCGAGGAATCCCTGAACACCCGGGCCGGCGTCGAGCGCTGCGTCCGCTACGCGGCAGGCCTGGCAGCTAAGCGAAGCGGCAGGCTCACCCTCGTGCACAAGACCAACGTGCTGGTCAACGCCGGCAACCTCTGGCAGCGCGTTGCCGAGGAAGTCGCAGCGCAGACGGGTGTCAGCCTCGACTACTGCCACGTCGACGCGGCCTGCCTGCACATGGTCAGCGACCCGGGCAGGTTCGACGTGATCGTCACCGACAACCTCTTCGGCGACATCATCAGCGACCTAGCCGCCGCCCTGACCGGCGGGCTTGGCCTCTCGCCGAGCGGCAACCTCAACCCCGACAAGACCGGCCCGTCCATGTTCGAGCCGGTCCACGGCTCGGCACCCGATATCGCCGGCACCGGCAAGGCCAGCCCGGCCGCCGCCGTCCTTTCGGCAGCCCTCATGCTCGACCACCTCGGAGAGCCAACCGCAGCGGCCGAACTCGACGCAGCCGTCAACGCTGTCCTCGCCGCGGGCGGGGCTGAGTCCACCAAGGCATGGGCCGACGCCCTAGCCGCTCAGCTCGCCCGTACGGAGGGAGACCGATGACCGCCGCGGACGAGCCAGCAGGGGCTCCGGATGGTCGGCCCTTCGTCGAGATGTACGACACGACGCTCAGGGATGGGTCTCAGCAGGTCGGCTTGGACTTGACCGTGGACGACAAGCTGCGGGTCGCGGCGGCGCTCGATGCGCTCGGCGTGGATGTCGTCGAGGGTGGGTGGCCGGGGTCTAATCCGAAGGACAAGGAATTCTTCGCCCGGGCCGGGGAGCTGCCGTGGCGCAATGCTGCGCTGGCGGCGTTCGGGGCCACTCGGCGGCCGAACCGGTCGGCGGACGGGGACTCTGACCTGGAGACACTGCTCGTCGCTAATACGCCGATCGTGACTCTGGTGGGCAAGGCGTGGACGCTGCATGTGGACGAGGCGCTGCGGACCTCGCGGGAGGAGAATCTCGCGATGGTCGCGGACTCCGTGCGGTACTTCGTGCGGGAAGGGCGCCGGGTCGTGTTCGACGCTGAGCACTTCTTCGACGGGTACCTGGCCGACCGTAGCTATGCGCTTGAGGTGCTCGATGCGGCTGCCGGGGCTGGGGCCGACACGCTGGCGCTGTGCGACACGAATGGCGGAACGCTGCCCGACGACATCGTGCGGATCGTCAGGGACGTCGTCGGGAGGTTCCCCGGCGTCCGGGTGGGTGTGCACTGCCATAACGACTCGGCGTGTGCTGTCGCTAACTCACTTGTCGCCGTCGGGGAAGGCGCTACCCACGTGCAGGGTGCGGCCAACGGGTACGGCGAGCGGTGCGGCAACGCGGACCTGTTCGCCGTGATCGCCGGGCTGGAGCTCAAGCGGGACTACGAGCTGCTGCCGCCTGGGAGGCTGACGGCGCTGGCGACGACCGCCAGGGAGATCGCGGAGGTGGCGAACCTGCCGTTCGACGCGCGGCAGCCGTACGTGGGGTCGTCGGCGTTCGCGACGAAGGCGGGGCTGCATGCCTCGGCGATCGCGCGGCGGCCCGATGCCTATTCGCACGTCGACCCGGCTCGGGTGGGCAATCAGGCTCAGGTGCTGGTCAGCGAGCTGGCCGGGCGGAGCAACGTTCTGGTCAAGGCGGCCGAGCTAGGGATCGATCTATCCAGCGACCCCGACCTCGCGACGGCCGTCCTCGAGGAGATCAAGGATGCCGAGCACAAGGGCTATGCGTTCGAGGCCGCTGATGCGTCGTTCGAGTTGCTCGTGCGCCGGGTAGCTGGCCGCAGGCCAGCCTTCTTCGAGCTCGAGGGCTATCGGGCCGTGATCGAGCGGACCGACGGCACCGATCGCAGTGAGGCGATCGTCCGGCTGGTGCTAGGCGAGCAGCGGGTGGTCGCCGTCGGCGAAGGGGTCGGGCCGGTGCACGCGCTTGACCAGGCGCTGCGCAAGGCGCTGGCCGAGCTGTATCCGGAGCTGGCCGACATCCACCTGGTCGACTACAAGGTGCGGATCCTGGACGGCCGGGCGGCCACCAGCGCGGTGACGCGGGTGATGCTAACCTCGGCCGATCACCAGGGCGAGTGGACGACCGTCGGCGTGTCCGACGATATCGTCACCGCCTCCTGGGAGGCTCTTGCCGACGGGATCAGCTACGGCCTGCTCAGGGCCGGTGCCGAGGCGCTCGTCCCGGCCAGCGCCTAGGCATGCCGCCTCGCTCAGCGGTCCCCTTGGCGCACAGGAAGCAACGAGGGGACCACCGCGAGTCAGGTCACGAGCAGAAATAGCAGCTAGGATGACCGTTTGTCCGCCCTCCGTGACGAGCATGCGACACAATGCCACCGGATGGCTGCCCGAGAACTGACAGAAGACCCCCGGAGGCTCAGCCCATGACTGAGGATTTGACACGCAGGCGGCTGTTCGGGCTGGCCGGCGCATCGGCAGCCGGTGCGGCTGGGCTCGGCCTGAGCGGATGCGCGCCTGGGGCCGTCAAGCAGTCGGCCGCCCTGGTGACCACCACGGCCGCCACCGGCCAGGGCTTTATATCCCGTCCGGACCTCACTCCCCCGCAGATCACCCTGACCCGGCACGCCGGCGCCACCTCCCGCTACATCTTCCTGAACGCGCCGTATTCCGGTCCCGGGAAGGGCGGCTCCATTATCTTGGACCCGCATGGCAAGCTGATCTGGTTCGGCCCGAATACGGCCACCGAGCACCGGATGGACGTCAACGTCCAGACCTACCAGGGCAAGCCCGTTCTGACCTGGTTTCAAGGCATCCTGACCGCGGAAGGCTATGGCCTGGGCACTGCGGTCATCGCCGACAGCTCCTACAAGGTTCAGCATGTCGTCAAGGCCGGGAACGGGCTGATGGCCGACCACCACGAATTCGCCATCACGGCGCAGGGCACCGCGCTGATCACTGCCTACCGGAAGCACGCCGGAGTCGACCTGTCCACCTTCAACGGGCCGAAGAGCGGGGTGATCGTCTCCGGGGTCGCGCAGGAGATCGACATCGCGACCGGGAAGGTGCTCTTCGAGTGGGACTGCTACAACCCGGCGCATCCGTCGATGGGCATCGCGCTGCACGAGTCCCACCAGATCCTGCAGAAGGGGGAAGGCACCGACGCCAGGCCCTTCAACTACGTGCACATCAACTCGATCACCGAGTTCGACAGCGACCACTTGCTGATCTCCTGCCGGAACACCTGGGCCCTCTACCTGGTCGACAAGACCACCGGCAAGATCGTCTGGCGGATGAACGGCAAGAGGTCGGACTTCCACATGGGGCCAGGGACCGCGTATTTCTGGCAGCACCACGCTCGCCTGCACGGCCCGGGACTGCTGAGCCTGTTCGACAACGGCGCCAACCCGCCCAAGCAGATAGAAGAGCACAACTCCCGCGGACTGCTGCTGAACTTCGACACCACGGCGAAGACGGTGACGCTGCACAAGCAGTACCTGCATCCAGGTAGCCCGCCAGTACTCTCCGGGGCGATGGGAAGTATCCAGACTCTGCCAAGCGGAGGGGTGTTTGTCGGCTGGGGCACCACTCCGCGGTTCTCGGAGTTCTCCGCCAGCGGGCAGTTGCTGCTCGACGGCTCCATCGAACTCCACGCGCCGTCGTACCGGGCCTTTTCCCAGAACTGGGACGGCCACCCCACCGAACTGCCTGCCGTCGCCGCGCGCTCCAGGACCGGGGGCGGCGCCACGGTGTACGCGAGCTGGAATGGCGCGACCAACGTGGCGACGTGGACCGTCTTCGCGGGCAAGACCGCGGGTTCGCTGGCTCACATCGGCACGGGAAACCGGACCGGCTTCGAGACAGCCATAGTCGTCCAGAACGCCGGGCCTTACTTCGCTGTCCAGGCCAACGACCGCAGTGGCCACGCACTGTCGAAATCGGCTCCGGTTAGGATCGCCTGAGAACAACAGGTCGGCCGGCTGGCTGAGGCGGAGCGGCCGACTTGACGCGTGACGACTCGCATTCGGTAGCCTGTCAAGCGACATTGTGCACTGTTCACGACTTCCGTGCCCAAAACCGCAGGGCCTCGCTCCCTCTTTCCCAATCTGGCGGAGGTGCCGGATGATCTACAACTGGACGCGGCGGCAACTGCTGACCCGGGCAGGGACAGGAGCCGCCGCCGCTGCAGCCGCGGGAGCCGCGGGCTGGAAGCTGTCCAGACGCAGGACCGATAGCGCCGGGACGGAGAGGTACGACAGCAAGGACGTCCAGCACTTCGTCTCCCGGCCGGATCTGCACCCTCCGAAGGTCACACTGCTCCATGTCGAGGCAGGGCACGAGCTGAAGTACCTGTTCCTTGGGCTGGCCGCATCCGGCCCCGGGCAGGGCGGGTCGATGATCACGGACACCATGGGGGACATGATCTGGTTCTCCCCGGACGCGGCAGGCAAATCGAAGATGGACTTCGACTGCCAGATCTACCAGGGCAAGCCGGTGCTCACCTGGTTTCAGGGCCGGGTCGTCTCCGGCGGCCACGGTGAGGGGATCGGCCTGATAGCCGACTCCTCCTACCGGCAGATCGCCACCGTCCGTGCGCACGATGGGCTAGAGGTCGATCTGCACGAGTTCGTGATCACCGCGAAGGGTACTGCCCTGGTGAGCGCCTTCCGCACGCTGCGGCATGACTTCTCGGCCATGGGCGGACCGAAGGATGGCTGGCTGCTCTCAGGAGTCGCGCAGGAGATCGACATCGCGACTGGCGAACTTCTCTTCTCGTGGGACAGCCTTGACCATGTCGGCCTTGACGAGTCGTGCCTGCCGTTCAACGGCGGCCACCGGTCACGGCCGTACGACTACTTCCATATCAACACCATCGCGGAGTACGACGACGAGCACTTGCTGATCGGCGCCAGGAACACCTGGTGCGTCTACAAGGTCAGGCGCACGGACGGTCAGATCGTCTGGCGGCTCAATGGCAAGAAGTCGGACTTCACCATGGCCCCCGGCAGCCGCTTCTACTGGCAGCATGACACCCGCCCGCATGGCCCGAATCTGATGACCGTCTTCGATGACGGCTTTGACGGCAAGGAGAAGGACGAGAAGGAGTCACGAGCCCTCATTCTCGACGTCGACACGGACGCCATGCTGGTGACGCTGAAGCGGCAGTTCACCCATCCGGGCGCCCTCGTGCTTGCCAAGGCGATGGGCAACGTCCAGCTCCTGCCCGGCGGCGGGGTATTCGTAGGCTGGGGCACCAACCTCTTCTTCTCAGAGTTCTCCGCCGACGGCAAGCTGCTGCTCGACGGGATACTCGCCAAGGGGGCCCCGACGTACCGGTCGTTCATCGGCGACTGGGACGGGCACCCGACCGAGCTTCCCGCGGTCGCCGTCCGGCGCCGGAACCGAGGAGTCGCTGTCTACGCGAGCTGGAACGGCGCCACGGCGGTGGCCTCATGGACCGTACTCGCGGGAAAGACCGCCGCGTCCATGACCCCGGTTGGCTCGGCACCGCGAGCCGGATTCGAGACGACGATCGAGGTCACCGGCTCCGGGCCGTATTTCGCTGCCCAGCCGCACGACGCGGCGGGCCGGATCCTGTCCCGATCCAGTACGGTCAGGCTCACCTGAGAATTCTGGCTGCGCCCTGGAGCCCTGACCTCCTGGCGCTGGCCCTTTACTTCCAGCTCACTTGAAGTTCTAGTCTCAGCCCATGACCTCAGGACTGTGGACCGCGCAGCGACGGCCGCTGACGGTGGGCCTTACCGCGACCGTCACTTTCGTCGCTGCCGAAGCTCTGGCTGTGGTGACGGTGATGCCGCTGGTTGCCAGGGACCTGAACGGGCTGCGGCTGTACGGCTTCGTCTTCAGCGCCTTCCTGCTCGGCACCATGACCGGAATCGTCGCCGCAGGCCGGGCGGCCGACCGGCGCGGTCCTGCCGTTCCTTATGTCGCGGGGATCGCGCTCTTCTGCGCGGGCCTTGCCGTCGCCGGCCTGGCCCCGTCGATGCTGGTGCTGGTCCTGGGTCGTGCGCTGCAGGGTCTTGGTGCGGGGGCGGTGCCTGCCGTGGCCTACGTGGCGATCGGCCGTAGCCTGCCGGCTCACCTGCGCGCCCGGATGATGGCCGTGCTGTCGACCGCCTGGGTGGCGCCGGGACTGGCCGGGCCGGCCCTCAGTGCCGAGGTGGCCAGGACGTTCGGCTGGCGCTGGGTCTTCCTCGGGCTGCTGCCGTTCATCCTGCTCATCGCCCCGGTCGCGATGCCCGCCCTGGTGCGGCTCGGCCCGCCACAGACGCAGTCCGGCGACGGGCACCGCCTGGCCGACGGCATCGGAGTCGCCGTGGCCGCCGGCCTGCTCGTCGCCGGGCTGACCCTGGCCGCGGGCTCCGGGTCCCGACCAGGCGCCACTGGCGCAGTGCCGGCGAGCGCGCCGAGTGCTGCGGCCCTGCTGGCGGGCGGCCTGATGATCGTGGCCGGCTGCGGGCTCGGACTGCCCGTGCTGCGGCGGCTGCTGCCGGCGGGTACGCTCCGCGCCCGATCTGGCCTGCCGGCGACCGTGCTCAGCCGCTCGCTGCTGACGTTCGCGTTCTTCGGTGCCGATGCGTTCGTCACGCTGGCGATCACGATCCTGCGCCATCGCGGCCCGATGGTGGCCGGTGTCGCGGTGACAGGGTCCACTCTCGCCTGGACCGCGGGCGCGTGGGTACAAGCCCGGCTGAGTACGCGCTGGGAGGGACGGCGCCAGGTCAGGACCGGGCTGGTGATCATCCTGGCCGGGATCGCCGGGCTCGATCTGATGCTCAGCGCCCAGGTCCCGGTCGCGGAGGGGATCGCCGCCTGGACGGTGGCTGGCTTCGGGATGGGCATGGCCTACTCCCCGATCACCCTGCTCGTGCTGAAGGCCGCTCCGGCCGGACGGGAAGGGTGGGCCTCCGCCGCGCTGAACCTCGCCGACGTGCTCGGCAGCGCACTGGGCATCGGTCTCGGCGGCGCGGCGATCAGCGCTGCCGTGAGCCTCGGATGGTCGCTGGCCGCCGGCGTGGCGATCGCCTTCACCCTCACGATCCTGGCCGGGGCTACCGGACTGGCGATCAGCCGCCAGCTTCCGGCGGGCCCGACGGGCGCGTCTGACCGGGCCCTGCCCGAGGCAGGCACGCCGGCACCCGTCGCGGTCGCGGAGGGCACGCCGCCGTAGCCCTGCGGGTTACCACGCCGGCGGTGGGCGCCCGTGCCTTTGCCCAGGCTGAGCGGCTAGGCCGAGCGGCTAGGCCGAGCGGCTAGGCTGGGCGGCTAGGCTGGGCGGCCGATCGGGGCGATGGTGGCATCGGTGGCCCGGACCAGATCGGCTGGCGCCAGTTCGATCTCGAGTCCGCGCTGGCCCGCGCTGCAGAAGACTGTCTCGCAGGCGAGCGCCGTCGCGTCGATGACCACCGGCAGGCGCTTGCGCTGGGCGATCGGTGAGATGCCGCCGGTGACGTACCCCGTCGCCCGCTCGGCGACCGCGGTCTGCGCCATCTCGGCCCTCTTGCCGCCGACCGCATCGGCCAGTGCCTTCAGGCTGAGCTGACCCGCCACGGGGACGACCGCCACGGTCAGCTCACCGTCCACGCTCGCGATCAGCGTCTTGAACACCCGCTCGGCCGGGACGCCGAGCGCCGCGGCGGCTTCCGCTCCGTAGGAGCCGCTACCCCGATCATGTACGTACGGATGAATCTTGTGCGCGATGCCGAGCTTCGACAAGCGCTCGGTCGCGCGAGTTCCCCGGGCCGCCACGCGGGTCAGCCTAGAACACGGCCACGGACCGGAGCCAGCCGGAATAGCGGGTACTGCCAGCTCAGCCGGGGAACTGCCAGATCAGCTGACAACCGGTGAGGCGTCCACGGCTGCGAGCCAGGGATCGGGCACCAGCGTCTGCACCTTGCGGTAGACGGCCTCATAACCCTGGGCCATGACGTGCACGGCGAAGCTTGTCTCGACATGCTTGCGGCAGGCCGCGGGGTCGAGGTCACGCGCTAGCGCGATCCCGGCGGGCAGCCCGGCGGGATCGTCAACGATGATCCCGGTCTCGCCATGGACGATCAGCTCCGGCACGGCACCGCGACCGATGGCTACGACCGGAGTGCCGCATGCCATGGCCTCTATCACGACGAGGCCGAACGGCTCCTCCCAGCAGATCGGGAACAGCATGACGGCCGCCTGAGAGAGCAGCCTGCGCTTGGACGCGGCGTCGGCAACACCGAAGATCGTGACGTCCTCGCCCAGTCTCGGCTCGATCTCGCGTGCGAAGTAGGCGCGCTCGACCGGCTCGGTGCACTTGCCCGCGAGGACGATGGGCAGCCCGGCGGCCCTTGCCGCGTCGATGGCAAGATGCGGCGCCTTCTCAGGATGGAAGCGGCCAAGGAAGAGGGCGAAGTTCTCCTTATGGGCACGGTACGGGAACGTGTCGGCACGGATCGCGTTGTGCACTGTCGCGACCCACGGCAGATCCGGGGCGTGCGCTCGCTGCGCCCTCGAGATCGCGATCAGCTTGACGGTATCGCCTAGCGCCCGGTAGTACTCGCCAGGATCGCCGGTGACCGGTCCATGCGCGGTCACGACTGTCGGCGTGAGCCGGCCCCTGGCCATCAGCGGCCCGGCCATGGTGTGGTCGTGGATGACGTCGACGTCGAGGGTGTCCAGGATGCTCGCCACCTTGGCGGCATGCACCATCTCGGGCATCGGCTCGCCCAGGCGGTCAGCAGGGCCCACGTCATAGGTGGTAATGAAATTCTGCGCCTTGGTGGCATGCTTGCCGGCGCCAATCAGGGTCACCTTGTGACCACGGGCGACGAGCGAGTCGACCAGGTCAGCGACGACCACCTCGATTCCGCCGTACCCGGCGGGCGGGAGGTCGAAGTAGGGCGGAGCGACCATCGCGATGTGCATCTGCAGGGCCCCGACCGGGGCCAGCTTAGTTCGAGTGAGAGTCGAGCCTGTGGTGCTCACAGTGAACGCCTCCTTGCCTTACGGTTTGGCCGGCTTGCCTCACGGTTTGGCCGGCGCGGCTCGGGGCGCCGGTCAGCGCCCGGCCCGAGCCGTAAACGATCATGCCCTCGGGCCGAGACGCCAATGCTGCAAGGAAATTAATAAAGCGCTAATGGCTTAGTAAAGAGTTTACCTTTACTGGCATGGTATCGCTCGCAGAATTAAGCGAAAGCCAGTGTCTGGTCTAGTACAGGTAAGCGCGTTATGGTTTCGAGATTATCGCTAATTGTCCTGGTAAGCGGATGATCCGGACCTAGTGCCCGCTCGCAGTCGGCGATAGTACGCTTAAAGACCTTTATAGCATCACTTTGCCGCCTGGCTGCATAGTAGGCATTTGCGAGGTTTGCGCGCGATGTCAAGGTGTCCGGATGGTCCGGACCAAGTACCCGCTCGAAGTCAGCAAGAGTCTGCTCGTACGCCGGCAGCGCCTCGACCAGCCGGCCAGCCGAATGATAGGCACTGGCGAGGTTACCCCTGGTGGTCAGCGTGTCCCGGTGGTCGGGCCCTTGCACCCGGGTGCGGTCGGCAAGCAGGCGCTCGTACAGCGGGATCGCCTCCTTCAGTCGATGTGCCGCAACGTGACAGGAGGCCAGGTTCTCCTCCGCCGCCAGCGTATCGGGGTGATCCGGGCCGAGCGCCGCTTCCCGGCCGGCCAGGACGCGACGGTACAGGGCCGTCGCGTCCTTCAGGCGACCAGACGTCCGGTAGGCAGAGGCCAGGTAGCTGGTCGCGGTGGCGGTCTCCGGATGGCTGTGCCCGAGTGACGCCTCTCTGCTCCCCTGGACCCGGCTGAAGATCGCGATGGCCTCATCCATCCTTCCAGCGGCCTGACAGGCACGGCCAAGGCTGAGGTACTCGGCAACCGTCTCGGTGTGGTCGGGCCCGGCTACGCGCTCCCAGTCGGCCAGGTTGCGCCGGAAGATGGCGATCGCCCGATCGACCTGTCCTGCCAGCAGGCAGGTGCTCGCGAGCTGACGGCGCGCGAGCAGGGTGTCGGGGTGCTCACCGCCGAGCACCCACTCGCGGTCGGCGGCCACGCGCTCGCAGACGTCCATCGCGTGGTCGTACATCCCCTTAGCCCGGTAGATACGGACTAGGGCGATTCGCGCGGTAAGCGCGTCGGGATGATCGGCACCCTGCACCCGCTCGTGCTCCGCCACGCTGATCATTGCCAGTTCCAGCGCATCGTCTATCCGCCCGGCGGCCTCGCACGCATCGAGCAGCAGGTCGCGGATGGCCAGGGTCCGCGGGTGATCCGGCCCCAGTGCCCTGCTGCACGCGCCGAGCAAGGAAGTCCAGTAGGCGATCGCCGGCCCGGAGAGCCCGGACTCGCCCAGGCTCACCCCGGTCCTGATCAGGACAGGATGGGGCTCGGGCAGCCATAGCAGGTCTCCGGCAATCCCGCCGAGCCAGCCAGCACAGCCCCGCAGCGCGTGCTCGAGCGCGGGGTCGCTACCGGACGCTGGCCAGGCTTCATCGATCGCGTCCGCGGCGGCACGCGCCGCCTGGTCGAGCACGACGCCCGGGATCAGCCTCCTGACCGATTCCTGCACGACCGGGTGCACGGCCACAAGCTCATGGCCATCGGACTGGTCGATCGTGACCAGGCCGGTCTGTGCCAGGCTGCTGATGGCGGCCAGCACGTCGCTGTGGTCTGCCTGGATGGCCCGGCCAGGCCCGGACAGGTACGCGCAGCCTGCCCGGCTAGCGGCCACCTGAACCGGAACTCCTGCCGGGTCCAGCAGGGCGATCAGGGCGAGGACGGGCCGCGCGAGGCCCGATGGCGGACGCTGGTCCGCCCGGTCAAGAGCGAGTGACCAGGCCACGTCGGCCGGGGAGACCGAGCCGTCGGCAGCCCGGCCGAGTAGTTCCTGCCTGCGGCTGGCGTATCGCAGCCGGTACTGGCGGCAACTGATGGCGGTTCCTGCCATCGTGGCCGTCGCCAGCGCGAGCGCGAGCGGCGAGTACCCGAGATCACCGGCCAGGTCGAGCGCCTCGGCACGCTTGTCGGCGTCGTCATACATCCGGGCCGTTAGATAGCCGAGCGCCTCACGCGGGCTGAAGTCCCCGATCTGGCAGACCCGCGGGCTGAACTCGGCCAGCAAGGAAAGATCCGCTGACTGACTGCAGGTGACCAGCACCTGGCCCGTCGATCCCATCGGCCAGAGTCCGCGCAGGCCGGCCGGATCGGTCACGTTGTCAAGGACGACCAGCCAGTTCCGCCGCGAGGTTGTCAGCCAGTCGAGCAGCCGGGCGGCAGCGGCCTCCGGCTGCATGCCGCGCTCGGCCAGGCCGATGTCGGCGGCCGCCCTGGCGTATCCCGTGACCACCGCTGACGGGCTCGACGCGTTGACCCAGACCTGCAGGTCCGGCCTTGCGGCCCGGTCAGTCCCGGCCAGCGCCGCGGCGGCGAGATAGGTCTTGCCCGACCCGCTCGGGCCGGCCAGGACAGTGACCGTCGGATAGCCGCCCGAACCTGGCACCAGATCGGGCAGGCCGCTGTCGAGCCCGTGACCGGTCTCCGGCCGCGGGCTTACGAAATCCGCGATGACGGGCAGCCGGCCAGAACGGGCCGGCCAGGCCACCTCGCGCACTGAGCTATTGGCTCCCTGGCGCCTCGAACTCTGATTGGCCATAACCGCCTGACTGGTTACGTGACGTAAGGCAGCCGCGTCGCTGCGAAATCCCACTGGGCATCAAACAGTATGACGCTTTAATCGTCAATGTGGGGTAGGACGCCGAATCAGCCAGCTAGCGACGCATCCGGCGCCATAGCGGGCGGGGTATCAGCCGCAGGATCATCGCCGCGTACCGGAGCCGCCCTGGCACCCACACCAGCGTCGCCCTGCCCTCCAGCGCGGCCGCCACGGCGGCACCGACCTGCGCCGGGCTGGACGAAAGGGGCGCGGCGGCCATTCCTTCCGTCATTCTTCCGATGACAAATCCCGGCCTTACCAGGAGCAGCCTGACGCCAGTTCCTTCCAGCGCGTCCGTCAGTCCGCGCGCGAACGCGTCGAGTCCTGCCTTGGCCGCGCCGTAGACGTAGTTCGCCTTCCTCGGCCGGATCGCCGCGACCGATGACAGCACCACGATCGTGCCGCTGCGCTGTGCCCGCATCCGGTCAGCGGCCGCCAGGAGGGCGGTCACGTGACTGGTGAAGTTCACCTCGATCATCCGCGCGGCCAGCACCGGGTCGCGGTCGAGCTCGTCCTGCGCGGTCAGCACGCCGGTCGCCGCGATCACGAGGTCGACCGGTCCGGCGGAGAACGCCTTGTCGATCACGGCATCGTGCGTCCCGGCGGTGGCCTCGAAGCTCAGCGTCGTGACCCGGAAGGGCAGCTCCTTGCCGGCGGCCTCTAGCCGCTGCTCGTCCCGGCCGGCCAGCAGCACCTCGGTGTCGGCGGGTGCGCGCAGGGCGGTCAGGATCGCCAGGCCGATCTCGCTGGTACCGCCCAGCAGCAGGATACGGCCGGGCCTGCCGAGATTTTCGAGCACGGAGAGCTCCTTCGGTCGCGGCTACAGGCCTATCGCGAAGAGCACGAGCCAGGCAGCCTCGCAGGACACCATCAGCGGATCCCGGGCGATCAGGTCTTCCACCGGCTTGCTGGTGGCCCGCGCGGTCAGCCGGTCGAAGCGAACCAGCGCCGCCGCGAGTGCGATCGAGCTGATCAGGTGCCAGATCCGCATCCGTGCTGTCGGCTCCGTCGCCGCCCACAGCACGTACGAAGCGATCATGACCGCCGACACGCCTCGCTGGGCGAGCCGCAGCGCCGGAGCGGTGTAGCCGCGCATCGCGGGCCGGTGCTTGGACGCATCGGCGCCGAGGACGGTCAGTTCGGTATAGCGCTTCGCGATCGCCACCATCAGCGCACCAAGGCTGCACACGAGCAGGAACCAGCCCGACGGCGGCACATGCGTGGCGGCGGCTCCGCCCACGACGCGCAGGACGAAGCCGGACGCCACGCACACGAGCTCGACGACCGGGAGGTGCTTGAGCCCGGCCGAGTAAAGGAACGAGATCGTCAGGTACGCGGCGATCACGGCGGTCAGCAGTGGCTCGCCGATCGCCAGGCCGGCGATCAGTCCGGCGGCCACCAGGCAGACGGCAAGCACCACCGCGTGCCTGGCCGGCAGCCGCCCCGAGGCCACCGGCCGGAACTTCTTGTAGGGATGGCTGCGATCTCGCTCGGCGTCGACGACGTCGTTGACGAGATAGACAGCCGACGACGCGGCCACGAAGGCAGCAGCGGCGATCAGCGCGTACCACAAGCCGTACGGACGGCCGATCGTGTCGCCCGCCAGCGGCGCGGCGAACACGAGCAGGTTCTTCGGCCACTGTCGTGGCCGGGTGCTCTGCACGGCGGCCTTCAGCCATCGCGCAGGCCCGGCCAGGCGAATCGGTGAACCGCTCTGCGGCTCAGTGACCTGAGTCGCCGGCGTTGGGACCGTCATCGTGAGAAGACCGCCGTGAAGTCTCGGTTGGAAATGTAGTAGTACCGGTCGGCTGGCTGGATCTGCCCGCCCGCACCGCCAAGCAGCTTAACGGGCGTGGGGTTGGCCGGATTATTTTTCGGCAGATAGTACATGAACGACATCCAGTCGGGGTTGATGTCGAGTTCCATGCCGGTGTAGGCACCCGCTCGCTTGAGCAGGTCGGCCAGCGTGCGGACGTCGAGGGCCGCACCGTAGACGTAGATGAGCCGGTGGCCGTCCTTGGAGATGCCGATGGCAGAGCGCCAGACGTTGTAGCCGCCGCCGAGCGTGGCGCCCCAGCTGGACAGGACGTTCTGGTCGACTGTCGCGGGGACCTGGCCGTGGCTCACGATCAGCTTGAGGTTCTGCCGCACGCCGGCGATCGTCGGACCCATATGCAACGGACCGCGTCCCCAGGTCCCGATCGTCATCTGGCCGTTCTTGTAGAAGACCTCCGAGGCCTCGCCGTTGACCAGAGAGCCGTCGTAGTGGCCATTCAGGTAGAAGCCGCCGCCAGACGCGTTGACCCGGAAACCGCTGTTGAACGTCGCGACCAGGCCAAGCCGGTGACCGGACGGTATGTCCATCGGGGCACCCCAGTTGCCGTAGCCGGGATCCTCGGTGCCCGGGCGCAGGTCGAACTTCAGCAGCCGCTGGTCCATCGAGGCGATGCCGACGTAATACGAGGAGTAGGTCTTGCTCTGCCGCAGGTAGGTCTTGAACACGGCGGGGTCGTGGTGGACGCTGACGGCGACCTTCCAGACACCCTCCCCTGGCAGATTAGGCCCGGCTGGCGACGCGAGGTTCGCCGGGACAATCGGCTTGATGCCCAGGTAGTAGTGCTTCTCCTTGTGGACCGTGCCGCCGCCTTGCTTGTTGAAATTGATAGGAGGCTTGCCGCCCCTCTTGGGCGGGTTGTAGCTGAGCCACTCACCAAAGGTCACCAGCGGCCCGAGGTAGTGGTTCCTTGCCCACTCGGCGACGCGCTGGGAGACGGTGCCGCCGCCCGGATAGGTCAGCGCATGGGTGACCGACCATCCGGTGACGAAGACGAAGGTTGCGACGAGCGCGAGCACGACCCGGACGAAGAGCTGGCTCCGCCGCGGCGACCGCCGCCGGCGGGTTGGCCGACCATACGCCGATCCCGGCCTGCGGACTGGTGCTATAGGTCGAGCCACGCCGTGCTCCTCCTTCGCGCCT
>DASWAA010000322.1:0-7182 GCA_036391385.1 Streptosporangiaceae bacterium
CCCGTCACAGCCGACGCCAGGAACGACCGTCGCGCGCCATCATCGCGTCCGCGCACGACGGTCCGGGCGACCCGGCCGGGTACTGCTCGGGGCGGCCGCTGGCGGCCCAGAACTCCTCGATCGGGTCGAGGATCTTCCAGGACAGCTCGACCTCCTCATGTCGGGGGAACAGCGGCGGATCGCCGACTAGCACGTCGAGCAGCAGCCGCTCGTATGCCTCCGGACTGGCCTCGGTGAAGGACTCGCCATAGGCGAAGTCCATGTTCACGTCCCGGACCTCCATGGCCGACCCCGGCACCTTGGATCCGAACCGCAGCGTAACGCCCTCGTCCGGCTGCACTCTGATCACCAGCGCGTTCTGACCGAGTTCGCGGGCATCGGTGGCGTTGAACGGCAGGTGCGGGGCACGCTGGAAGATCACCGCGATCTCTGTCATCCGCGTTGTCAGCCGCTTGCCCGTGCGCAGGTAGAACGGGACCCCGGCCCAGCGCCTGGTGTCCACTCCCAGCCGCACCGCGGCGTAAGTCTCGGTGATCGAGTCGGGAGCGATCCCCTCTTCGGCCAGGAACCCGTGGACCGGCACCCCGCCCTGCCAGCCCGCCGCGTACTGGCCCCGCGCCGTGCCCGCCGCCAGGTCGTCGGGGATCTGGATGGCGGACAGTGCCTTCTGCTTCTCCGCGCGCAGGGCGTCGGCGTCGAACGAGACCGGCTCCTCCATGGCAGTCAGCGCGAGCAATTGCAGGAGGTGATTCTGGATCACGTCCCTGGCTGCCCCGATGCCGTCGTAGTAGCCCGCCCGGCCGCCGATCCCGATGTCCTCGGCCATCGTGATCTGGACATGATCGACGTACCTGCGGTTCCAGATCGGCTCGAACAGTGAGTTAGCGAACCGGAGCGCGAGGAGGTTCTGGACGGTCTCCTTGCCCAGGTAGTGGTCGATCCGGAAGACCGAGTGCGTCGGGAAGACCGCGGCCAGCATGTCGTTCAGGTCCCTGGCGCTGGCCAGGTCGTGCCCGAAGGGCTTCTCGATCACTACCCGCCGCCAGCCCTGAGCCGACGGACCGCCATGCAGCCCGGACCGCTCAAGCTGGCTCACTACGACCGGGAACTGGCTGGGCGGGATGGACAGGTAGAACGCCCGGTTGCCGCCGGTGCCGCGCTCGGCATCGAGCCGGTCCACCGTCTGCGCCAGCCGGTCGAACGCCTCAGGATCGGAGAACTCGCCGGAGACGAACCTGACGCCCTCACTGACCTGCTGCCACACCTCCTCGCGGAAATTCGTCCTCGCGTTCTCCCGCACGGCGTCGTGCGTGACCTTCGCGAAGTCCTCGTCATCCCAGTCCCGGCGGGCGAAGCCGACCAGCGAGAAACCTGGCGGCAGCAGCCCTCGGTTGGCCAGGTCGTAGATGGCCGGCAGCAGCTTCTTGCGTGCCAGGTCGCCGGTGACGCCGAACAGCACGAGCACGCTCGGGTCGGCGACCCTGGGTATCCGGCGATCGCGCGGATCGCGCAGCGGGTTGCTCGGGCTGCTCGGGCTGCTCATCGGCTCAGCTCACGGCAGCTCTCGCGCCGGTCTGGCCGGCGTCGAGCTGGGTCGCGATCGTCGACAGCAGCCCGGCCCACGAGTCGGCGAACTTCTGCACGCCCTCGTCTTCCAGCACGGCGACGACGTCGTCGTAGCCGATCCCGAGTGCCTCCAGGTCGGCGAAGACCTTCCTGGCCTCGTCGTACGTTCCGGCGATGGTGTTGCCGGCCAGCACGCCGTGATCAGCCATCGCATGCATCGTCGCCTCGGGCATGGTGTTGACCGTGTGCGGGGCGACCAGGTCGACGACGTACTTGGTGTCCGGGTAGGACGGGTCCTTCGTGCTCGTCGAGGCCCAGAGGGGGCGCTGTACCCGGGCATCGCGCAAGGCCAGGTCCTGCCAGCGTGGCGAGTCGAAGCGCTTTTCGAACAGCTCGTAGGCCAGCCGGGCGTTCGCCACCGCCGCCTTGCCGCGCATGGCCTTCGCCTCCGGCGTGCCGAGCGCGTCGAGCCTGCGGTCGACCTCCGTGTCGACCCGGCTCACGAAGAACGAGGCCACCGAGCCGAGCCCGGACACGTCCATGGCCGGAAACTCCTGGGCCGCGAAGGCTTCAAGTCCGGCCATGAACGCATCGATGACCTGGTCATAGCGCTGCAGCGAGAAGATCAGCGTGACGTTCACGCTGATGCCCTCGGCCAGGCACGCGGTGATCGCCGGCAGCCCTTCGACGGTCGCGGGGATCTTGATGAACAGGTTCGGCCGGTCCACCATCCACCACAGTGCTCGTGCCTCGGCGATCGTCTTGGCCGTGTCCTTCGCGATCCGGGGGTCCACCTCGATCGACACCCGGCCGTCGAGGCCGTCTGAGGCGTCGTAGACCGGGCGCAGCACGTCGCACGCCCACCTGATGTCGTAGGTCGTCACCGCGCGGGCGGCCTCGTCCACGCCGACCCCGCGGACGGCCAGATCGCGTAGCTGCTCGTCGTACGCCGTGCCGTGCTCCATCGCGTGCGCGAAGATCGTCGGGTTGGAGGTGACCCCGCGCACGTGGAAGTCGCGTACCAGTTCCGCGAGGTTGCCGGTGGACAGCCGCTCCCGGCCGATGTCGTCGAGCCAGATCGAGACGTCCTCGGCCGTGAGCGCGGCGAGGGTGTCCTGCTTCTCCTGCTGTGCGGTCATCGCTATTCCTTCTTTCCTGGCCAGCGGCTTAGCTAGCTGCCTGGCCGCCAGGCCTGCCGCGACCGGCCTGAGCTGCCCGGCTCAGGCTCCGCCTGGCCGCCTCCGCCACCCGCTCCGGGGTGATCCCGAATTCGGCGTAGAGCTTCTCGTAGGCCGCCGACGCGCCGAAGTGCTCAAGGCTGATGATCTCACCGCTGTCGCCGACGATCGCGTGCCAGCCGAGGCCGATCCCGGCCTCGACGGCCACTCGCGCCCGCACCGCTGGCGGCAGGACCTCGTTGCGGTACGCCTCATCCTGCTGGGTGAACCATTCCAGGCACGGCATCGATACCACCCGGGCGGCGATCCCGTCCGCCTGCAGCGCCGCACGAGCCGCCAGCGCGATGTGCACCTCGCTGCCGGTGGCCACCAGGATCACCCGCGGGTCGCCGCCACCGGCGTCGGCGAGCACGTACCCGCCCCTGGCCGTTCCCTCGGCGCTGGCGACCACCTGCCGGTCGAGCACCGGCAGCTTCTGCCGGGTCAGGCAGAGCCCGGCCGGACGATCGGTGTGCCCGAGAATGGTCCGCCAGGCGACGGCGGTCTCGTTCGCGTCGGCGGGCCTGACCACGTCAAGGCCGGGGATGGCCCGCAGCGCCCAGAGCTGCTCGACCGGCTGGTGGGTCGGGCCGTCCTCGCCCAGTCCGATCGAGTCGTGCGTCCAGACGAAGGTCACCGGCAGCTCCATCAGTGCCGCCATCCGCACGGCGGGCCGCATGTAGTCGCTGAAGACCAGGAACGTGCCCCCGTAAGGCCTGGTGAGGCCGTGCAGCGTGATGCCGTTCAGGATCCCGCCCATCCCGAATTCCCTGATACCGAAGTGCAGGGTCCGGCCGTACGGGTTGCCAGGGAACATCGCCGTCTGATGGGCCAGCGGGATGAACGACGGCTCTCCGGCCATCGTCGTGTCGTTGCTGCCGGCCAGGTCGGCCGAGCCGCCCCAGAGTTCCGGGAGTACTGGTGCGAGTGCGTTAAGAACCTTGCCTGATGCCGTTCGCGTCGCCATGTCCCCGGAGTCTGCGGTGAAGGCAGGGATCGCGCTCGCCCAGCCGTCGGGCAGCGAGCGTGCCGAGAGCCGGTCGAGCAGGGCGCGCCGGTCCTGGTTCGCCGCCGACCAGCCGGCGAACCGCTCCTCCCACTCGGCGCGGGCGGACTTGCCGCGGTCGGCGACCTCACGGGCGCGGGCGAGGGAATCGTCCTCGACCGGGAAGGACACGGCCGGATCGAAGCCCAGGATCTCCTTGGTGGCGGCAACCTCCGGCGCGCCGAGCGCGGAGCCATGCGCCTCGCCGGTGTTCTGCTTGTTCGGGGCCGGCCAGCCGATGATCGTGGACAGCGCGATGATCGACGGGGCGTCGGCATGGTCCCGTGCCGAGATCAGCGCGTCGTGCAGCGCTTCCACGTCCTCGTGGTAGCCCTCAGGGGTACGCCAGCTGACCCGCTGCGTGTGCCAGCCGTAGGCGGCGTACCTGGCCAGCACGTCCTCGGACTTGGCGATCGCCGTGTCGTCCTCGATCGAGATGTCGTTGTCGTCGTAGATCACCACCAGGTTGCCAAGCTGCTGGTGGGCGGCGATCGAGGAGACCTCGTGGCTGACGCCCTCCTCTATGTCGCCGTCGGAGGCGAACACATACACGTGGTGGTCGAACGGGCTCTGGCCGGCCGGCGCGTCCGGATCGAGCAGCCCACGCTCGCGCCGGGCCGCCATCGCCATCCCGACCGCATTGGCCAGGCCCTGGCCGAGCGGCCCGGTCGTGGTCTCGACCCCGGCGGTCAGTCCGTGCTCCGGGTGGCCGGGGGTGAGGCTGCCCCAGGTGCGGAGCGCGCGCAGGTCGTCCAGGGTGAGGCCGTAGCCGGATAGGTACAGCTGAATGTAGAGGGTGAGGCTGGAATGGCCGCAAGACAGCACGAAACGGTCACGGCCCAGCCAGTGCGGATCGGCGGGGTCGTGCCTGAGCACTCGCTGGAACAGCAGGTACGCCGCCGGGGCCAGGCTCATCGCGGTACCCGGATGACCGGAGCCCGCCTTCTGTACCGCGTCCATCGCGAGCACCCTGACCAGGTCGACGGCCCGCTTGTCCGTCTCCGTCCACTCGAACCCCGTCTGGTTACCCACCCGGCACCACCCCTCCGACGTCAAGCCCGCAGTCAAATCCGACCCTATCCTCCGCTGGCCGGGCCCTCATCCTCCTGGCGGGGGGAGCGCGCGGTGACTTCCTGGCGTCTGGCTGGCTGCCGGCTCGGCTCAGTGGCTGACCGGAGCGCCTAGCGCGGCGTCGGCGGAGGCGGGCGCGTCGTCGCCCGTCAGGCCGCGGTCGCGGATGGCGAAATTCAGCCGGATCACGGCGATCCAGATCAGCGCGGTGTTGGTGACGTGTACCCAGACCAGCCCGGCCGGCAGGTGCGCGAATAGCTGCGCGTACCCGATCACGCCCTGCAGCCCGATCAGGGCGAGCACGATCCACCCGAGCCGCACCACCCGCTGCGGTGCCTCGGTCAGGTACAGGGACAGCACCAGCATCACCGCGGTGGTACCGAGGACCCAGCCGATGTCGGCGTGCAGCTGAGCTACCTGCGTCAGGGTCAGGAAGTGATAGCGCGGGACTCCGCGCGCACCCGCGAGCGGCCCGGTCCCGGTCACCAGAGTCCCGGCCACCATCATGACCGACGTGACGGCGACGAGTCCGCGCGCCACGAGCCGCACAAGCGGCTGGACGAGCGGAGTGGCCTGCCCGGTGCCCTCGGTGCACCGAACGTGCAGTACCACTGCCGCGGCGAGCACCGGCAGCGTCGCCAGATAGTGCAGCGACACCCAGAACGGCGAGAGCTTGGTCAGCACCACGATCCCGCCGATGACGGCCTGAGCGACGATCCCGGCCGGCTGCGCCGCGGCCAGCCAGACCAGGTCGCGCCGTCGGCCTGGCCGTTGGCGATCGTCGGCGGCCCGGCCGTCACGCCCTGGCCGGTACCGCCACGCCGCGATGAACACTGCTATGGCCACAACGAAGATCAGCGTCGTGATCATGCGGTTGCCGAACTCGACCCACCGGTGGATCAGCGGGTCGCCGGTGTCACCGGAGGCGATCAGGCTGGCGGCCGTGCACTTGGGCCAGTCGGTGCAGCCCAGGCCCGACTGGCTCAGCCGGACGGCGGCGCCGCTCGGGATGATGGCCAGGGACGCGACCACGCCGGCCAGCGCGATCCGGCGCATCCCGGCCGGGGACGGGTCGAGCAGGAAGCCGACCCAGCGCCTGGCGTGCTGCGGCCAGGTCAGGGGCGGCGCGGCGCCGGCGGATTGCGGCGCTGACTTGGGCACGGGCTGGGCGGACACGGACCTATCGTATGGTTCACGGCGGCTGACATGGACGACATGACCAGATGGTCAGGCTACGCCTGCGGCGCGGTCGCCGATCTCCCGGCGCCCAGGGCGGCACCGGCGCTCGCGATCGTCACGCAGCCGATCGCGAGCCACTGGGGCAACGAGAGCGCCTGGCTGAGCATCACCACGCCGACTAGGGCAGCGACCGCGGGCTCAAGGCTCATCCAGATGCCGAACACCCGGGCGGGGACCCGGCGCAGCGTCTCAAGCTCGAACCGGTAGGGGATCACCGACGACAGCAGCCCGATCGCCAGTCCGGCACCGAGAACCGCCGGCGTCAGCAGCGCGCTGCCCGCGCTGGCCACTGCCGGGGGAGTGACGATCAGCGAGGCCACCGCCATCGCGATCACAAGCCCGGACGAGCCGCTGAACCGCCGGCCCGTCGACGCGGACAGCAGGATGTAGGCCGCCCAGGCTGCCGCCGCCACCAGCGCGAAGATCACCCCGGCAAGCTCGGCCGAGGAGTGCGCGACATGGCCCGCCGTCCCGGTGACCTCGGCGCCGAGCCTGGCGACGCTGGCACCTGCCGTCCCGAGCAGGGTCACCCCGGTCCCCGCCAGGACGACCCAGACCAGGTCGATCAGCCGCCTGGACGAGGCGATCGCGACAGCGAGCGGTCCGAGGAACTCGATCGTGACGGCGATCCCGAGCGGGATCCTGGCGAATGCCTGGTAGATCGAGAAGTTCATGACGCCAAGCGTGACGCCGAAGGCGACCACGACCGCGGCGTCCCGCCAGGCCCGGTCGGCGATGACGCCGCGCACGGCCCTGATCGTCGGGCGCGCCGCCAGTCCGGCCAGGACCAGCGTCGCTGCCCATAGCCGCAGGCCGGTGAGGCCTGCCGCCGAGACCGTGCCGAACATCCGCGCCGCGATGCCGGCGCCGATCTGCACGCTGAGTATGCCGGCCCCGAGCAGGACCGGCGGCGGTACCTTGCGCAGCGGGCCGGTCCCGGCTGCAGGCGCGGCCGGCGGAGCGGCGGTGACCTTCGGGACCGGGGCTGCGGGCATGGCGCGGTCCGCCTTACTCCCAGCGGAAGGTGCGCGCGGCAAGGGCGAT
>DASWAA010000323.1:0-1635 GCA_036391385.1 Streptosporangiaceae bacterium
CAGGTCACCGACGCATGCTTCATCCAGGCGCCCGCCGTTGTCGACTACCAGCACGTCGCCCGGTGCTGCCGTTTCGAATGCCTCCAGGAAGGCATCGACGCTGCCGGCATGCCTGGCGGGACTGACACGACCGGCCAGGCGGCTGCCAGGCACCACGGCACGCAAGAGCGCAGAAGCGCAACGCACTGGGACTCGGGCGCGAACGCAGGCGTCGGCCACGTGAGCCGTGGTGAGGGCTGCGAACCGGTGCTGCAACATTTGGTGGTCCATGATGTTTGCTCCCCTGAGGTGGTCCCGGGCTGACGATGGATTGACCCCGGGCTGCTCGGCAGAAGCTTCAGCCGGGTGCTACCCGGCTATGCTCGGCGCGTTCGGGTGGCGGCCCTAGAGCCAATGCCGCAGAATTGGTTTGCAGATGAACCCAATCGAGGTGGGCGAGCGCCTGGGCCGCTGGTCATCGGGCCGCGGGCCACTGCACGTGCTTCTCTCGGCCCGGCTGCGGCAGCTGATCGATGAAGGTGAGCTGCCCCCTGGGGAACCGCTGCCACCCGACCGTGCCCTCGCGTCCGCTCTCGCGGTAGGGCGCAGCACCGTCGTGGCCGCTTATGAGCTGCTGCGCCAGGATGAACGGATCGTCCGGCGCCAGGGCAGCGGCACCCAAGTGGCCGGTGCCACACGAGCGCGGCGCCAGACCACGGGCGCGCCTGTCTTCCTGCATCTGCTGGAACCGCAAGACGGCGTGATCCTGCTTGCCTGCGCAGCCCCGGATAGGCCGCCACCGGAGCTGGCAGACGCCTACGCACGTATCCTCCCAGCACTGGCGGCTATCTCCGGCGACATCGGCTACCACCCGACCGGTCATCCCGTTCTGCGACGGGCGATAGCCGACCGCTACACGCAAAGGGGAATCCACACGGACCCGGATCACATCCTGGTCACCAACGGCGCCCAGCAAGCTCTTTCGCTGCTCGCCCGTGCCTTTCTCACCCCCGGCGACCGGGTGCTGGTCGAAGCGCCCACCTACCATGGGGCGCTGGAGGTGTTCCGCGAGCAGGCAGCCGTACTGCAGGCGCTGCCGCTCGGGCTCAGCGGGCTCAAAGCGGCAGCCCGCCAGGACCGTTCCGCCCTCGCTTATGTGATCTCCACCTTCCACAACCCGACTGGCTCGGTGCTGTCCCCGCTCGTTCGGCGCACGCTAGTGGAGATCTGTGTGGCCGCCGGCATCCCGCTGATCGACGACGAGGTGCTCTGCGATCTCGGTTTCCCCGGCGAGCGGGTGCCGCCGCCGCTGGCCGCCTTCGGAGACTCGGTGATGTCGGTGGGCTCGCTCAGCAAGACCATCTGGGCAGGGCTGCGCATCGGGTGGGTACGTGCCCCCCAGTCGGCGATCGCCCGGCTGGCCCGGCTGCTCGCCGTCCACGACCTAGGCGGGAACATCCCCGCACAGCTAGCAGCCGCCGACCTGCTGCCCCGCCTCCAGCCGCTGGCGAAGCGATTGGCGGTGGAGCGTGAAGCCCGCCATGATCACCTGCGCGCGGAACTGGCCCGGCATCTTCCCGGCTGGGATGTGCCACCAGTCCGGGGCGGGCAGACCCTCTGGGTGCGCTTGCCGCGCGGCGATGGGACCTCATTCGC
>DASWAA010000324.1:0-3377 GCA_036391385.1 Streptosporangiaceae bacterium
ACCCAGGCGACCTCGCTCGTCTCCTCGCTGACCGCGGCGACGGCGAGCGGAGCGGCCGCGCTCGCGAGCACGGTCTGGTAGGTCCAGCCGCCATGGTCGTCCTGCGAGACGCCATGGACGCGAACCGCCGACGGGTCGATAGCGCACTCTTCGATCGCCTCGCGCAGAGCGGCACGCACCGCGGACTCGTGGCTGTCCCGCGCACCACCCGGCGGTCCCCACGATCCGCCATAGCTGCCCCACCAGCTTCGCTGCTGCAGCAGCACGGTGGGCCGCCCAGCCGGGTCAGGCGCGGCGACCAGAAGCCCGGCCGCGCCGTGCCGGCCCCAGTGCCGATGGCCGCGGCCGCAGCGGGTCCAGCCGTTCCCGTCGTGCACCGTCATCGATGCCGACGATAGCTGACCTAGGCTGGGTTCATGGAATCGTTGCGGACGAGCACGCTCGGCAAGCTCACCAGGCAGCGCGGCGCACCGCTCGTGCTGGAGCTTGACCTGACAGACGGCATCATCGAGTCAAGGCCGACCGATCCGGTGTCGGCGATCATGACCAGGCACCAGCCTGCGATCACCGAGATCCTCGCCGCGCTGAAGACGGCCAGAAAGGACGACCGGGTACGGGCGCTCATCGTCAAGCTCGGTGGCAAGCCGATCGGCCTCGGGGCCGTGCAGGAGCTGCGCGAGGCGGTCAGGCGATTCCGAGCCGAGGGCAAGGCCACCGTGGCCTGGGCCGAGACGTTCGGCGAGTTCTCGGCTGGCAACGTTCCCTACTACCTGGCAACCGCCTTCGAGACGATCTGGCTCCAGCCGTCGGGTGATCTCGGACTGACGGGTCTTGCGACCGAGCGCGTCTTCCTTCGCGGTGCGCTCGACAAGCTCGGCGTGCGCATGGAGATCGGCGCCCGGCACGAGTACAAGAGCGCCGCCGAGCAGCTCACCGAGACTGGCTACACCGAGGCCGCCCGCGAGGCGACGGCCCGGATGGCGGAGTCGATCACCGAGCAGCTTGCCGAGGCGGTCGCCGAGCGGGGCAAGATCGAGCCCGGCAAGGCGGCCGAGCTGGTCAGCGAGGGCCCGTACCTGGCCGAGCAGGCTCTGCAGGCCGGGCTCGTTGACACGCTCGGCTACCGGGACGAGGTCTACTCGTCCGTAATGCGGCATGCGCGCGACGGGCAGGAGCCAGTCCTGCTCTATCTGGGCCGGTACTACCGGGCGAGGGAGATGGCCAGCCGGGCGAGGCAGCTGACCGCGCCGCGGCCCTACTCGGTGGCGCTGATCCACGCAGCCGGGGCAATCAGGCGGGGCCGCAACGGCCGCAGCCCGCTGACCGGCGCCGCGATGGGTTCTGACAGCATCACGGCGGCCCTGCGCACGGCGACGGCTGACCCGCGCATCAGGGCCATCGTGCTCAGGGTGAACAGCCCGGGCGGTTCCTACGTCGCGTCCGACTCGATCTGGCATGAGGTCGTCCGGGCCAGGAACGCGGGCAAGCCGGTCGTGGTGTCCATGGGCGACGTGGCGGCTTCAGGCGGCTACTTCATCTCGATGGCCGCGGACGCGATCGTCGCCCAGCCAGGAACGGTCACCGGCTCGATCGGCGTGATCAGCGGCAAGCCGGTGCTCGGCGACATGCTCGGCAAGGCCGGGGTCACGACCGACTCGGTAGTGATCGGCAAGCACGCGGCGATGTTCTCGACCGCACATCCGTTCACTCCCGAGGAATGGAGTCTGGTCGATGCCTGGCTCGATCACATCTACGCGGACTTCACCGGCAAGGTAGCGGTCGGTCGCGGGCTGTCCGCGCAGCGAGTGCACGAGCTAGCCAGGGGCAGGGTCTGGACGGGTGCCGATGCGCGCGAGCGCGATCTGGTCGACGAGCTCGGCGGGATCGAGGACGCCGCCGAGATCGCCCGCAGCCGGGCCGCGCTGCCGGCGTCCGCACCACTCGTGCACTATCCGAAGCTCGGGCCGCTTGAGCGGGTCAGGCCGGCTAGCAACAGCGAGGACCGCCGCGCCGCCGCAGGCGCCTGGCTCGCCGATGCCGGGCGTGCCGCCGTCGGCACCGTGGGCGCCTCGGCCGCGAGCCTGCTCGCCGAGAGCTGGGGCCCGGTCTCACAGCTCGCCGCCAGCTTCGGGCTCCCGGCCGCCGGCCCGCTGATGCTGCCGGGCAGCTGGACTTTTAGTTGACGCAACCAACCGGCGCCGGCCAGTCACCGTCCGGATTCGCCAGCGCGCTCGGCGCGGTCGCCAGCGGCGTCACCCTCGTCACCATCGCCGACGGGCGAGACGACGTCGGGGTGACCGTGAGCGCGTTCTGCCCCGTGTCAGTGGAGCCGCCGCTGATCCTGATCTCGCTGATCGGCGCCTCCTACCCGGCCGAGTTGCTCGGCCGGGTAGACCGGTTCGCCGTCACCGTGCTGGCGTCCGGCCAGCGCCTGCTGGCCGGACGCTTCGCCATAGCTGGCCGGCCTGGTGCCAGGCTGCTGCTGGACGACGTTGCCCACCACCGGGGCGCGGCCAGCGGAGCGCTGATACCCGACGACGGCCTGGCGGCGATCGAGTGCGAGGTCACCAGCCGGGTGCCGGCGGGCGATCACCTGCTGGTGATCGCCCGCGTGATCGCCGTGGACGCCGTTGCCGAATCTGGTGATCCGCTGATCAGGTTTCGCGGTCGCTATCCGGCACTGGCCCGGTCGTAATTCACTGGAGGCGGCCCCGGTCTCCGGGCTAGCCTGCTCCGGTGCTGAGACTGCGGCCACTTCGGTCCGACGACGAGACGGCCTTCCGTCGCGGCCACGAGGAGATGGCGGCCGAAGGCTTCACGTTCGGGCTCGGCCTCGAGGCCGGGGTGAGCTGGGATGAGTACCTGCGGCAGCGCCTGGACCACCGGGCCGGCCGTAACCTGCCGGACGGGCTGGTGCCGAGCACGTTCCTGGTCGCCGACGTCGGCGGGCAGATCGTCGGCCGGACCTCGATCAGGCACGAGCTCAACGACTTCCTGCTGCGTGAGGGCGGCCACATCGGCTACGGCGTCTTGCCGGCGCATCGCCGGCGCGGCTGGGCTACCGAGATCCTCCGCCAGAGCCTGGTCATCGCCCGGTCACTCGGGATCGATCAGGTACGCATCACCTGCGACGACGACAATGCCGGCTCGATCAAGGTGATCGAGTCCTGCGGCGGCGTGCTCGACTCGATCCTGCCCGCCAGGCCCGACCACGGGCCTATCCGCAGGTACTGGATCGGCTGACGGGTGCAGCGGTCCCCGCCGGCGTGGCCGGCGGGGACCGCTGGTTCAGGGGCTGTCGGGCCTGTGCGCAGGTCAGGCCGTCTGGACCCTGGCTGTGTGGCTGACCCTGGGGAAGACCTCGGCGGTCTCGGGGA
>DASWAA010000325.1:0-4044 GCA_036391385.1 Streptosporangiaceae bacterium
ACGCTGCCCTGGGACAGGTCACCGGCGGGCGCCCGGCACCCGGTGGTGACCCTGGCCGACCGGCTGGCCGACGTGTTCATCGGCATGGGCTACGAGATCGCCGAGGGTCCTGAGGTCGAGGCGGAGTGGTACAACTTCGACGCGCTGAACTTCCCGCCCGACCATCCGGCACGGGAGATGCAGGACACGTTCTTCGTGGCCGATCCCGGTGGTGCGCGCCGCTCGGGCATCGTGCTGCGGACGCACACCTCCCCGGTCCAGATCAGGGCCATGCTGAGCCGGCCGCTGCCGCTGTACGTGGTGAGCCCGGGCAAGTGCTTCCGCAGCGACGCGCTCGACGCGACGCACAGCCCGGTCTTCCACCAGATCGAGGGTCTGGCCGTGGACGAGGGCCTGACGATGGCCGACCTGCGGGGCGCGATCACCGCCTTCGTCGAGGCCCTGTTCGGGCCGG
Source organism: Streptosporangiaceae bacterium (assembly GCA_036391385.1). Lineage (GTDB taxonomy): Bacteria > Actinomycetota > Actinomycetes > Streptosporangiales > Streptosporangiaceae > Chersky-822. Next base: position 455 of record DASWAA010000325.1, read on the forward strand.
GACTGCGGACCAGGCTGCGGCCCGACTTCTTCCCGTTCACCGAGCCGTCGGCTGACGTGTCGATGGAGTGCCACGTCTGCCGGGGCGAGTCGACCAGGCCGGGCGCGCCGCCGTGCCGGGTCTGCAAATCGCAGGGCTGGATCGAGATCGCCGGCTGCGGCATGGTCAACCCGCGGGTGCTCATCGCCTGCGGTATCGACCCCGACCGGTACAGCGGCTTCGCGTTCGGCCTCGGCATCGAGCGGGCGCTGATGATCAGGCACGGCGTGACCGACATCAGGGACACGGTCGAGGGTGACGTGCGGTTCTCGTCTGCTTTCGGAATGGAGGCGTGATGCTAGTCCCGCTTTCCTGGCTGCTTGAGTACGCCGAGCTTGCCGAGCCTGTCGACGTCGGCGAGGTAGCGCGCCGGCTCACGGCGGTCGGCCTGGAGATCGAGGGCATGGAGCAGGTCGGTCACGACATCAGTGCCGTCGTGGTCGCGCGGGTGCTCGAGATCGAGGACCTGACCGGCTTCAAGAAGCCGGTCAGGTTCTGCCGGGTGACGACTGGCGGGCCCGACGCAGAGCGCGGCGTCATCTGCGGTGCGGTCAACTTCTCGGTCGGCGACCTGGTACCGCTCGCGCTGCCCGGCGCGTCGCTGCCCGGCGGATTCGAGATCGGCGTGAGCAAGCGGTACGGGCGGGTCTCGGACGGCATGATCTGCTCGGTGTCCGAGCTCGGCATCGGGGAGGACCACTCGGGCATCCTGGTGCTCCCGGCCGACGCGCCGCTCGGAGCCGACTTCGTGGCTTACGCGGGCCTGCGCGATGTCGTGCTCGACGTGAACGTGACCCCGGACAAGGGGCACGCCCTGTCGGTGCGGGGAATGGCCAGGGAGCTGGCCAGCGCGTTCGGCGTCAGCTACACCGACCCGGCGGACGCGAACCTGCCCGCCTGGGTCGCCGAGCCCGGGCTCGGCGAGGTGCATCAGGCGAGCATCGGTGACCCGACCGCCTGCGACCGGTTCGCGCTCCGCGAGGTGCGGGGCATCGACCCGGAACGGCCGACCCCGCTGTCCATGCGGATCCGGCTCGCCCGGGCCGGGATGCGCAGCGTGTCGCTGGCCGTGGACGTGACCAACTACCTGATGCTCGAGCTCGGCCAGCCACTGCACGCGTTCGACCGGTCAACGCTGGACGGGCCGATCGTGGTGCGGCGCGCGAAGCAGGGCGAGAAGCTGGAGACCCTGGACCACGTCGTGCGGGCGCTCGACCCCGACGACATCTGCATCACCGACTCATCCGGCCCGATCGGGCTGGCCGGCACCATGGGCGGCCTGACGACCGAGATCAGCGAGAAGTCGACCGACCTGGTGATCGAGGCCGCGCACTTCAGCGCTTCCGGCGTCGCGCGGATGAGCCGCCGGCACCGGCTGTTCAGCGAGGCGTCGGCCCGCTTCGAGCGCGGCGTCGACTACGAACTGCCGCTGCGAGCGTCGGCGAAGGCCGCCGCGATGCTCGGAGAGCTCGGCGGCGGGTCCGTCGTGCCCGGATACACCCTCGCGTCGGCCCCGATCGAGCCGGTCACGATCGTGATCGCGGCCGATCACCCCGACAAGGTGGCGGGCACCAGCTACGGAGCGCAGGCCGTCGTCGGCCGGCTGCGCGAGGTCGGCTGCGCGGTCGAGGGTATCGACCTGCTCACCGTCACGCCGCCGTCCTGGCGCCCCGACCTGACCGATCCGAACGACCTGGCCGAAGAGGTGATCAGGCTCGAGGGTTACGAGAAGGTCGGGATCGCGATGCCGAGGGCCGTGGCCGGACGCGGCAGGACGGCCGCCCAGCGGCTCCGGGTCCTGCTCGGGCGCGCCCTGGCCGGAGCCGGCTACGTGGAGGTGCTCAGCAGCCCGTTCGGCGCGGCGGCCGACTTCGACCGGATGCAGCTGGCGCAGGACGACCTCAGGCGGCACGCCGTCCTGCTCGCCAACCCGATCAGGGACGAGGAGCCGCAGCTTCGCACCACCTTGCTGCCAGGGCTGTTCCGCGTGCTCAGCAGGAACGCCGGCCGTGGCTTCGCCGACCTGGCGCTGTTCGAGATCGGCAACGTCGCCAGGAACCTGCCGCGGCCGGCTGACGCCGCCGGCGCCGCTGGCGCCGCTGGCGGCGAGGTCAGGGCTGGCGGTGCGGGGGGCGGTGCGAGCGGCGCTGGCGGTGCGGGCACGCCGTCTCGGGTCGCGCCGATCCTTGCCGTCGACCGCGGCCCGATGCCCGAGGAGATCGCGCTGCTCGAGGCTGCCCTTCCCGACCAGCCCAGGCTGGTCGGCGTCGTGCTCAGCGGGGCGCACGAGCCGTCAGGATGGTGGGGTCCCGGGCGCCAGGCCAGCTTCCGTGACGCTATCGAGGCCGCGCACACCGTGCTGCGGACGAGCCGGGTGGCTTACTCGGTCCAGGCCGGGCAGCGTCAGCCCTGGCATCCGGGACGCTGCGCCGAGTTCCTCGTGTCGCCCGGTCCGGACGGGGCCAGTGAGCCGATCTCGGTCGGATACGCGGGCGAGCTGCACCCGCGGGTGATCAGCGCGTTCCGGCTGGCACCGCGCACCAGCGCGGTCGAGCTCGACCTGTCCGCCATCGAGCGCGTGGCGGCTGGGCTCACCCCGGTCCAGGCCCCGGTGATCTCGACCTATCCGGTAGCGAGCCAGGACGTGGCCTTGGTGGTGGACGAGGCGATTCCGGCCGCCGAGGTCGAGTCCGCACTGGCGGCCGGTGCGGCGTCGACGGACTCCGGCGTCCTGCTCGAGCAGGTGCGCCTGTTCGACGTCTTCACCGGCGAGCAGGTCGGCACCGGGCGCAAGTCACTCGCTTACACCCTGCGGTTCCGTGCGCCGGACCGGACGCTGACGGACGACGAGGTGGCTGTTGCCCGGGATGCGGCGGTCGCCGAGGCCGTGCGGCGGACCGGCGCGGTGCTGCGCGGCGGATCGCCGGCACCGGGCTAGACCTGACCCGGGACGGGGCCGACCTGGTGCGGCCGTCACGTGGACGGTGACTTGGCGAGCTCCAGGATCGCCAGGATCGCGTTGCCGCCGAGCGTGCACTCGGACGCGTTTCCGGTCTTGAGCACGACCGGCGTCGCGAAGCCCTTGCACGTCCAGCCCTTGACCTTGACCGGGCCGCCGCCGCCGTTACCTGGCGCCTGTCCTGACCTGATCGCGGACGCGTACGCATTCTCGATGTCCAGAGCCGTGGCGCAGGTGGTGGTGCCGCGGATGACCTCGACCTTGACCGGAACGCCGGCCGCGGTCTTGCCGTTCCCGCAGACCCTGGCGCTGACTCTGGTCGCAGTGCCCGGAGACGTCGCGTGCGTGCATCCCGCCGCCAGCGCGAGCAGCACGACCAGCGCCACTGCGCCGCCCGCCCGGGCAGGCCCGGACCAGCTAGCACGGGCCGACGAACCGCTGTGCTGCATGACGTCTCCTTCCTGCGCCAGCCCATCATGCCGCGAGGCGCCGGCCCTCCGGTAGCCGAACCCGCTCTTTGCCGATCAATCCGGCCCGGCGCCGGCCGTGCTGGTCTCGCGCAGCCGATGCGTCACCTCGGCCGCGGGCCAGC
>DASWAA010000326.1:0-32327 GCA_036391385.1 Streptosporangiaceae bacterium
GCGGGCCGAGCAGCCTGCGACGAGGCCGGAAGGCCTGCACCTGCCGGTGCGAGAACAGGTGCATCAGGCGCTCACGCTCCTTACGGTCCCGGCCGGCCCGCGGCTGATCAGTACCGTGCACGAGGCGCTCTTCACCGGCGCCATCCCGGCCGCCAGGCTGACCAGCCTGCGCCGGGACGAGGAGCGGTCGTTCCGGCTCGCGCCGTTCGCCCGTCCTTATTACTTGTGCGCCGCGCTGACCTCCGATCTGCTGACGCCGGCCAGAGGCCTGCTGGCCCTCTCGACCTGGCCGATGGAACGGCGGATCGTCGGCCCGCTCAGTCCCCGGGTCGACTACCTGACCGCCGCGATGCAGATCGCCGCGAGCATCCAGCGAGTCCCGGTGCCCGACCAGGCGGCCTTGCGGCTGCTGCACCGGCTCGCGGCTAACATCCCAGGCGCGAGCGCGCGGGCGTGGCAGGCGGACCCCGAAGCCGTGGTCAGGGCGGCCCGCGCCGAGCTAGCGGTGCACGCCGACGCCGACGGCCAGGCTCGCGAGGCCGCCGCGGACCGGGCTCGCCGTCAGCTAGATGACGCACAGCAGCTCTTCGGATCCCGCCTCTCGGCCCAGTCGCAGGCCGGAGCATGAACCGGCCAGCGGACAGCACCCAGGCCCGGCTCGACCGGATCAGGGGCCCGGTGCCGCCCCGCAGCCACAACGCGCGCACCATCGCCGCTCTCGCTGCCAACCCAGGCTGTGCCAGGCGCGCCATCCTCGACGCGGCCGGAGCCGACAAGCAGCGGATCGCCGCGCATCTTGGCTTCCCGCCGAGGTACGGCCAGTCGCAGTTCGCTATCACCCGCGGCAACGCGTTCGAGGCGCAGGTGAAGGCCGACGGGTGCGCCGAGTTGCTCACGCTGCTGCGCGCGCACCTGAGCCTGCCTATCCCGGAGGCCTCCTACAACAACCTGGACGAGGTCGGCGGCGACGTCAGCCAGCACCTGCGCCACACCAGGACCCAGCACCTGCTGGGCCGCGCGGCACGGTCTGGCGAGGATGCCGGGACGCTGTTCGACCACCCGCTGCTGCGGCTGGAGGTCGGCGGCCGCCCGGTGTACCTGGAGCCCGACCTGATCGCGTTCCAGCTGCACGGCCGGTTCCACGTCGTGGAGATCAAGTCCTTCGCGGTGATCGACGGCCAGGCCGACGGCGACAAGGTCGCGGCAGCCGTGATCCAGTCCGCCGTCTACGTGCTCGCGCTGCGCGACCTGCTCGCCGGCCAGGGAATCGGCCCCGAGGCCGTCGCCGACGAGGTGCTGCTGGTCTGCCCGGAGAATTTCTCCAGCAAGCCGGCTGCGGCCAGCCTCGACGTCCGCCGGCAGCTCACCGTGCTGCGCCGCCAGCTTTCCCGGCTTGAGCGGATCGACTCGCTGCTGCGCTCGGTCCCGGCCGAGCTCTCCTTCGATCTGCTACCTGATCAGGCGGGCACGGCCCGCCGTGATCCGGCAGACCTGGCAGCAGCGATGCGGGTCGTTCCCGCCCGTTACGCCCCCGACTGCCTGTCGACCTGCGAGATGTGCTTCTTCTGCCGGGACGAGGCGGCCGCCCTGACGGCGCGGCTGGGCCGAACCGTCCTGGAGGACCTCGGCGGGATCGAGCACCTCGGCATGGTCCTTCGGCTGGCGAGCGGGCAGGCGCGGCCGGGCGATGATCAGGCCGAGGCGGCGCTGCTGCTCGCCGGCGCCGCCCGGATGCGCGGCGAGCTACTGGGCGAGGCGGTATGACGACGCTGACCTCGCTCGCCCGGGCCGAGGCGGTGCGAGCCGGCCGGGCCAGGCTGGCCTGTACCGTCCGGCACGTCCACCTGAGCGGCCGGCCGCTGGTGCTGATACCCCTGGCTCTGGCCGGCGAGGCGTGCGCGCCGCTGGCCGCCATGGTCGGCACCGACCCGGGCTCCCCGTCGCTGCTGGTCGTCGCGCAGCCGCGTGACCGCTCGCAGCGGTTCGCCTTCATGGCCGACCTCGCCGGCATCGTGCTGCCCTACCTGGAGGGTTTCCTGGCGCTGCGGGAGACCGTGCAGGGCCGCGGCGGCGAGCCGTGGTCCCGCTGCGCCGACGCGCCGCAGGTCCTGCTGCCCAGCCCCGGAGGCCTCGCGTTCACGCGGCTGCTCGGCCGGTCGACCAGGTTCCGCCGGACCGAAGGGGAGCACGCCGTGCCGGCCACCGTGCCCGCGCTCGGCCGGTGGCTGACCTTTCTCGCCGACCGGCGCGACTACCCGGGGTCGGCCCTGATGCTGGCCGCGACTGACCTGCTCGCCATGCACTGGTCGACCGGCCAGAGCCCGGTAGAGGATCTGAACCTCGCCGCGCTGGCCGGCTGGATCGACCCGCCGGACGGGCTGACCGGTGCGCAGGCCGCCGCTGCCGCGGAGGATCCGCTGCGCTGGCCGCCCGCTGGACCGGCCACGGACCCGACCTTCGACAACGAGGTGCTCGCGGCGCTGATCAGGGCGTGCGACCAGGCGCAGGCCCGCGGCGGCGACGCGGCCCGGCGGCGGGCGCGAGCCGAGCTGGAGCAGGCGCTGGCCGGGCAGCTGCGGCCTACCTGGAACCTGATGTGGCAGGCCGTCGGCCTGCTGCGGAGGCTTCCGCCTGGCGGGCACGTCGCCCTGCGCTGGGACCAGGACAAGACGGCTTTCACGCGCTTCGCCGACTACCTGGCCGAAGGCGGTCCGCCGCAGGCGCGCCGCGATTCCGCCGTTGCCGCGGCGCGCCGCCTGGAGTGGCTGGAGCGGCTCGGCGAGACCTACGCGATCCAGCGGGCCTACGACGACCCGCTGGTCATGGCCGAGCACCGGCTGGCCGGGGAGGCGTTCGCCGGCCATGTCATAGCGGCCGAGCCTGACCGCCTCGACGCCAGCGGCCGCCGATCGAAGCTGCGCCCGCACGTGACCGTCGCGACCCTGGACGCCGTAACCGTCGAGCCGGGAGTGCGGATGACCTCCCCGGCCCGGCAACGTCAGGACGCCGTCGTCGTGTCGGTGCAGCACGCTGACCCTGGACCGACCCTTGTCGTGCTCGAGCTGTCGGGCGGCATGGGTCACGGCCGAACGGCTCCGCCGGGCTCGATTCCCGCGATCGGAGATCTCGTGACCTACGCGACCTTCAAGGACGAGTACCGGATGGCATCGGAGTTCCCCGAGCCGGAGGACACCCCGTGGACCCACGGCGGACCGCCGGTGCCGTTCCAGCCGGGCACCGAGGACGCGCAGGAGGCCTGGTCGTGACCGCCGAGGACCCGGCCAGGCCGCACGGGCGGGACGGCGACGGTCCGGCGGCGCGCGCGGCGCGGGCGGTCGATGACGTGCTGGCCGCGCTCGGTAACGCCGGAAAGGGCGTCGTGGTCGACTCCCCGCCGGGAGCGGGTAAGTCGACGCTGGTAGTCCGGTCCGCCGCCCGGCTGGCCGAGGCCGGCGAGCCGGTCATGGTGGTGGCCCAGACCAACGAGCAGGTCGACGACCTGACCGACCGGCTCGCCGTCGCGGTACCCGGACTCAGGATCGGCAGGCTCTCCGCCGCCGACTACACACCCGCGGAGCGGGTCGCCCGGCACCCGCATGTGGCCGTCGAGACCAAGGTCGCCGACCTGGGCAACCGCCAGGTGATTCTCGGCACCGCCGCCAAGTGGGCGACGGTCAGAGCCGAGATCGCCTGGCCGTGGGCCGTGGTCGACGAGGCCTACCAGATGCGCTCGGACCTGCTGCTCCGGGTGGCCGGCCGGTTCGAGCGCGCCCTTTTCGTCGGCGACCCCGGCCAGCTCGACCCGTTCTCCACCGTCGAGACCCAGCGCTGGACGGGGCTGACCTGGGACCCGATGCAGAGCGCTGTCGCGGTGCTGCTGCGGCACAACCCTGGCATGCCGGTGCACCGGCTGCCCGTGTCCTGGCGGCTGCCGCATGCCGCGGCGCAGGTCGTGGCGGACGCGTTCTACCCGTTCGAGCGCTTCGAGGCCGGGACCGGCCCGGCGGAGCGGCGCCTCGAGCTCACCGCCCGCGGGCTGCGGGGCGGCCCGGTCGACGAGGCGATCGAGCTCGCCGCCGAGTGCGGGTGGGCGCTCTACGAGCTGCCGGCCCGGCATACGGTCAGGACCGACGCGGAGGCTGTCGCGGCCTGCGCGGCACTGGCCGCCCGGCTGCTCCAGCGCGGCGCCGTGGCGTACTCGGAGCTAGCGCCGGCCGGCGAGCCGGTCACGCCAGCCCGGATCGCGATCGGCGCCGCCCACCGGGACCAGGTCCGCGCCATCCGTTATGCGCTCGAATCGGAAGGGCCGGGCACGGCCGGAATCACCGTGGACACGGCCAACCGGCTCCAGGGCAGGGAGTTCGACGTCACGATCGTGCTGCACCCGCTGTCGGGACGGCGGGATGCGACGGCGTTCCACCTGGAGGCGGGGCGGCTGTGCGTGCTCACGTCCCGCCACCGGCACGCCTGCATCGTGGTCGCCCGGGCCGGGATCCCGGAACTGCTCGACGCGCACCCGTGCACCGAGCCGGTGCACATCAACGTCCCGGCCAAGTTTCCCGACGGCTGGGAGGCGAACCACGCCGTGATGGCCCACCTGCACCGGCGGCGGGTGAGAGCGCGATGACCGAGTGGCGGATGCTCGGCCCGGACGACGAGCGGAACTCCTGGCGGTCGCTCGTCGCGGCAGTGCGGGCGCGGGTCCGGCGCGTGGCGGCGGCCGCGCGGCGGCTCGTGTGCACCCGGCTGAGCAGATAGCTGGTCAGCGGCGGGACTTAACTCACCCTGGCGGGGTGATCCGGTCGGCCGCGGCGGCCCGGATACTCGGTCGGGTGGCGACAGCGGCTGATCCGCAGGCACTGCTGAGGTCACGCAGCTACGTCCGCGTGCTGGCCTTCGCGGTCGGCATAGGGGTCCCGGTATCCGCGGCGGCGTACTTCTTCCTAGCCCTGGTCAGTTACCTGCAGGACGAGATCTTCGTCCAGCTGCCGCACGGCCTCGGGTTCAGCTCGGCGCCGCTGTGGTGGCCGCTGCCGGTGTTGCTCGCCGGCGGGGTCCTGACCGCCCTGGCGATCAGGTACCTGCCGGGAGAAGGCGGGCCGTCACCGGCCGACGGCTTCAAGCTGCATGGCGCACCGACGCCTGGCGCCCTGCCCGGGGTGATCCTGGCGGCACTGGCGACGCTCGCCTTCGGCGTCGTGCTCGGGCCGGAGATGCCGCTTATCGCGCTTGGCGGTGGCCTTGCCGTGCTGGCGACAAGAGTGTCCAGGCAGCCGGTTCCAGCGCAGGCCGCCCTGGTCCTGGCCTCGACCGGCAGTTTCGCGGCGATCAGCACGCTGCTGGGATCGCCGATCCTTGGCGCGTTCTTGCTGATGGAGGCATCAGGGCTGGGCGGCCCGACTCTGGGGCTCGTGCTGGTGCCCGGGCTGCTGGCGGCCGGAATCGGCTCGCTGATCTTCCTGGGCCTGGACGCCTGGACCGGGCTCGGCACCTTCTCGCTGGGTATCCCCGGTCTTCCGCACGTGGGCAGGCCTACCATCGGCGAGTTCGGCTGGGCGATGGTGATCGGACTGGCCGCCGTCGTAGCGGGTGTCGCGATCCGCAGGCTGGGACTGCTGCTGCGCGGCTACAGCGCGCCCAGGGTCCTCGTGGCGCTGCCGCTCGCGGGCCTGGTCATCGCTGCGCTCGCAATGAGCTACAAGGCAGGCACCGGGCACCCCGGGTCTGACGTGCTCTTCTCCGGCGAGTCCGACCTCGGCACGCTGATCAAGCACAGTGCCAGCTACACGGCGGGCGCTCTGGTCGCCCTGGTCCTGCTCAAGGGTCTGGCCTACGCGGTGTCGCTGAGCAGCTTCCGGGGCGGGCCGGTGTTTCCCGCGATGTTCGTCGGCGCCGCGATGGGCATCGCGTTCTCCCGCCTGCCCGGGCTTCCCGCTGTGCCCGCAGCCGCCATGGGCATCGGCGCGATGTGCGTGGTCATGCTCACGCTGCCGCTGACCTCGGTGCTGCTTGCCACGCTGCTGCTCGGCCCGGCCGGACTTGATGCGATGCCGCTCGTCATCGTGTCCGTGGTGGTCGCTTACGTGGCGTCGGCCAGGCTCTCACCCGGGGCCGCGCAGCCAGAGCGCCGCGAGCGGCCTGTGCGGCCGGGTGGTCTTTAGTCCCGGCGGACGCCTGACTTTCGGCCCTGCCCCGGCGTTCGCCGATGCGGTGTGATGAATGTGACGAGAGGGACCCAGACAGGACGCGGGGTTGCGAACCGTAGCCAGTTCGCACACCACGCAATCTCTGAGTCGCGAGAAACGCGAAGGGTCCCTCTCGTTCGTATGTGCCTGCCCGGCAGGCGTCACCTCCGGCGACCCGCGGGCGCCTGCCGCGCGGGCACTGCGGCCGGCTGCCAGGTCAGGGTAACGGGGGCAGGTCTGGGTAGGGCAGTCCATACGACCGGACGGGGGTCGCTGGACAGTCGCGGCTACATCTGACGGGGGGCGATCCGATGCCAGCCAGTTCAACGGCGCGCAAGGGTTCATCGGCACAGAAGCAGAAGGTGCCGAGCCCGCGCGAGGAGGAGTCGAAGCAGGCCGCCGCGCATCATGGAATCTCGATGCCGACGATGCCGATGCCCCGCATCGGGATCCCAGGCGGCACCGCCGGAAACGTGATCTGGTGGGGCGGGCTGGCCGCCGTCGCGGCCTTCGGGGTGGTGGACTGGCCGGTCGTCGCGCTAGTGGCCGCCGGGACCCTGGTCGCCGAGCAGCACGCGAAGCAGGCTGCCGCGCGCGCGAAGGCCGCCAGCTAGCCCGGAAGGGGCTCGATGTTCGCCCAGGCGGGCGCGGTGCTGTCCGCGATCGCACAGCGGATCCCGCTCTCAGCGGGCCGGCCGCAGCGCCGTCGCTGGATGGGAAACGGCCGTGCGCACATCGAGGTCAAGGGCGTGCACAGGCCGGAGAACGCGCCGGCCGCCCGCCAGGTGGAGGCCGAGCTTTCCGGTCGCGACGGGGTCGACTGGGCGCGGGTCAACGACATCGCCGGACGGGTGATCGTTGCCTTCGACGACCAGCAGGTCAGTGTCGATGATCTGGTCGACATCATCGAGGGTGTCGAGGAGGCGCACGACCTGGCCGATGAGCGGTTCCCGCACGACCGCCCCGACCATCCCGGTGACAGCGAGCCAGTCCAGCGGCAGATCTACGCGATCGGCGCCGATATCGGGGGACTTGGCCTGGGCCTGGCCGGGCAGCTGACCTTCGGCCAGTTCGGCGGGCTGGCCCGGCGGAACCCGCTGGTAGGCGAGGTTGCCTCGCTGCTGTCGCTGGTCGACTCGTCGCCCCTGCTGCGCCGGCCGCTCGAGGGCAGGATCGGCCGGGCCGCCACCGACCTGGGCCTGGCGATCGGCAACGCGGTCGCCCAGGGCCTCGTGCAGGGTCCGCTCGGCCTGCTGGTGGACATCGCCCACCGCGGCCTGCTGCTCGACGAACTCAGGGCGCGCCGCGACCTGTGGCAGGAGCATGAGCGGATGCTCTACGGCAACGTGCCCGCGCACCTGCCGCCGACCATGACCATCGCCGAGCGGCCCGTGCCGCTGCCTGCCGGTCCGGTGGAGACCTACAGCAACACGCTGGCGGCGGCCGGCATCGCCGGCGGCGCGGCGACGGCGCTGATCACCAGGGACGTCCGGCTTATGGTCGCGGCGACCGCCGCGGCGGCGCCCAGGGCGGCCAAGCTCGGCCGTGAGGGCTTCGCCGCCAGGGTCGACCGCGACCTGGCCAGGTCTGGCGTGCTCGCGATGGACATGGACGTGCTGCGGCGGCTCGACCGGGTCGACACGGTGGTACTCGACGCTCAGCTGCTGACGACCGGCCGGATGGTCGTCGGCACCGTCCGGGTGCTACCCGGGCACGAGCCGGAGGCGGAGGCCGCGCTGCTCGCCGCGCACGCACTGGTCGGCCAGTCCAGCGCCGGACAGCAGGGAGCATCGGTCCCCGGCCAGCGCGCGGGAGCGGACCCGCCGGACCCGCCGGTACGGCCGGATCCGCCGGAACGGCCGGACCCGCCGGATGATCTTCCCGGCCCGCAGGCGGTCGAGGTCACGACGGCCATACCGCGTGCCCGGGCGAGTTCCAACGGCACGCGCCCGCCCGTCAGCCCCCGCGCGGCGTCCCGGTCCCGGGCGGCTGCCATGGCCGTGCATCCGTCGGCGGACCGTCGGCGGCCGAGCCCGGATGCCGGCCGCGGCGCCGGGCCGGCGGCACAGGTCAGAGGGCACCAGCCGCCTGCGATCCTGGCAGAACGAGGGGAGTGGGCGATCGGGCCGGTCCCGGCACGCCTGGCCGGACCAGCCGGAGACGCGGCCGGCTCGCTGCGGGAGCGCTGGGGGCAGGTGCTCGGGCTACGGCGCAACGGCGAGCTGCTCGGCCTGGTGGCTGTCGAGCCGGAACTCGAGCCGATGGCCGGGCCGCTGATCGCCACGGCGCGGTCGATAGGGCCGGTGGTGATCGCCGGGCTGAGCGGAGTAGGCCGCCGCGTGCACGTCGACCGTGTCGTGGCCGGGGGAACGAGAACGGCTGGCTCGGTTCGGGCACTGCAAGCGGACGGCGCCGTCGTCGCGCTGGTCTCGGCCCGCCAGCACGAGGCGCTCGCCGCCGCCGACCTCGGTATCGGCGTGGCCGCAGGGCCACCGCGCCCGCCCTGGGGCGCGGATCTGGTGACGGGCCCCGGGCTCGCCGATGCCTGCCGGATACTCCAGGCGGTACCTCCGGCCAGGTCGGCGAGCAAGCGCGCGGCGCTGCTCGCCGCCTACGGGTCGAGCGCGGGGGCTGTGCTGGCCCTGGCCGGACCGCGGTCCACCGCAGCCTCGCGGTCCCTGCTTGCCGTCAACGGTGCCGCGCTCGCGGCTCTGGGCAGCGGTGTCTGGTCGGCGATGACGCTGGCCAGGCGCCCCGCTCCGCTGCCTGCCGAGACGACCGACTGGCACGCGCTTGACTCCGACGTGGTGCTCGCCAGGCTGGCGAGCACCGCTGCCGGGCTCGATCCGGCCGAGGCGGCCAGGCGCCGGGCCGAGCGCCCGGCCGACGGCGAGGCACCGGCCGAGCCTGGCGTGGTCCGCGCGTCGCTGGAACAGCTCGCCAACCCGCTGACCCCGGTGCTGGCCAGCGGCGCCGGCCTGGCGGCGCTGGCCGGGTCGATCACCGACGCGGCCCTGATCGGAACCTGCATGGCAGCCAACGCCCTGGTCAGCGGCGTCCAGCGGGTCAGTGTCGGGCACGCGCTGCGCAGGCTGATCGACGAGTCGGCGGTGCGGGTACGGCTGCGCCGCGCCCGCGGCGAGGAGCTCACCACGGCGGACCAGCTGGTGGCCGGCGACGTGATCATCGTGGTGGCCGGCGACGCCGTGCCCGCCGACTGCAGGATCATCGAGGCGCGCGGTCTGGAGGTCGACGAGTCCAGCCTGACCGGTGAGTCGCAGCTCGTCGCCAAGAACGCGAGCCCGACCGGCGCCGTGAACGTGGCCGAGCGTCGGAGCATGCTGTACGCGGGAAGCTCGATCGCCGCTGGTACCGGCACCGCTGTGGTCGTCGCTACCGGGCCGGCCACCGAGCTCGGTCGCAGCGAGCAGGCGACCGGGGCCGAGGAGCGGGCAGGCGGCGTGGAGGCCAGGCTGCGCCAGCTCACCAGGACGACCGTGCCGATCACGCTCGGTGCTGGCGCGGCCGTGATCGCGGGCGGCCTGCTGCGCGGAAGGCCGCTGCGCGACACGCTCGGCACCGGGGTGAGCCTGGCCGTCGCTGCCGTTCCGGAGGGCCTGCCGATCGTGGCGTCGGCCGCGCAGTACAGCGCGGCGCGCCGGCTCTCCCGGCGTAACGCGCTGGTGCGCAATCCCGGCACGATCGAGGCGATGGGCCGGGTCGACGTGCTGTGCTTCGACAAGACGGGGACCCTGACGCAGGGCCGCATCAGGCTGCACAGGGTCTGGGCGGCCGGCCAGGCTGGCACCGAGCGGCCGCTGACTGACCTGAGGAGCAAGGGCAGGCACGTGCTCGCGGCCGGGCTGCGAGCGACACCGGAGCACCGTGAGGGAGAAGCGCTCGCGCACGCCACCGACCGGGCGGTCGTCGAAGGCGGCAGGGAGGCCGGCGTCAGCGTCGAGCTCGGGGTCGGCCGCTGGCGGCAGACCGGGGAGCTGCCGTTCGAGCCCTCCCGTGGTTATCACGCCGTGCTCGGCCGCACCCCGGCGGGCCAGCGGCTCGCCGTCAAGGGCGCGCCGGAGACCGTGCTGCCGCTCTGCGACCAGCGGCAGCGAGGGAGCCGGACCGTGGAGCTTGACCGGCGCGGCAGGAGAGCGATCGAGAAGGAAGCCGAGCGGCTGGCCAGGAACGGCTACCGCGTGCTCGCGGTCGCCGAGCGGGAGGCATCGAGCCGCCGCGACCTGCACGAGGATCGGATCAGCCGGCTCTGCTTCACCGGGCTGCTGGCGCTCGCGGACCCGGTGCGGGACACCGCCGCGCAGGCGATCAGCGGCCTGAGGGCGGCCAAGGTCGAGGTGATGATGCTGACCGGTGATCACCCGAGCACCGCCGAGGCCATCGCGGCCGAGCTCGACCTGCTCGACGGGCGCGGGGTGGTGACCGGCCCCGAGCTCGACGAGCTCACCGACCCCGAGCTCGACCAGCTCGTGACGAAGGCGGCCGTCTTCGCCAGGGTCAGCCCGGATCACAAGGTGCGGATCGTGGCGGCGCTACGCCGGATCGGCCGGGTGGTGGCCGTGACCGGCGACGGAGCCAACGACGCCCCGGCGATCAGGCTCGCCGACGTCGGCGTCGCGCTCGGACGGCGCGGCACCAATGCGGCCAGGGAAGCCGCCGATGTGGTCGTGACCGACGATCGCATCGAGACGATCATCGACGCGATCACCGAGGGCCGGGCGATGTGGTCGTCGGTCCGTGACGCGATCGCCATGCTGCTCGGGGGCAACCTCGGTGAGATCGCGTTCACGATCGGGACGGGACTGCTGGCACCCGGAGGATCTCCGCTGAACGCCCGCCAGCTGCTGCTGGTGAACCTCTTCACCGACCTGGTGCCGTCGCTGGCGCTGGCCGTCAGGGAGCCGGACACCGCGACACCCGAGATGCTGCTGCGGGAAGGGCCGGAGGCCTCGCTCGGGGCGGCGCTCAACCGTGACATCGTGATCCGGGGCGGGCTCACCGCGGGAGCCGGCCTGGCGGCGTGGGCGGGCGGCCGGATGACCGGGATCACGCCGCGTCGGGCGAGCACCACCGCGCTGGTCGGCATCGTCGGCGCGCAGCTAGGTCAGACCCTGGTGACCGGGTGGCGCAGCCCGCTGGTGGTGGCGGCCAGCGTCGGCTCGGCGGCCGCGCTCGCCGGGGTGATCCAGACACCGGGCGTCAGTCAGTTCTTCGGCTGCACGCCACTCGGCCCGGTCGGCTGGGGGATCGGCATGTCGGCGGCGACGGCCGCTAGCATCGGCGCGCCGCTGGTGTCGGGCCTGGTCCCGGCCTGAGCGTCCGGCGCCGGCAGCTCCCGCGCGGGGGGCGCGGGGACGCCATCGCTAGGGCATCATGCCGTGCAGCGGGAAGACAGCCTCGCGGGTAGCCATGATCGCCTGGTCGATCGGCTCGTCCGGGTCGTAGCCGTTCTCGAAGGGCGGGTAGACCGCCGGCGCCTGCTCGGTCATGAACTCCGGCGCGGTGGCCCTGGTGCGCCGGGCGACGTAGTCGCGCCACTGCGGCGGAGTCGGGATGGCCGGGTCGAGCGGCTGGCCGCTGGCCTCGGCCAGCAGGTGAGTCCAGGTCCGCGGTACGACCTGGACGACCTCGTAGCCACCGCCGCCGGTCAGCAGCCAGCGGCCGCCGGCTGTCTCGTGCGCGAGTGCGTGCAGCGCCGCGTGCGCGGCCCGCTGCGCGTCGATGGTGAGCTCCAGGTTGGCCAGCGGATCCATCCAGTGCGTGTCGCAGCCGTGCTGGCTGACCAGGAACTGCGGCCTGAACGCGCGCAGCAGCGGCGGGACGACGGCGTGGAAGGCGCGCAGCCAGCCCGCGTCCCTGGTGCCCGCTGGCAGGGCGACGTTGACCGCGTATCCCCGCGCGCCGGGCCCGCCGGTCTCCGATGCGCGGCCGGTGCCGGGGAACAAGGTGAGCGGGCTCTCGTGCAGGCTGATCGTCAGCACTCGCGGGTCGTCGTAGCAGACGGCCTGGACGCCGTCGCCGTGATGAACGTCGATGTCGACGTAGGCGATTCGCTCGGCGCCCTGCGAGAGCAGCCACTTGATCGCGATGGCCGGGTCGTTGTAGACGCAGAAGCCGCTCGCGTGGTCCCGCATCGCGTGGTGCAGCCCGCCGCCGATGCTCGCGCCATGATCGGCCGCGCCCGACCAGACCGCCCGGGCGGCGGCAAGAGTCGCGCCGGCCACGAGCGCGGACGCCTCGTGCATGGCCGGGAAGATGGGGTCGTCCTGGGTGCCGAGACCGAACTTGCCGGCGACCAGCATCGGCTCGGGGCCGCCGGCCTGGCGGACCGCCTCGATGTAGCGGGGATCGTGCACGAGCTCGAGCTCGGTGTCGGTGGCCGGCTCGGGCCGGGCGACGGTGACGCCGCGGGCGGTGAGCACGCCGAGCATGCGGGCCAGCTCGATGGTCAGCTCCACCCTGATCGGCGCGAGCGGGTGACCAGGCCCGAAGTTGTAGCCGGTCAGCTGGTCGTCCCAGGCAACGTGCAGGGTGCAGGTCATCTGGTCATCCTCTCGCGATCGCGGCTACCTCGATCATCCTTCCTGTGCTGCTGCCCGTGACATGCGGGACCCTGCTTCACCGGCCTGGCGGCCGGCGATAGGTTCTTGCCCATGAAGGCGCTGGCGCCCGCAGGTGGCTGGGCCTGACATGATGCCGAGCGGCCCATGAGAGTCCTCGTGACCGGCGGTGCCGGCTTCCTCGGCTCCCATTACGTGCGGACGATCCTGGGTGGCGGCTATCCCGGGTTCGAGTACGCCGCCGTCACCGTGCTGGACAAGCTCAGCTACGCGGGCAACCGGCGCAATCTCGCCCCGGTCGCCGGCAGCCAGCGGCTCAGCTTCGTCCATGGCGACATCTGCGACGCCGGACTGCTCGCCGGCCTGGTCCCCGGTCACGACGTCGTGCTCAACTTCGCCGCCGAGAGCCACGTCGACCGGTCGATCGCCTCGGCGCCGGACTTCGTCGCGGCCAACGTCACCGGGGTGCAGGTGCTGGCGCAGGCATGCCTGGACGCGGGCGTCCGGTGCCTGGTCCAGGTGTCGACCGACGAGGTGTACGGGAGCGTGGCCTCGGGCTCGTGGACCGAGGAAGCGCCCGTCGATCCAAGCTCGCCGTATGCGGCGAGCAAAGCGGGCGGTGACCTGATCGCGCTCTCCTATGCCCGGACGCATGGCCTCGACGTGCGGATCACCCGTGGCTGCAACAGCTACGGCCCCTATCAGTACCCGGAGAAGGTGATACCGCTCTTCGTGACCAACCTGCTGGACGGCCTGCGGGTGCCGCTGTACGGCGACGGGCAGAACGTGCGCGCCTGGATCCACGCGGACGACCACTGCCGGGGCATCCAGCTGGTGCTCACGAGCGGCCAGCCCGGCCAGGTGTATCACGTGAGCGGGAACGCCGAGCTGACCAACGCCGAGCTGACGGCCATGATCCTGGACCGCTGCGGCGCCGGCTGGGAAATGGTCGAGCCGGTCGCCGACCGGAAGGGACACGATCGCCGGTACAGCCTGGACGACTCGCGGCTGCGCGCGCTCGGCTATGCCCCGGCGACGCCGTTCGCGGCTGGCCTCACCGACACGGTGCGGTGGTACCGGGACAACCGCAGCTGGTGGGAGCCGCTCAAGCGCGGCCCTGAGCCCCCGCGGCGGGCGCCGATCGGCAAACCGTAGGACGCCGGAGCGGGCAGGCCGTTACTCTGACACGGAGAGTAGTTGAAGCACTACTAGTTGTCATAAGGCGTTCAGCATGCCGCACGTGTCACGGATCGGCCGCATCGCGGAACGAGACCGGGCCAGTGCTGACCTGATCAGGCACCTGGTCATGCTCGCCCTGCGCACCCTGCCGCAGGCGTACCTGGCCGGAAGGTTCGCCTATACGCTGGCGGCGGGGCCGGACGGCCAGGTGCTGCCTCGCGGCGCCAGCACCCGCGACGCGATCATCGCCGCGCTCGGGATCGCCCATCTGCCTGAGGCGCAGCGGCGCGCGGTGCTGGCCGGCCAGGACTGCGACGACCTGCTCGGGTTGCTGGCGCGGCAGCTTGACCAGATGACCAGCCGCGGTGACGTGGCGCTGCTGTGCTGGGCGCTGGCGCAGGCGGGCCATGGCGAGCTGCCGCTCGCGCTTAGCAGGCTCCGCGAGCTCGATCAGCCCGCTATCGCCGGCCCGCGGCCGGATGACCAGCTGGACATGGCGTCCGCGGCGTGGATCGTGACGGCGCTTGTCGCGGCCCGGCCGCTGGCAGACGTCGAGCAGCACCTGGGAGGGGCCCGCAGCCGGCTGCTCACGGCACGGCGTGCCCTGTTCCCGCACCTGGCCAGCGGCCAGCGGCCGTGGTACCTGGCGCACCTCGCCAGCTTCGCTGACCAGGTCTATCCGGTCCAGGCACTCGCCAGGCTGCATGCCAGCGCGGACGATCAGGAGGCACTCGACGCGGCCAACGTCGTGGCCGGCCTGATCTGCGAGGCACAAGGCGGGGCCGGTCAATGGTGGTGGCATTACGACACCCGCACCGGCAATGTCGTCGAGTGCTACCCGGTCTACAGCGTTCATCAGCACGCCATGGCGCCGATGGCGCTGCTCGACCTAGCCGACGCGGGCGGCGACAGTCATGCCGACGCCGTGATCGCCGGGCTGTCCTGGCTGAGCGGGCCGCCGGAATCTGCCGAGAGCCTCGTCGTCGACGACCCGCCGGTCATCTGGCGCAAGGTCGCCCGCGATGATCGGCACAAGCTAGCGCGCGGGCTCGCCATGATCACGAGCAGGGCCATGCCGGGCTGGCGGGCACCCTGGCTGGATCGCGCGTTCCCGCCCGGGGTGATCGACCGTGAGTGCCGGCCGTACGAGCTCGGCTGGCTGCTCTATGCGTGGCTGTCCACGCGGCCGAAGCTTGCCGACCAGGCCGGCGCCGTGGCGCAGCCTGAGCCGGCGACGCCGGCCGGGCAGGCACAGCCAGCCGGGCAGGCTGTGTAGCGGGCCTTCGCGCCGAGCCGGCCAGAGGCGGTCCCGGTCAGCCGCGCAGTGCCGTGGCAGGCTGTACTCGGGCGGCCCGCAGTGCCGGGATGAGCCCCGCCAGGACCCCGGCCGCGGTGCCGGCCAGCGGTGCGGGCAGTACGGTCAGCGGGGCGACCACGGCCTCGACATGCCTGGCCTGCGAGACCAGCAGCACGACGGCGAGGCCGAGGCTGGCGCCCGCCAGGCCGCCGAGGAAGCCGAGGATCGCGGACTCCGCCAGGACGTGCAGCACGATGTGCCGCCGCCGGGCGCCCACCGACCGGCGGAGCGCGTACTCGGGCAGGCGCCCGGTGACCGACAGCCACGTGACGGCGGCGATGACGAGAATCCCGATCGCCAGGCTGACCCAGCCGAGCACGATGAACAGGCTGGCGAGCGTTCTGGCTACCTGATCGCGAAGCCGCTGCGGCCGCACGGGCACGATGACAGCGAACTGGTGCGGGCTGGTCGGGCTGATCGCGTAGGGCGCCTGCTCGCCGACGACAGCGGCCGCTCCCGGCCGGGTCTGGATCAGCACCGTCGGCTGTGCGCCCGCCAGCGAGCCTGGCGGCCCCCAGAGCGCGACCGCGGCTGCTGACGGCAGCACGACCGCCCGCAGCAGCGATGGCTGCCTGACCGCGTGGCTGAAGATCCCGATCACCGCGCATGGCTCGTTGTCGATGCTGACCGATGGCTGACCCCGGACGCCGCGGATGCCGAGCACCCTGGCGAGGGCGGCCCCGAGCAGGCAGACCGGCTGAGCGCGGGCCTGTGCCCAGGGGCCGAACGGCCTGCCCTGGCTGACGCGGATGCCTGCCGCGGCCAGGAACCCGGGCGAGGCGGCGATGACCAGCGGCCGAGCGCCGGCCGGCGGGGCCGGGCCGCTGCCGGGCCGCGGCGTGACTGGTCCAGTCGCCGAGACGATGACCGGCCCGGGCAGCCTGACCCGCCAGTACACCCCGGCAGCGACGACGCCGTTCAGGGCCTTGAGCCGCGGCTCGACGTCGGCCGGGTACGGGTAGGCGGCTGGCGCTGGTCCTGGGTGCCTTGGCCGTACGGTCACCTGCGTCGCCAGCCGGCTGGCGAAGGTCGTGGTCACCTGGCCGGCGGCCGTGCTGACGAGGCCGAGCACCGCCACGAACCACGCGACGCCCAGCAGCACTCCGAGGCTGGTCAGCAGGGCGCGGGCCGGTGCTGCGACGATCGAGGCGAGCGCCTCGCCGATGACGTCGGCGGATCGCAGCCGCGTCGGCTCGCCGACCCTCTGGCGGCTCATCGGGGTGGCCACGGGCCGTCGTCCCCGGCATCGCCCCACCGGATGCAGCGCGAGGCGTATGCCGCGGCTAGCTGGTCATCGGTGGCGAGCAGGACGGTACGCCCGTCCGACCGCAGGCTGGTCAGCAGGCCGATGACCTGCGCGGCGAGCTCCGGGTCGAGGCTCGCGGTCGGATCGTCGCACAGCACAAGGCCTGGCTCGGTGACCAGGGCCCGCCCGATCGCAACCCGCTGCCGCTCGTCGGCGGACAGGTCGCGGACCGGAATGTTCGCCTGGGCGGCGAGCCCGACTCGCTCGAGTGCGGCGCCGGCCACGCTCCTGCGCAGTCGCAGCGGAGCGCCCAGGTAGACCAGTGGCAGCGCCGCGTTGTCCAGGGCCGTGCGGGACGGCAGCAGCTGCACCGGCTGGGACACGATGCCGATCTCGCGTGCGCGGAGTGCGGCCCGGTCACGGTCGCCGAGCCGTGCCGTGTCGATGCCGTTCAGCAGGTAGCTGCCCGCGGTCGGCCTCAGCAGCAGCCCGATGACGCTGAGCAGGGTGGACTTTCCTGACCCGGCGGGCCCGGTGAGGGTGACAAGCTCGCCGGCGCTGATAGTGAGGTCGACCCGGCTGAGGGCAGGCGGTGGCAGCCCGTTGCGGGTGTGCTGAGCGGCCCCGCGCTGCTGGCCCGGATAGCTGAAGCCCACGCCGCGGAGGTCGACCACCGGCGGTACCGCCGGCAGCGGCACGGTAGCCAGCCCGGCGCGGGTCATCGGCCCTGCCCGATCAGCACCTGGTCCCCGGTGCGCAGGGCGCCCTGGCGCACCGGCTGCACGGCGACCAGCCCGCTGGCTGCGGGCCCGGTGAAGACCGGTACCCGCGCGCGATGCCCGGTGGCCCCGATCCTGATGACGAAGGCCGAGATGCGGCTGGCTGCCCTGCCATGGCGGCTGGCCCCGGCGCCAACACGGCCGGCCCGGACGGTGTGGATGGCCGCCACTGGCACGGCCAGGACCGGGCCGCTGGTGACGGCGGCCCAGATGGTCAGCCGCACCCGCGCCCCGATCAGGTCCTGCGCCAGCCGCCCGGTGCTGCTCACCTCGATCGGGAACACCCCGGCCTGCGGCCCGCCAGCCGCGGGCAGCGAGCCGACCCTGCTGAGCGTGCCGGCCGCCACCAGGCGGGGGAGCGCTGACACGATCAGCGCCGGCATGCCCTTGCGCACCAGCGACGCCTGATGGGCACTGAGGGTGCCGGTCACGGAGGGACTGCCGGTAGCAAGCGCGAGGATCGGGCCGCCAGCCGGGACCACCTGGCCGACTCGCGCGTTCACCGTGACTGCCAGGGCGCTGGGCGAGGGCACGTAGACGACCTCGCTCATCGGCAGGTAAGCACTCGGGACCTGCCCGGCGGCCGTGGTCTGCCTGCGCGCGATCGGCTGGCTGGCGGGCGCTGATGCCTTCACTCGCGGCTGGCGGATCGGCGCCTGGTATCCGAGCGAGCGGTAGAAGAGCAGCAGGGCGAGCGCGGTGCTCTGCCGGAAGTACCCCTGCGGGTCGTAATCGGCGAACCCTAGCTGCATCAGGGCGAGCTGCAGCTGGGTTACGTCCGGACCGTGGTCGCCCTCGTGCAGGTCGCGGTAGGCGGGGAGCCTGCCGCGCAGCAGCAGGACCGGCCGGCCGTCGACCTCGGCGATCACCTGGCCCGGCCGGACCCGGTCGCCGGCCCTGACCGGCATCCTGGTGACGGTCAGCGTGCCAAAGGGAGCCTGCGCCTGCACGATGATCGTCCGCGCCGACCGGACGGTGCCCTGCGTGGTGATCGCGTTCCGCAGGACCTGCCAGCGCACGGGCGCCGTGATCGCCGACCGCGGTGGTGCCGCGGATCTCGCGGCTACTCCGCCCGGTGACACGATGAATGCGACGGTGGCCAGGCCAACCGCCGACATCGCTGCGATCCCTGCGGCAAGCCCGCCGAAGAAGAAGCGCCTGACCCGGAGCGGGTCGGCAGCGGGACGGGCCGCCGGGGAATCGCCGTCCGCGTGACTGCGCATTGCTTAGCCGCGAGGCAGTACGGGCCAGCCGCGAAGCAGTGCGGGCCAGCCGCGTGGCGGAGCAAGCCAGCAGCTAGGCGGGGCGGGCCAGCGCCGACCACGCTGACCGAGTTCCCGCGTGCTGACGCGCCTGCAGCACAGCATGCACCGACCTGCGGTGCGCGACCCCCCGTACACCGTCGACCCCCCGTCTACCCCGCGCAGGCTACCACGGCGACCGCTGAGGCCAGCCGTCATTTGGCCTGGTGCCGGGGTCGTGCCGGCCGGACGCAGGCGCCGCGAGCGTCAGGACCGTGCGCAGGCTGGCGCCTGCGCGACAGAACCTGCCGGGTCCGGGCCCCGCCCGGTCGCCATCATGGGATTGATGATCACGACGGGGCAGCGGGCGTGGCTCATGCAGGCCCTGATGACCGGACCGACGGGCCGGTCCACGATCAGCGGATCAGGCTGTGCCACCGGTGACTGGACCCCCGATCCGAGCACGAGCAGGTCGGCGCTCGCGGATGCCTCGGCCAGGACTCGCTCGGCCGGGCCATTGACAAGCTCGACCACGAGGTCGATGTCGGTCGCGCTGACGCCGGGCGTGCTTGCGAGCACCGACCCGACCTCCAGATCCAGCCGCTCAGCGGCCGTCGCCTGGGTGGATGGCGCGGCCAGGTTGCCGGTGCCCGCGTAGAGCGCGCGCGCTGGGTGCGGCTGCCATGCCTGAACGACCCTCAGCCTCGCCTGCCGGCGGCGCGCCTCGCGGGCCGCCCAGGCCAGGGCGGCGTGAGAGGCACCGGAACCGCCGACGCCAACCAGGATGACTGGTCGCTGTCCGCCGCGGTCCATGATGCCGTCCTCTCCGGGCCGGGCGCTCCGCGCACCGACTGCCAGGCGTTCCCCTAGCGCCAGGCGTGCCCGCGCTCGCGCTCCCGCAACCAAGTCTTGCCCTGTCCGACCTGGGCTTCTAGGGAAGAAGGTCCCGGACCGAGGAGCATATGTCCGGATTGGCTACGGGCGGGTAGCTGCGGTCCGGCGCCTGAACTCGCCCGGTTGCCGTGGGTGAGAGCGGCCAGGACGGGAATGCTGGGTATGTGCGACGGACGGGGGGCCGGAGCCTCAACGCAACCGCGACGCGGCCGCTCATCCGGCGGATCGCCGGATGGCTAGGAGCGGACGGCAATCCGCTCCGCCGCCGTATCGACCGGGTAGAGACCGTCCTGCGGCTGCTGCTCGTGCTCGGCTTCGCCGTCGCCGTGTGGAGCTTCGCTCCGGTGACCGGCCGGATCGCGGCGGCCGACGGGATACGGCAGGTGCGCCAGGAGTCTTCCTGGCGCCAGGTGACCGCTGTCCTGCTCAGGCCGTCTCCGCCGCAGTACTACGGCTACGGGTCGCTGGCCACGTACTGGGTGCCCGCCCGCTGGCAGGCGCCGTCAGGTGCGGTCAGGAAGGGCGTCGTGCCGACCAGGGCGGGGGCCCGCTCAGGCTCGGCGATCAGCATCTGGGTCAGCTGGGCCGGGCGGCCGACCGGACATCGTCCGATGACCGCCTCGCTGGTCAGGGTCAGAGCGATCCTGATCGAGTTTCTGACCGTGGCGAGCCTGGCCCTGGTGGCGGCGGCCATCGGCGGCCTGATCAGGTGGCTGACGAACCGGCGCCGCATCAGGGAGTGGGGCCTTGAGTGGGCCTGCTTCGGCCCGCGCTGGACAGCACGCCGCTGGCCGAGGAACTAAGGACGCCGCATCCGCGAGCCCGCGGCCTCGCGCACGGCCCCGCGGACGAGGCGGGCGACCTCGACGTCCTCGCGAGCGGTCACCACCACCGTCCGCACGCCCGCGCCGTCCGCCGTGATCTCGGCATCGCCGTGGGCGGCGGCGTTCCTTGCCGGGTCGACGGCGACGCCCAGGAAGCCCGCGCCCGCGGCCGCGGCGGCCCGCACAGCCGGCGCGTGCTCGCCGATGCCGCCGGTGAAGGCCAGGGCGTCCAGGCCGTTCATGGCGGCTGTCATCGCCGCGATAGCGGCGACGAGCCGGTGGGCATGCACCTCGAGCGCGAGGATCGAGGCCGGCTCGCCGCGCTCCGCCGCCGCGGCGACGGCACGGTAGTCGCCGCTGCCGTCCGGCAGCCCGGCGAGACCGGCCAGACCCGAACGCTGCTCCAGGGCAGCGCCGAGGTCGGCGAGCGGCACCCGGTCCTTGTCGGCCAGCCACATGATCAGCCCTGGGTCGATGCTGCCCGACCTGGTCGCCATCACGAGGCCGTCAAGCGGCGTGAACCCCATCGTGGTCTCCACGCTGCGTCCGCCATGCACGGCCGCGAGGGACGATCCGGCTCCCAGGTGACAGGTCACGACCCGGAAGTTCCGCCGATCGTCGATGCCGAGCAGCTCAGCGGTCCGGCGAGCGGCGTAGCTGTGCGACAGCCCGTGGAACCCGAACTTGCGCAGGCCGAACCGCTCGCGCCAGGCGGTCGGCAAGGCGTAGGTCGCCGCCCGCGGCGGCAGCGTGGAGTGGAAAGCGGTGTCGAAGCAGGCCACCTGGGGCAGGTTCCCGAACGTCGCCGCGGCCGCGGCGATGCCGGCCAGCGCGCGGGGCTGGTGCAGCGGCGCGAGCGAGGTCAGGTCGGCGATCTGCGCGCGGATCGCGTCGTCGATCAGCGTCGCCGAGGTGAAACGGCTGCCGCCGTGAACGACCCGGTGCCCGATCGCGGCGGGGGGCCGCGTCGCGGCCGCGAGCCGGTCCAGGTACTGCCGCAGTTCCGGTGCGCCTGGACTGCCGTCCCACACGTCGATGTCGCACCGGTCGGTCACCTCCGCGCCGGCGCGCACAACCGACAGCTTCAGGCTGCTCGACCCCGCGTTGACCACCAGGACCGGGATCTGCGGCGCGGGGTCCGCCTCAGAACCCGGCCAGGACGGATCGCCGGCCGCTGTCACAGGCCCGGCACGTGCAGCGCCCGGCCGCCAGCTTCCCTGGCCCTGGCGTCAGGCTGAACGCGCCGGACGGAGTCGTGCGCGGACGCGGCGGCCGGCCAGGTCCACTGCGTGATCTCGGGCATGTCCTCGCCATGCCTGACGATCCACTCCCGGTGCCTGGTGCGTCCGTCCATCATCGCCTGGCGCAGGGTAGCTGCGCGCGGCCCTAGCCCGGGTACCCGATCGATCACATCCATAACGAGGTGGAACCGGTCCATGTCGTTCAGGACCAGCATGTCGAACGGCGTGGTCGTGGTGCCCTCTTCCTTGTAACCGCGTACGTGCAGGTTGTCGTGGCCGGCCCGGCGGTAGGTCAGCCGGTGGATGAGCCACGGGTAGCCGTGGTAGGCGAAGATCACCGGCTTGTCGCGGGTGAAGATCGCGTCGTACTCGGCGTCGGGCATCCCGTGCGGATGCTCGGACGGCGGCTGCAGCCGCATCAGGTCGACCACGTTGACCACCCGGACCCGGAGGTCGGGCAGATTCCGGTGCAAGATGTCGGTGGCCGCGAGCACCTCGATCGTGGGCACGTCGCCCGCGCAGGCCAGGATGACGTCGGGCTCGCGCGGGCCCGCGCCGTCGTCGGGTCCGTCGTTGCTCGCCCATTCCCAGATGCCGGCGCCGCGGGCGCAGTGCACGATCGCGGCGTCTATGTCGAGCCAGTCGGGTGACGGGGTCTTGCCTGCCACGATGACGTTGACGTAGTTGCGGCTGCGCAGGCAGTGGTCGGCCACCGACAGCAGGCAGTTGGAGTCCGGCGGCAGGTAGACCCTGATCACCTCGGCTTTCTTGTTGACCACGTGGTCGATGAAGCCGGGGTCCTGGTGCGAGAAGCCGTTGTGGTCCTGTCGCCAGACGTGCGAGGTGATCAGGTAGTTCAGCGAGGCGACCGGTCGGCGCCAGGGCAGCTTGTTGCACACCTTCAGCCACTTCACGTACTGGTTCAGCATCGAGTCGACCAGGTGGATGAACGCCTCGTAGCAGGAGAAGAGGCCGTGCCTGCCGGTCAGAAGGTAACCCTCGAGCCAGCCCTCGCAGGTGTGCTCGGAGAGCACCTCCATCACCCGGCCGTCAGGTTCCAGGCTCACGTCGACCGGCAGGGTCTCCGCCTCCCAGGTCTTGCCGGCCACCTCGATCACCGCGTCGAGCCGGTTGGAGGCCGTCTCGTCGGGCCCGACCAGCCGGAAGTTGCCGGTGGCGTCGTTGCGGAGCATGACGTCGGCGAGCAGCCCGCCGAGAGCCCGGGTCGGCTCGGACAGGCTGGCGCCCGGAGCCGGCACCGGCATCGCGTGCTCGCGCACGTCCGGCATCTCCAGGTCACGCAGCAGCAGGCCGCCGTTCGCATGCGGGTTCATCCCGAGCCGCCTGGTGCCCGAGGGCACGAGCCTGAGGATCTCGGGCACGGGCCTGCCGTCAATATCGAAGAGCTCGTCCGGTACGTAGGAGCGCAGCCAGTCCTCAAGCTGGCGCAGGTGCGTCAGGTTGGTCCTGACCTCAGCCAGCGGCACCTGATGGGAGCGCCAGGTGCCTTCGACCGGCTGGCCGTCGACCTCGGCGGGTCCGGTCCAGCCCTTCGGAGAGCGCAGCACGATCATCGGCCAGGCAGGCCTGACCGGGTGACCTGACCGCCCGGTGCCCGACCTGGCCTCGTCCCAGATCTGCGAGATCCGGCTGAGCACGGCATCGATGGTCGCGGCCATCTGCTCGTGCATCACCAGCGGATCGTCACCCTCGACGTAGTACGGCTGGTAGCCGTAGCCGCGCAGCAGGGCGTCGAGCTCGTCGGCGCCGATCCTGGCCAGCACGGCCGGATTGGCGATCTTGTACCCGTTCAGGTGCAGGATCGGCAGCACAGCGCCATCCCTGGCCGGGTTGAGGAACTTGTTCGAGTGCCAGCTCGCCGCTAGCGGGCCGGTCTCGGCCTCGCCGTCCCCGACCACGCAGGCGACGATGAGGCCGGGGTTGTCGAAGGCTGCGCCGTAGGCGTGCGAGAGCGAGTAGCCAAGCTCACCGCCCTCGTGGATCGAGCCTGGCGTCTCCGCGGCCACATGGCTTGGCACACCGCCGGGGAACGAGAACTGCCGCATCAGCCTGGCCATGCCGGTGACATCGCGCGGCACGCTCGGGTAGATCTCCGAGTAGCTGCCCTCGAGCCAGCAGTTCGCCAGCGCCGCCGGGCCGCCGTGGCCTGGCCCGATGACCATCATCATGTCAAGGTCGCGCTGGGTGATGACGCGGCTCAGATGGGCCCAGATGAAGTTCAGGCCGGGCGTGGTGCCCCAGTGGCCGAGCAGCCTCGGCTTGATGTGCTCAGGGCGCAGCGGCTCGGTCAGCAGCGGGTTGCTCATCAGGTAGATCTGGCCGGCCGCGAGGTAGTTGGCCGCCCGCCAGTAGGAGTTCAGCGTGGCGAGGTCCTCGCGGCTCAGCGTGACTGGCGATGTCATCGGTTCGGTCCCTGCCTTGTTCTCATCTGCTCCGCACCACGGTGACCGGGCAGGCCGCATGCGTGACGCAGTGCGTGCTGACGGATCCGAGCAGCATTCCGGTGAACCCGCCGTGACCGCGGCTGCCGACCACGAGCAGGTCGGCGTCCCTGGACTCGTCGACGAGCACCTGTGCCGGATGCCCGTAGGCGATCTTCGTCTCGACCTGCACCGACGGCGACTCGCCGAAGGTAGCGGCGACCGCCTTGTCGAGTTCGGCCTGCTTGTTCGCCTCGACCTCGCCGCTGACCGCGGCGGGTGCCACGCCGATGGGCGCCGGGCCCGCGGCTGCCGGATAGTGCCATGCCATCACCACGCGGACCGTGGTCCCGAGCGCCTTGGCGTACCTGGCGGCCCAGGCCATGGCTATGGCCGATGCGGGCGAGCCGTCGACGCCTACCACCACGCACTCGGCCTTTTCTGCTGAAGTCATTGCAGCCTCGCTTGGATGCGATGGGCGGATACTGCCGCTGGCAGTCATTGAACTGTCTACCCAGATATCGGGCCAGAGACGAAGGTCACCGGAACGGAAGTCCTCGGTGGCCGCGCTGCGGTGCCCGTTACCGCCGTGTCCTGCTTGACCCGCGCCGGTAGCTGGTGATTTGGTTCTCCCCAGGAAGATGGCACGCTGGCCGGACGGGTGCGCGGATGATCACGGTTGCGATCCTTTTCATTGTGATTGCGGTGATCCTTTGCGTGGCCTGCCTGCTCGGCCTGCTCGGCGTCGGCCAGCTCGCGCTGTCCGGACCCGACGCGATCGAGCGGGATGGCCTGGCCAGGGGCCGCCCGGCCCCATCATGGTCGCTGCCTGACACCGACGGCCGGGTGCGGACATCCCCGCCTGGGCTGCCGTTGCAGCTGATCGTCTTTGCCGATCATTCGCTGCGATCTTTCCCTTCGGTCGCGGCAGGGCTGCGCGCGCTGCGCGCGGATCCGGCCGGCGCGCAGGAGCTGGAGATCGTGATCTTGACGCGTGGTGCCGCCGAGCACTCACGCGAGCCGCTTGCCCAGCTCGGGCTGGACGGCATCCCCGTTGTCACCGGCTCGCCCCGCCTGTACGGGCGGTACAACGTCCGGGTCATGCCCTTCGTGATCTTCGTCGGCGCTGACGGCCTGGTCCGGGCATCCAGCCTCGTCAACGAGGACTGGCAGCTGGCCAAGCTGCGCCGGATCGCCACCCTTCCGGTAGAGCCTGCGCAGGCCAGGCAGCTGGTGACGGCGTAGCCGATGACAGTGATAGTCCTGGGCTGCAAGACGGTGATCGCCGTGCTGCTCGTCGCCGCCGGCGGGGCCAAGCTGGCCGACCTGTCCGAGTTCGCGGCCGCCGTCCGGCTCTTCGTGCCCCGCGCGACCGCACCCGCGCTGCTGCGCGCCTTCGCGCTCGGCATCGCGCTGACCGAGCTCGTGGCCGGTGCCGCAAGCCTGTCCAGCCCGCAGGCGGGCTGGCTGAATCTCCCCATCGCGGTGATCGGGACCAGCTTCGTGGTGGTCTCGGCGGCCGGCTACGCCTGGCACCGCGGGCAGTCGTGCCGCTGCTTCGGTGCCCTGTCCGGGCGCGGGTTCACCCGGGCCGGGATCGGCCGGGCCGTGGCTGTCGCGGCCGGCGCGGTCCTCGCACTGTTCCCGGTGCGCAGCTCGCTGGTACAGGTCGGGCTGGCTGGCCGGCTCGCCCTGCTGGCTGGTGCCGTCGTGGTGGCAGCGGCGGCGCACGCGGCGGCAGCCGCGATCGGCAATGGGCAGGACGCCCGGCCGGGATGGGCGGAGCGGGCCGCATGATCACGATCCCGCTCTACCTCGAGATCGCGCAATGGGCACTGCTGGGAGCGCTTGGCTTGCTCGTCGTCGTCATGTTCCGCCAGCTCGGCCGCCTGACGACCGGCAGCCAGCGGGACCAGCTCGGCCCGGCCGAGGGCAGCAGGGCCGCGGCGCTGACCTATGCCAGGCTTGGTGACGAAAGCATCACGCAGCTGACGCCGGGCGACGGACAGCCCGTGCTGCTGGCCTTCGTCGACCCGACCTGCCCGTCCTGCGAGGAACTGGTCGGCGTGCTCGAGACGATGCGCGCCACCGCCGGACTGGACGGCCTGCGGACCCTGCTGCTGATCTCCGATCCGCCCAGTTACCTGCAGATCTCCGAGGTCTTCCGCTCCACCAAGCTGGAAATAGGCAGGCCAGCCAGGCGCGACGGGCTGGATTCCTATCAGGTCACGGCCACGCCGCTGCTCGTCGCCGTCGACGCGCAGGGCATGGTCCGGGCCGCCGGGTCCGTCGTCCGGCCCGACCAGGTCCAGGCCTTCGTCCGGTCCTGCCTGCTGCCGGCGCGCCGGGCCGTGCTTGATGTCGTTCCGGCTGCTCAGCGGGGCAGCCGGCCGTGAAGAGAGAGAACGGGACATGAGGCTGAGAAGGCGCGGGGCAGGCCTGGACGACCGGGTCGGCGCCCTGACCGAGCAGGTGGCCCGGAGAGTGAACCGGAGGGATGCGCTGCGCCGCGTAGTCGTGGGCAGCACCACGGGTCTCGCCGCGCTCGCGGTCGGCGCGAGCCCCGCGCAGGCCAGCACCTGTGACTGCGGGCCGACCCGCCGCTGCTCGAACTGCCCGGGGATCGGCTGCCCGCCAGGCCATCACCTGTGCAAGGGCTCATTCACCAGCAACTGCTTCAACTACCAGGGCTACCGCTGCGAGTGGCCGCAGGGCAGCTGGATCGCGTGCATGAACCTGGGCCAGGGCCTTGGCTACAAGGTCTGCTACGACTGCATCGGCTCAGCGGGCTGCCCGACGTGGTGTACCTGCCTGAGCGAGTGCATCTGCTGCAACTGCAAGAGCCCGGCCGACGTGCGTGCCGAGCAGCGCAGGCTCCAGAACGCCCAGGCGCAGTGACGCTGGCACTCGCCGGGCTGGCCGGGCTGGCCGTGGTCCTGGCGGTGGTGAACGGCTACTCAAAGGCCTTCTCGCCTTGAGGCGCCAACTCCGCCGCCTCACTGGCCGCCGGTCTTCCGGTCGGGAGACCCTCCGTGCGTCTCGCCGTCATCGCGGCCTATGCGATGCCCGGTGCGGCGGTATGGCTCGTGCTCGGCCTCGTGCTGGCGGCTGGCCTGCACGCGATCGGGCTGACAGCCGGCGCGCTGGCGGCTGCCGTGGTCTACGCGGGCTACTACGGAGTGGTCGAGGCGCTGGGCTGGCCGGGCCTTCCGCCTCCGGGGCGCCGCTGGCAGGTGCCGCAGACCATGCTGATCGGCGCCGCGCCCGCGCGCCGCGTGCTGGTCTGGGGAGCGATACTCGGACCAGGGTTCTGGACCCGCAACCCGTACGCCGGCTTCGGCCTGCTGCCGGTGGCGGTGGCCGCGATGCCAGGGCCGGTGCCGGGACTCGCGCTCGGTGCGGCGATCGGCGCCGCGCACGGTGCCGCCCGCGCGGTCGCGCTGCTCCGCGACGTGCGCGACCTGCGCGAGACGCCCGCGATGGCGATGTCGCCGGCACCCGGCGCGGGCAGTGCTGCGAGCGCGCTCACCTCAGGCGAGGGCGTGGCGACACATCTGGACCTGCTGCTGAAGACCGTCTACTGGCGGCGGCTGGATGGCGTCGTCCTGCTGGCGGTGGCCGCGGCGGCCGCGCTGGCGTCCGTGCGCTCTCTCACCTAGCCGACTCATCACACCTGGAGGACAGATGCGGCACATGATCCGGTCGGCCGCGGTGAGCGCCGGCCTCGCCGTAGCGATGGCGGGCGGGCTCGCCCCCGCGGCGCACGCCGCGCCCGCGGCACACGCCGCCCCGGCCTTCTACGGCCGGGAGGTCTACAAGATCGTCACCGTGCAGCCCGGCTCCGCGCGCCCCGTGGTCACGGCGTGGGGTGCGTTCAGGGCGACCGGGACGTTCATCCGCAGGTACGCCACGCTCGCCTTCCCCAAGGGCCGGATCATCGTCAGCCGCCACGTGACCTCGACGACCTTTTCCCGACCCGACCTCGCGACCTGCCGGTTCACGATCTGGCAGAAGGGCACCTTCCGGGTCACCAAGGCGACAGGGAAGTACCGCGGCCTGCGCGAGGCCGGCCATTTCAGCTCGACTATCCACGGTCGCTACAACCACACCGGCACCGACCAGTGCGGCAGCAAACTCCTCGCCTACCACGTTGTCACCTACGAGATCGGCTTCGTGCGCTGACCAGCGGCCCGCCCTGGGCCAGGCGGACCGCTGCCGTCGCACCGCTTCCGTCCCACCGCCCCGTGATCGGGCACGTAGTCTGATAGTCATTGCCTGATTTAGGCTGCTCGCGAGGCCAGAGAAGATCACGGAGGATGCCTGGCATGCCTGACCTGTCCCTGCTGCCGCCATCGGCTGCCATCGAGGGAGACGATCTCCGGATAGGCGGCTGCCTGCTGTCCGAGGTGGCCGAGCAGTTCGGCACTCCCGCCTACGTCATCGACGAGCAGGCGCTGCGAGACAGGGCAGGGGAGTACCTGGACGCCTTCGGCAGCCGGCATCGCAGCAGCCGGGTCTGCTTCGCGGTGAAGGCCTACCCGTCGGTCTCGATGATCCGGGTGCTGGCCTCGGAGGGCCTCGGCTGTGACGTAGTCGGCGGTGGCGAGCTCGCGCTGGCGCTGGCCGCCGGGGCCGACCCGGCGACTATCGTCATGCACGGCAACGCGAAATCCGACGCGGACATAAAGGCCGCCGTCGACGCCGGCATCGGCTACATCGTGGTCGACGGGTTCGACGATATCGACCGGATCGAGCGGCTGGCGACGCGCCGGACTCCCGTGCTGCTGCGGGTCAGCCCCGGCGTGGAGTCGGACACGCATGCCGCCCTGGCTACCGGCGGGGCGAATTCGAAGTTCGGCGTGCCCGTCGAGCAGGTGCCCGATGCGATCGCCAGGATGCGCGCCGTGCCTGCCATCGACCTGCGCGGGCTGCACGCGCACATCGGCTCCCAGATCCTGAACACCGACCAGTTCGAGGCCGCCGTCGCGGCGCTGGCCAGCCTGGAGCGGTTCGAGGTGTACGACTTCGGCGGCGGTCTGGGGGTCCGGTACGAGCCGCAGGACGTGGCGCCGTCGGTCGGCGACTATGCCGGCCGGCTGGTCGAGGCGGCGCACAAGCACCTGGGCGAGGACATCGAGCTGCTGGTCGAGCCTGGCCGGTCGATGGTCGCACGGGCCGGCGTGACCCTGTACCGGGTGGTCACCGTCAAGCGCGCGGGGAAGCTGCACGTCGCCGTCGACGGGGGCATGGGCGACAACCTGGAGCACTCGCTGTACGGGCAGCGGTTCAGCCCGATGGTGGTCGGCCGCTGGGACGCCGAGCCGGTGCGGGCCGACCTGGTCGGCCGGCACTGCGAGTCGGGCGACATCATCACCGGTGACGTCGACCTCACCGATCCCCGAGTCGGTGACCTGATCGTCGTCCCGGCGACCGGTGCCTACTGCTTCACCATGTCCAACAACTACAACGCCGCGCTCAGGCCGCCCGTGGTCTACTGCGCGGACGGCAGGGCCAGGCTCGGCGTCCGGCGCGAGACTTTCTCTGACATGCTGGCGCGCGAAGTCGACCTGGCCTAGCCGCCGCCCTGGCGTCGCGTCCGGGTCACATTCGGCTGGCGCTGCCTATTTGCCGTCGTTGTCCAGCCAGCCGCGGCGGGCGGCCTGGAGGGCGAGCTGGAAGCGCGTCTGCGCATGCAGGCGGTCCATGATTTCCCGCATTCGCCGCTGGTAGGTGCGCTGGCTGAGACCCAGCTGGCGAGCGACCGCGTCGTCAGGAAGCCCGGCGGTGAGGAGGGCGAGAATGCGCTGCTCCCAGGGATGCGGAGGCTCCGCCGGGCCGCCTTCGGTGCTCGCGAACTGCAGCGGGATGGCGATCTGCCATAGCGTTTCAAAGAGCGCCATAATGGCTTCAAGCAATGCCGACCTGTGCACCACGACACTGCTTTCTATTGCTTCGGGCAGCGCCTGGAGAGGAAGAATGGCAAGCGCGTCATCGATGATGAAAAGCTTCGTCGGAAGGGACGGCAGTATCCGCGCTTGTTCGCCACCCGCGATGCCCGTTTCCAGGTCTTTCAGCCGGCCAGGTATCTCAATCGCGGCGCGCTCATAAATCGTCTGCGCGATTCCGCCGCGACCTACCAGGCCAATTTCGATTTCATTCAGGGCGGTGGGCTCACCCGCGTACGGGGGCTTGTCAAGGATTCGGAGCCTGTGGCGCGCCGCACGCTGAGCTTGTTCAACACGCTCAACGGTCGCCTGCCGGCCACTGATGATCTCGACAAGCTCGGCCGGGTTCTGCCGGCCGGCCGCCTGGCGGTACCGCTCGGCCAGTTCCGACGCCCGGTTCCGCGCATGCTTGAGCTCCTGCTCCTGCCTCAGCAGCAGAACGTCGAGCGCGACCGCGGGGTCGGCGGCCTGATACCTGACGGCCGGCCCGGGCACGGATGCGGCGAGGTGGTTTGCTTCCAGGACCCCGACGGCGGCCTGCACGCGGGCCGGGGGCATCCCCGTCGCCCCGGCGAGCTCGGCGACGCTGGCGAGCCCGCCGCCAAGCATCGCCTCGTAAACCTGCTCGGCTTCGGCACCGATTCCGATCACATCGAACATGAGACCGCTCCAGGGACCTCAGCGGGAACCGATTCAGTGGCGAGTTGCCGCCTTCGGCGAACATTCGCCACACCGATATCTTTACGGCACAGCAGTGACTTGCGCATGCTTCTCACCAACCGGGACTTATCGCGACACCGCCAATCTGGTGTCAGGTAGCCACCGAACCGGGGAGACAGAGGAGGGCCTTCATGCGCAGGTCAGTCATCCGGCCGTTCGTAGCGGCGCAGCTTGCGGGCTGGCGGCGCCTGAGATCGGGCGGTACGCGGCTGGTCGCGGGCGCGGCGATCCTGGCGGGTCCGGCACTGCTCGCGGTCGGTCCTGCCCAGGCAAGCGGCACCTTGGGCCCGGCCACCATTCATACGGCAGCAGCGCTCGCGTCGTCGGGGCCAGGGTCAGGCCCCCGGCTCACGACGAATACCAGGGCCGGCTGCAACGCGCCGCCGCGGAAGGGATTCGCCCGCTGCTACGCGGTGGTACGGACACCGGCCAGCCACGACATCGCGGCAGCGGCAGTGGCTGGTCAGCCGCCGTCCGGGGCGCTTGGGCCGGCCGACATCCAGGCCGCGTACAACCTTCCGGCCACCGGTTCCGGCCAGACCGTGGCGATCGTCGACGCCTCCGGGGACTCCCAGGCCGAAGGCTGATCTTGCCGCGTTCCGCTCGTACTACGGGCTGCCGCCGTGCACCACAGCCAATGGATGTTTCAGGAAGGTCGACCAGACCGGCGGCACGAACTACCCGCCCGATGACTCCGGCTGGGCGCTGGAGACCTCGCTGGACCTCGACGCGGTCTCGGCGGCCTGCCCAGCGTGCAACATCCTGCTGGTCGAGGCCAACAGCTCCAGCATCCCCGACCTGTCAGCCGCGGAAAACGAGGCGGTGGCGCTCGGCGCCAGGTTCATTTCCAATTCCTACGGTGCCCAAGAGGACCCATCCGAACTCTCGTTCGACAGTGCCTACACTCACCCGGGCGTGGCGATCACCGCCTCCACGGGCGACACAGGCAACCTGGTCAGCTGGCCATCGTCGAACCCCAACGTCATCGCGGTCGGTGGCACCAGGCTGACGAGGGACACCGCGGTGCCACGAGGCTGGGGCGAGACCGCGTGGTCCTCGGGCGGGTCCGGGTGCTCGGCAACCGAGACGCACCCTGATTACCAGAATGGCGTCACGACCGGCTGCGCGATGCGGGCAACCGCCGACATCTCGGCCGACGCCGATCCGGTGTCCGGGCTAGCCACCTACGACACTCTTGGTTACGGAGGGTGGCTGCAGGTAGGCGGCACCAGTCTGTCCTCCCCGCTGACCGCCGCCATGTACGCGCTGGCTGGCCCCCCGGTGGCTGGTACCTATCCGGTCAACTACCCCTACCACGACCCGAGCCGGGGCAGCGACCTGTTCGACGTGACGTCCGGTACCAACGGGTCGTGCGGCAACGTGCTGTGCACGGCCGGACCGGGCTGGGACGGCCCCACCGGCCTGGGCACGCCCGATGGGGTCAGGGCGCTCGCCGGCGGCCCGCAAGGTGCGATCACGGGCAAGGTCACCGATGCGGCCACTGGACAGCCGATCGCCGGCGTCACGATAGCCGCCAGTCCTGGTGACTACCTCACCCACACCGATGCCAGCGGCGCCTATGCGCTGAACCTGGCGGTCGGCTCGTACACGGTGACCGCGGCCGAGTACGCCTACCAGACCGGCACCCAGACCGGGGTGGCCGTGACTGCCGGGCAGACCGCGAACGCCAGCTTCGC
>DASWAA010000327.1:0-6489 GCA_036391385.1 Streptosporangiaceae bacterium
CGGACTCGCGGGCTGCCGCCGGTGAACTCGTAGGTGCCGGGGGTGAGGGAGATTCGGAAGCGACCGTTCTTGCCGACCAGGATAGTGATTGGGCGGCCCCCTGGATTCCTGATGACTGTTACGTGGCCGGGTAGCGGGACAGGCGCGCCGGAGGCTGGCCCGCCAGCGCGGATTAGGCGGCCCGACACCGACGTCATCGTCAGGCCGAAAGCGTGGAATATCTGATTCTCGCAGCCCGCAATTGTCGCGACGATCAGTGAGATGCTGGCGACCAAGGGCAGGCGACGGACGATGACAGTCCTCGCAGCGAACGGCAGACGCGGGCGGAACGGGTGCGGCTGCACAGCGGCTCCGTTCTGATGGCTTACCCAGGGAGTGTGTGCCGGAAAATGTAGCATCGGCGACCGGGAGGCAGCTATGGAACGCTGGGAGGCCAATGTCCCGCGGTATCGGGGCGGCACTGGCGGGCACTATGAGAGCTACTTCGTGCGCGCCAATCATCCCGGCCGCCCGCTGGGCTTGTGGATCCGGTACACGATCTTCGTGCCGACCGGAGCGGGCCGGCCAGCGCAGGCGGAACTCTGGGCGGCGGTGTTCAGCGGCGAGCCTGGCGGCACGGTATCTGTCTACGAGGCGGTGCCGCTGGCCACGGCGAGTTTCGCCGGCAGCCAGTCCGGACTCCAGGTGCGGATCGGCCCGGCCGTGCTGGACGACGATCCGCAGGGCCGGCGAGGTTCGCTGAGCGGCCGGGCTGCCAGCGGCGGTCACGACATCTCCTGGGATCTGGCCTATGACGGCGGTGCCGATCCCGTCCTGCTGCTTGCCGAGCGGCTCTACGACCGGGGCTTCCCCCGGGCCAAGGCCCTCGTTCCGGCGCCGATGGCGGTCTTCACCGGCCAGGTGCGCGTCGACGGCGAGGCCGTCCAGGTGAACGGCTGGACCGGCAGCCAGAACCACAACTGGGGCTCCAGGCACACCGACGAGTACGCCTGGGGACAGGTGGCCGGCTTCGACAACGCGCCGGACTCGTTCCTCGAGTGCTCGTCCGCCCGGGTCACCGTAGCGGGGCTGCGCACTCCGTGGCTGACGCCGATCGTGCTGCGCCATGACGGCCGGGAGTACGCCCTCAACGGCCTGCGAGCCGCGCGCCGCGCCCGCGGCTCTTACGGTGCTAACGGGACCGAGTACGCCTGGACGCTGCACTCGGCCAGCAGGGACGAGGCAGAGCGCACGGTCGTGGTGTCGGCGCAGTTCCGCGCGCCGGCGGACTCGTTCGTCAGCTTCGACTACCGCAATCCGCCGGGCGGCTCGAAGACATGCCTGAACACGAAGATCGGGATGTGCGACGTGAGGATTGAGCGAGAAGGCGCGGCGCCGGTGACCTTGCGCAGTGCGAACCGGGCAGCGTTCGAGATTCTGAGCTGATCTGTCGGCAGGAGTGACGGACGCCGGCCGCCTGCTTGAGCAGGTGCGTGTGGTGGTCGACGAAACCGGCGACCTCGACGGAGCCAGCGTCCTTCGCTGATGAGGGCGACTGTCAGATGGTCGTCAGGTCAATGGTGACGGGGAATGGCGCCGTCGCCTTGACCACGCCGGTGAACACGTCAGCGTCGCGGTAGGCCTGGCTCGCCATGTCCAGCACATAGGTGTAGATCAGCGGCACACCCGTGCGCGCCTCCTCTACCCTCCAATAGAACTGGATCCCAGCTTTGGCGTACTGACCGGACTTGACCTGACGGTCGGTGGTCTCAGATCCCGGTGAGACGACTTCGACGACCATCAGCACGTGCTCCGGGCGCGTTGGCGTGATGTCAATCGTGTCTGCCCGGTAGACGATGACGTCAGGCCGCCGGTTCAGCAGCGGGACATCCTGGAGCCTCAAGTCGAAGTCGATGTCGGCGTTCCACTGCGCACCCGCCGCATTCTCCAGGGCGACGGCGAGCACTTTGGCGATCCGGTTGTGTCGCTTCGATGGGCTCGGGCTCAAGACCACCATCCCGTCCACGATCTCGATCCCGGCGCATTGCTCCGCTGACCAGGAGTCATACATCTGCGCTGTTACCAGATCATGCATCCAGGCGGGAGCTATCGTCTCCGTCGTCACGGCGACACCTCCTGGCCTCGGTACTGCTCGCATTGCGAGCAACCATGACGCATTCTAATACGTGAGGCGGACATCAGAGTTGGTCAAGGCATCCCGCGCACCGACAGTGGAGCCGCAGTCCCCGCTGGTCGGCACCACCCATACCGGGCTCGGCACCGCCCGCACCGGCACCGCGAACCTCGGCCCGGAGAAGCAGTTGGCGAAGAACAAGCCCAAGCGCAGCTCCGAGCTGATCTGTCGGCAGGAGTGACGCGACGGCTGCTGCGTTAGAAGATCGAGCAGATGATCTTGACGCCCGCGGTGGTGCGGCCTGAGCGGACGCGGATTAGGTGGGCTGCGCGGCAGGTCTGGCTGCCGCTCTGGATGAGCGGGCTGGTGCCGGTAAGGCGGTAGGTGCCGGGGGCCAGACGGATCTTGTACTCGCCGGTCGCGGGGACCGGGAACGTGTGCGGTGATCCTGCGGGGACGGGTGCGGCCGTTACGTGGCCTGGCAGGGGGACTGGGGCACCAGGGGCGGGGCCGCCCACGCGCAGGAGCATTCCGGTCACGGTGCCCGGCGGCGGCGAGTGAGACCACGGGGCGCGGCAGCCTGCGACAGCTGCGGCCGCGACCGCCAGGGCGATGCATGCCGTGATCCGTGGCTGCCGGATCGCTGTCGGTCTGGTCATGTCTCTTAGACGCCCTCGAAGGCTCGCATGTTGCAGCCCCGCACCGGGAGGCCCGCTCCCCTGCGACTGCCTCGGCACGGATGCCTCAGGTGCGCGGCGTTCGCTGCTCGACCTTCTCTGCTCGGCCGATCAGGATCATCGAGACCAGGGAGGGCTCGAAGAGACCGTGGGCAACTACGCCGGGGGTCGAAGCCAGACGGGCGGCTACTTCGGCTGGGCTGTCGAAGGGGGCGATGTAGTCGGCGATGATGCCGCCGTCCGGGCTGGCCGGGGCGTCCCGGACGATTACCTCGCCCAGCCTGCGCAGCGTGGACGGAAGGCCGAACGACAGGAGCTCGACTGGCACGGGCGGGTGCAGGGACAGGACGGGCTTGGTGGAGTCGGCTATGACAATGAAGCGGGTGGCGGCGGCGGCGACGATCTTTTCCCTGGTGTGCGCTCCGCCGCCGCCCTTGACCAGCCAGCCGTCGGGGGCGACCTGGTCGGCGCCGTCGATCGCGATGTCCAGGTGGTCCAGCGAGCCGAACGGCTCGACCGGCAGGCCAAGTTCCGCTGCCCGCTGCTCGGTCCGCACCGACGTCGCCACGCAGCGGACCGACAGCTTCCGGCTGGCCAGCGCGGGCAGCAGATACGCCACGGTCGACCCGGTGCCAAGTCCGACAGTCATGCCGTCCTCGACGAATGCGGCCGCCGCCTGCGCGGCCAGTTGCTTCTCTCGCTCAGCGTTCACAACGCAAGTCTGTCCTGCTGTGAGACTGAGCGCTCAGCCAGGCAACATCCGGGCCTGACATATAGCCGCCACATGGCACTATGTGTGGCATGCACTCCAGCAACCACAAGAACGGCATGGTCCCCGACGACCACGTGATCGTGCTGTTCGGCGCGACCGGCGACCTTGCCAGGCGCAAGCTGCTGCCCGGCCTGTTCCACCTGGCCAAGTCGGGACTGCTGCCCAGGGAGTACCGGATCATCGGCTCGGCCCCGGCCCAGTTCGCGATGACCGACGAGCAGTTCCGTGCGCATGCCAAGGCTGCTGTCTCGCAGTTCGGCCTGGCCAAGCCGACCGGCGCGGCCTGGCAGGCGTTCGAGAGCAGGCTGAATTTCGGCACGGCGGACGCGGATGACTCCAAGCCCCTGGTCGAGGCGGTGCGGGAGGCCGAGGAAGCACTCGGCGGCCACGCACGGCGGCTCTTCCACCTCGCGGTGCCGCCGTCGGCGTTCGCCTCGGTCATCGCGATGCTGGGCCAGACCAGGCTCTGCGAGAACTCCCGGGTCATCATCGAGAAGCCGTTCGGCACCGACCTGGCGTCAGCCCAGTCGCTGACCAAGGTGGTGCACTCGGTCTTCGACGAGTCACAGGTGTTCCGCATCGACCACTTCCTCGGCAAGGAATCGGTCGACAACATCCTGGCGCTGCGATTCGCGAACGGCCTGTTCGAGCCGATCTGGAACCGGGACCACATTTCCCACGTCCAGATCGACGTCCCCGAGAAGATCAGCATCGAGGGCCGGGCGCAGTTCTTCGAGGGCACCGGCACCTTCCGGGACATGATCATCACGCACCTGTTCCAGGTGCTTGGCTTCGTCGCGATGGAGCCCCCGAGCATGCTGAGCGCCAAGTGCCTTCGGGACGAGAAGGCGAAGGTGTTCGAGGCACTGCACCCGATCGACCTTTCCCGGGTGGTGCGCGGCCAGTACCAGGGCTACCGGGACGAGTCCGGTGTCGCGCCGGATTCGCAGACCGAGACGTTCTGCGCGATGCGGGTCGAGATCGACAACTGGCGGTGGGCCGGGGTGCCGTTCTACCTGCGCTCGGGCAAGTCGATGGCGCAGCGGCGGCAGGCCGTGACGCTGGGGCTCAAGGAACCGACCCTGCGGATGTTCCCCAACGTGTCGCACCTGCCGGTCGGCGAGCGGTGCAACGAGATCGTGATCGACTTCGACGACCCGGGCTGGATCGCCGTCCGGTTCCTCGCCAAGCAGCCCGGGCCGGCCATGCGGCTCCGCGAGGTCGAGATGACCTTCCGGTACGAGGACTCCTTCCACCGGATGCACGAGCTCGAGGGCTACGAGCGGCTGATCCTGGAGGCGATGATCGGAGACCAGTCGCTGTTCACCCGGTCGGACGAGATCGAGCGGCTGTGGGAGGTGGCCACTCCCCTGCTGGAGAACCCGCCGCCAGTCGAGTTCTACGACCCGGGGTCCTGGGGACCGCCTGCGATCAAGCATCTGATCGCGCCACACAAGTGGTACCTGCCGGACGGGCACGAGTAACCGGCCTCCCAGCCGTCGGCCCTCCAGCCGCCGGCCCTCCAGCCGCCGGCCCTCCAGCCGCCGGCCCCGAACCCTCCGGGCTTCCGGCGGTTCGGGGTGTCTTTTGTTCAATGGGGTGTTTGTATTAGCCGGACACCCTCTAGGAGGTCTGGGATGAGATTGCTCGTTCGCGTGATCGCCGTGCTCAGTACTGCCGGTCTTGCCCTGACGACGGCCGCCCTGCCGGCGCTCGCCACGACCCGCCATTCCGCGGCCTGCTCGACGAACTGGGGAACGAGCGCCAAGCGCGGCGGCTCCTCCAGCACCGTGTCCACGCCGGTCAAGGACGTGCGCGTCGGGAAGCACGGCTGCTTCGACCGGCTCGTCGTCGATCTCGGCAGCGGACCGCGTCCGCCCTACGCCGTCCAGTACGTCCGCCAGATCCTCGCCCAGGGGTCGGGACAGACGCTGAGCGTCCGCGGCAAGGCGAAGCTGCTCATCATCGTGCGCGGACCGGCCGCGCGCGGCTACCACTCGAACGCCGTCAACCTGGCCGACGTCTCGGGCTTCACGACGTTCCGGCAGGTCAGGGGCGCCGGATCGTTCGAGCGGATCACCGCCATCGGACTTGGCACCCGGGCCAAGCTGGCCTTCCGCGTCAGCCTGCTCGGCTCATCCTCGTCCTGGCGCCTGGTCATCGACGTCGCCCACTAAGCCGCCCCGTCCGCCCCGTCCGCCCCGTCCGCCCCCGTCCGCCCGCGGGCGGCCCCAGCCCGACTTAGCACGGATTGCGTTGCCGCAAATCGGTACGTAACGGATGGCGATCGCGCTCAAATCCGTGCCAAGTCGTCGAGACGCCATCTGAGGAGACAGCAAATGCCCGTTTTCAACCAGCCCACCGGACCAGACTCGATGTGGGAGCCGCAGCCCGCCACCAACCGGCTGGCCATGACGGCCGGAGCCAACCCCAACGGCATCTTCACCTCCGATCTGTCGGTGTCCGAGTACGCCCTGCTCGGCGAGGCCGGTTTCGAGCCGCTCGGCTTCGTCATCGGCTCGACGATCTACCACATCGGCGTCCAGCCGACGAAGTACTCGCAGAACCAGGAACTCGACGTGCTGACGATGGCGATGTACAACGCCAGGGAGCTCGCGATGTCCAGGATGCGAGCCGAGGCACGGCACCTCAACGCGGACGGCATTGTCGGCGTCAAGCTGCTGATCCAGGACTACCGGTGGACCGAGGACATGCTCGAGTTCATCGTGAGCGGCACGGCCGTCCGGGCGGTCTCGGGCACCGGCGGCCAGTTGCGGGCACCTGACGGCGGCCCGTTCACCTCTGACCTGTCGGCGCAGGACTTCTACCGCCTGGTCGCCACCGGAGCCACCCCGGTCGCGTTCGTGCTCGGCACGTGCGTGTATCACATCGCGCACCAGTCGATGATGCAGGTGCTGCGCCAGTCC
>DASWAA010000328.1:0-15376 GCA_036391385.1 Streptosporangiaceae bacterium
CGCGACCGGCGTCTATATCCCTCGCCGGGACAGCAATTCACTGCTCACCACGATGATCGGCGGGCGGCTCTTCCCTGGCTGGCACCATCGGGCCCGGTTTGCCGTGACCGAAGGCGCGAACCGGTTCCGGGTCGAGGTGAAAGGGAACGACGGCCGGCTGGAAATCCTCGTCGATGCCAGGAGGTCCGCCCAGGTGATGCCGGGATCGGTCTTCGGCGATGTCCAGTCGGCCTCGGGCTTCTTTGGCTGCGCCCCCATCGGCTACTCGGCCCGGCCAGATGGCCGAGCACTTGACGGAGTCGAGCTGCACTGCCCGGGCTGGAACCTGCAGCCACTATCGGTCGACACCCTGAGATCGTCCTTCTTCGAAGACACCAGCCGATTCCCGCCAGGAACGGCCACCCTGGACAGTGCCTTCCTGATGCGCGACCTGGACACCATCTGGTCGCCGCTGCCCCGCCTGCCCTTGGTCCATGGCACCGCCAGGCTGACATTGACATCGGTACGAAGAATTACCAGCGCGGGGAGTACCGCCCGGTGAGCGGACCGCAAGAATCGGGCCAGCCCGCGGGCGACCGCCGCACCCGGGACCGACGGCATGACAGGCGCTCCGCGCGTCGGCAGCGGACAGTCATCGGCGCCTGGGCCGTTGCCGGACTCCGGACAGGTTTCTTCCTGGGCGCGAGCATCGCCGCCGTGCTAGCAGTCCTGGTCGGGCTGCTGTTCGTATTCACGTCAGCAGCCAACGGAACCTCAGGCGGTGCAGGCGGTGCGGTCGGCTTCTTGGCACTTGTCACCGTCACCGCCCTTGTCCCGGCATGCGTGATCGGGGCTCTGACCGGCCTGACCGTCGGCTTGGCCGACGGCTGTGTGCTCTGGCTGGTCTCCCGGACTGCTTGCTTCTGCTCGGCGAGCCCGGCCGGTCGGCGGCGGCTGGCGACGGCGACCGCCGTCGTGAGCACGGTCGTGGTCGGGATTGCCGCGCAAGACGCCTGGATCGGCCTGCGGATCAACGGCACCGCACTAGGCCTGTTCTTCGGGCCGGCACTGATCGGAGGCGCCGTGGCCTGCCGTCTCAGCCGCAGTCTGCCCCCGCTCGCGCCTGGCCGGCCCAGACCAGCGATCCCGCAGCCAGACGCACACTAAGAGGTCTGGCCCGGGGAGCTCGGGGTCAGGCCTTGACGGCTTCTCCTGTCTTGGCTGCCTCGGCGGCCTCGCGCTCCTTGACCAGTTCCTGCCCGCCGTGCCGCAGCGCCAGCACGGCGGCGATCACCAGGACGATCATCGCCATCGAGAAGACGATCAGCAGCCCGTGGTGGAACGGGCCGGAGATGAGCAGCGGGAAGAACTGCCGTCCGGTCAGCACCGACACGTTGTGCGCCGGCAGGTGGGCCAGCACTCCGGTCGGCGCCAGCAGCTGGTGGATCGGGTTGTAGCCGAGGAACGCGGCGAACAGGCTGCCCACCGGCGGCAGCTGACCGATCAGGTGCGCGACAGGATGCGGCACGCCCTGGCTGCTCAGGCCGTGCGTCAGCGTGGTCGGCAGGGTCGAGGCCAGGCCGGCGATCATCAGCGAGAAGAAGATGCCGATGGACAGCACGAAGCCGGAGTTCATCACCGTCGCGAGCATGCCCGAGGCGGCACCCCGCTGCCGCGCGGGGACGCTGTTCATCACCGCGGCCGCGTTGGGCGCGGAGAACAGGCCCATCCCGACCCCGGACAGGAAGATCAGCGCGGCGAACACCGAGTAGCTGAAGTTGATCGGGACGAGCAGCAGCCCGCCGAAGGTCGCCGCGGCCAGCAGCAGCCCGCCCGAGGCGAAGAACCGGGCGCCGAACTTGTCCGAGAGGTAGCCGGACAGCGGCCCGGCGATCATGAACCCGGCCGTGAGCGGCAGCAGGTAGATGCCCGACCATAGCGGCGTGTCGATGAACGCGTAGCCGTGCAGCACGAGCCAGATGCCCTGCAGCCAGATGATCAGCATGAACTGCATGCCACCGCGCGAGATCGAGGAGAGCAGC
The DNA here is from genome assembly GCA_036391385.1 of Streptosporangiaceae bacterium. Classification (GTDB taxonomy): domain Bacteria; phylum Actinomycetota; class Actinomycetes; order Streptosporangiales; family Streptosporangiaceae; genus Chersky-822. The sequence goes on from DASWAA010000328.1 coordinate 2,022, forward strand.
GCCGCCGTGATCCCGGTAGAGAACGAGCGGATCTTCAGCAGCCGCAGGTCGAACATCGGTGAGTCGATGTGCAGTTCGATGTAGCAGAACGCGGTCAGCAGGGCCGCTCCGCCGATCAGGCCGGTCAGCACCAGCGGGCTGGTCCAGCCCATCGAGTGGCCGCCGTAAGGCTGGATGCCGTAGGTGATCCCGGTCAGGATGCCGATGAGGCCGACCGCGAAGGTGACGTTGCCTAGCCAGTCGATCTTCGCCGGGTGCCGCTGGCCCACTTCGCGCAGGCTGAGGTAGGACCAGATCGCGCCGCCGACGCCGATCGGGACGGACACGATGAACACCAGCCGCCAGTTCACCGCGGCCAGGACGCCGCCCAGGATCAGCCCGATGAACTGGCCAGAGATCCCGGCCACCTGGTTGATCCCCATGGCCATGCCGCGCTGGTTGAACGGGAACGCGTCGGTGAGGATCGCGGTGGAGTTCGCCATCAGCATCGAGCCGCCGACGGCCTGCAGGATCCGCCAGCCGATCAGCCACATCGCGCCGCCCGGCCCGGTGAACGGGTCGAAGGGCAGCATCAGCGCGCCGACCGCGAATACCGCGAAGCCGAGGTTGTACATCTTGACCCGGCCGTACATGTCACCGAGCCGGCCAAGTGTCACCACGAGCACGGCCGACACGACCAGGTAGCCCATCAGCATCCACAGCAGGTAACTGACGTTGCCCGGGGTGAGCGGGTCCAGGTGAATTCCGCGGAAGATGGCGGGGAGCGAGATGATGACGATCGAGGCGTTGGTCGTCGCCGACAGGATGCCTAGCGTCGTGTTGGACAGCGCCACCCACTTGTAGTGCCCGCCGCGCAGTCCGCGCTTGCCGTTCTCCCCGGCGGCCCCAGCGTCCGCGCCGGCGGTCGCTCCCTCGTCGCCCTGCCTGCGATCTGTCGTAGCCAAGTCTGCAACGCCTTCACTAAGGGTGGTCCTGGTCGGATAGCGGATGAACCGCCAGGCGGCCTCGTTTATTTCTTTGGCTAACTATATTGCTGGCGTGCACCCCGGTCCTCAGGACGGTGTTCCGGTGCCGCCCAGTGACCAGCAGGACGCTCACTCACCGATCGTAACCGCGGGTCGCCTGCGGCTGCCGCCTGGCGGCTGGTTAGCTCCTCGTATGCGAAATCCGCTACCGGACGTCGTCGGCTGGGCAGACCGGATGCAGCGCAGGCACGCCTGGCTGGCCTTCCCGGTCGCGGTATGGAAGAAGTTCGGTGACGACCGGGCCGGTGACCTCGCAGCCCTGATCGCCTACTACGCGTTCGTCTCGATCTTCCCGCTGCTCCTTGTCCTCGTCACGCTGGCCGACCTGCTGCTGCGCCACGATCCCGCGCTGCGGCATCAGGTGATCAACGCGGCTCTGAGTGCCTACCCGCAGTTCGCGGCGCAGCTCAAATCCAGCATCCACGGCCTGCACAGCACCGGGCTCGCGCTGGCGATCGGCCTGATCGGTGCCCTGCTCGGCGCCAGGGGAGTGGCGATGGCGCTGCAGCGGGCGGTGAACTCGGTGTGGGCCGTTCCGCTTGAGCGATGGCCGGCGTTTCCGTGGTCCACGCTGCGGGCCATCGGCCTGGTAGTGGTGGTCGGGCTCGGCCAGATCCTCACCGTGTTCCTGTCCGGCGTCGCTGGCGGGCTCGGTCATCTGATCAGCGGACCCGCCGCCGAGGCCGGGACTATCGCGCTGTCCTTCGTTATGAATATCGGGATCTTCTGGCTCGCGTTCAGGCTGGCCGCGGCTGCCGAGGTGAGCTGGCGGAACCTGCGCCTGGCCGCGATCTTGTCGGCGGCATCCTGGCAGGTGCTGCAACTGCTTGGCGGGTACATCGTCGGGAACCTGCTCCGGCATAGCTCGGCGCTGTACGGCGCGTTCGGGTTCGTGCTCGGCCTGCTGGCCTGGCTGTACCTGCAGGCGCAGATCACGCTGTACGCGGTCGAGGTGGCCGTGGTTCGGGCCAGAGCGCTGTGGCCGCGTGGTCTTGCCGAGCCGCCGACGGAGATGTGATCGTGTCGAAATACTGAAGTTATGACATCGAGATACACAAGTGAATGTCTCATTGGCCTGCTGATTTGCATAATCCGTGTCGGCCATGCGATCATTTCCGTATGGAAACTATTTCCAGAGAGCAAGTGTCAGGCGACGACGTCGAGCTGCTGGGCATCGTCAGGGCCGAGCCGGTGGGCAGCGAGCGCAGGGCGCAGGCCTGCGCGGAGCTTGTCGACCGGTACCGCCATCTGGTCCGGGCGTGCGTGAACCGCTACCGCCGCAGTCCGGAGCCGGCCGAAGACCTGATGCAGGTCGGGTACGTCGGCCTGCTCAAGGCGATCAACAACTTCGACCCGGGCGTGGGGGGCAGCCTCGGCGCCTACGCCAAGCCGTGCGTCGCGGGCGAGATCAAGCGGCACTTCCGGGACAAGCGCTGGCACGTGCACGTAGAGCGCACGCTGCAAGAGCGCGTGCTCGAGGTGCGCGCCGCGATCAGCGACCTGACCCAGGATCTCGGCCACGCGCCGGCCGAGGCGGATCTGGCCAGTCATCTAGGTACCAGCACGTCCGAGCTGAACGCTGCTCTCCTAGCGCAGCTGGCACTGCAGCCATGCTCGCTGGACGCGCCGCTCGCCGACCGTCCGGACGCTCCTTGTCTGGCGGACGTGCTCGGTGCCGACGATCCAGCAGTCGAGCATGCACTCGACATGCAGGCTGTCGCCGCGCACTGGCACGAACTGCCGCATCGCGAGCGGCGAATCCTGCTCATGCGCTTCTACGGCGACATGACCCAGGCGCAGATCGGCGAGCGGCTTGGCCTCTCCCAGATGCACGTCTCGCGGCTGCTCTCCCGCGCGCTCGGCTTCCTGCGCGAGCGCCTGCTCTACATCCCGCCTGAGCCTGCCGATTCTGAACTGGCGGTTACCGGCCTGAAGACGCCGGCGCGATCCTGACCAGCCGGCCGGCCTCAACTGTGTCATTCGCGCGTCGTTGATCCGATTCCGTTTGACCTGCCGCTACACGGGCAGTTGAGGCCGGTCCCGAAGAAAGGACCGGACATGCTAAGTGGCACAGCAGGACGCAAGCTGGTCCGCGCGCGAGGGTACGGCCGCCACGCGTCCAGATCGGGCCTCTTGAAGGCGCTGGGCCGGGCAGGCCTGGCCGCCAGGGGGGTCATGTACATGCTCATCGGCTGGATCGCGATCCAGATCGCCTTTGGCCAGCATGGCCGTCTGGCCGATAACAGCGGCGCGCTCCGGACGGTGGCGGCGACCCCTGCCGGTCATGCGGCGCTGTGGTTCCTGGCCATCGGCTTCGTCGGCCTGGCCGTCTGGCGGCTGGCTCAGGCAGCGTACGGGGCTCCAGGGCCGGACGGGCGCAAGCCGGCGACGCGCCTGCTCTGCCTGGGCAGGGCGGCGATCTACGGATTCGTCGCCTACAGCGCGCTGCGGTTCGCGCTCGGCGTCGGCGCTCCGACCTCGGGCAACCGGCAGTCAGTCGACCTCACCACGACGATCATGCGCCAGCCCGGCGGTCAGGCCGCCGTCATCGTCGCTGGCATCGCGCTCGCGGGCGGTGGCTTGTACCTGGCCTACTCGACATGGCGGCGCGAGTTCCTCAAGGAACTCCAGTTCGGCCAGGTCAGGCCTGAGGTCCGGCGCCTCGTCGAGCGGCTGGGCCTGGTGGGGGGCATAGCTCGCGGCGTCGTGTTCGCCGCCGCCGGCGTCTTCCTGTTCGTCGCGGGGGCACACGCGCGGCCGAGCCAGGCGAAGGGCATCGACGGCACGCTGCGGGCGTTCGCCGCCACCTCATTCGGTCCGTGGCTCCTGGTCGTGATCGCCGCCGGGCTCGTCACGTTCGGCGTGTACTCGCTCTGCGAGGCGCGGTGGCGGCGGGTCTAGCAGGCTTCCCGGCGCGGTGGCTGCCGGGAGAAAATGGTCGGTGCCGGCTGGCTCAGCGGAATGGCCAGTCGGTGGCGACTGGATAGGTAATTCGGTAACTGGATCGTGTACTGGAGGCAGCAATGAAAGTGGGATCGCTTGTACTGGCCATCTGGCTGATTATCGGCCTGGTCGCCGGATGGCAACGGCATTACTTCACCAGCGGGGACGCGAACTGCGCGAAGGTGGGAAACATCGTGCTGACAGTCGTCGCTGGCCCGCTCAACTATGTCGGAGTGAATCCGAAGATCGATTGTCACGTGCCACGGCCCAGCCGCTGAGCGGCGGGCCGGCGGCCGCTGGTCCTGAGGCGCTACTGGTCCGCCGAGTGGTCCTGCCAGATCAGGTCAGGAACAGTTGGCGTCTCGGTCCCCCGGCGCGCAGGGTCGTGTGCTCGCTGAGCCAGTGCGTTGTCGGCGCCGGGCTGGGCGAAGTGCGGAGCGCGCGGGCGCCTTGCCCGCCTCAGGCCGGATTCGCTGCCCTTCTGGCGCACGATCAGCGGCCCAGGCCTCCCTTCGCGCCCGCGGCGTGGCAGGAAGAGCCCGATCAGGCCGGTCGCCATGATCACGAGCCCGAGGACCTGCAAGTTCAGGAAGCTGGGATGACCAGTAACTGCGAAGGTGAGGGTCGCGCCAATGGCTAGCAATGTCAGGCAGGTTGCAGATCTCATACCGCTCGCTCCTGTCGGGGATCGGGGGCCGAATCACCGAGCACTACCCGAGCGACGCCGCTCGAACCGGCAAATCTGGCCGGGATTCTGGCGGAGGGCAGGGACAGCCATGCCAGGCTCCAGGCGCCGCGGGCGCTGATATCTGATGGAGGACGACGGGCGGCACGCTTCCGTAGCAGACCAGCAGGACCTGAACTCGGCCGAGGAAGGGCTCGCCGTGCTGCTCGGGGCATGCGAGCGGGCCGTTGAGGAACTCGGGTCGGCTGTCCCGCCTGCCCAGCTCCGGGCCCTGCTGATCGTGGACCTGGCCCGCCGTCTCAACCTGAGTGGCCTCGCACGGGCTCTGGGGGCCTCGGTATCGGCGACCAGCAGGCTGACCGACCGGATGCAAGCGGGCGGCTTGCTGACGCGGGAGGCGGCGCTGAGCAGGCGTGAGGTCGTGCTGGTTCCTACCGAGCCAGGGCGCCGGCTCGCTGAGCACGTGCGCGGCCGCCGGCGTGCGGCACTGCAGGCGGCACTAGAGGCGATGAGCCCGGCGGCCGGCGCGGCGCTGACCCGGGGGCTGCGGGAACTCGCCGTGCCCGGCCCGGCAGCTGGCACTACCCAGATGGCACGGGTCAAGTACGGCCGCGGCCGGGGCGCTGTTGCCGCCGGACCTGGAGGCAGGCTTAACTGAGCAGGGTGCCGGGGAACTAGCGGAACCAGGCCGGAGCCGGACGAAACTGGGAGGCGCAGGCGCATGACGGTGATCGGAGAGCGAGCAGACGCGGCCCGAGGGGCCAGTCCGGTGGACTTCGATGCGTTCGGCGATTACGGCGACTACCGGCGGGCCGGGGCCAGCCGGGAGCCTGCGCGCTCAGCGGAGTTCGTCAGGGCCGCCTATCCGTTCCGGGGGCGGATCACCGCTGACGGATCAAGCGGCTACCGAGCCGAGCCGGGTCGCTATCACCTGTATATTTCCTGGGCCTGCCCATGGGCGCAGCGCAGTGCGATCGTCCGCAAGCTGCTCGGCCTGGAGGACGTCGTCTCGCTGAGCGTCGTCGATCCGGTCAGGGACGGGCGTGGCTGGGCCTTCCGCGAAGGGGACGGGCACGGCCTGGACCCGGTGAACGGCTTCGCCTTCCTGCGCGAGGCCTACGAGGCCACCGAGCCTGGCTACGACGGTCACATCTCGGTACCGGTGCTGTGGGACAAGCAGGCCGGCCGGATCGTCAGCAACAACTTCCCTGACATCACGATCGACCTGGACACCCAGTTCGGCCCGTGGGCCAGCGGGCCGGAGCTGTACCCTGCACCGCTGCGCGAGGAGATCGACGAGATCAGCGCACTGGTCTACGAGCGGGTGAACAACGGGGTCTACCGCTGCGGCTTCGCGCAGTCCCAGCAGGCCTACCACGAAGCGGTGACGGCGCTGTTCGAGACGCTGGACCTGCTGGAGGCCAGGCTCACCGACCGCCGTTTCCTGGTCGGGAAGACCCTCACCGAGGCCGACGTGCGGCTGTGGGTCACGCTGGCGCGGTTCGACTCGGTCTACTACTCCCACTTCAAGTGCAGCATCCGCCGGCTGACCGACTACCCGGCACTGTGGGCCTACGCGCGCGATCTGTACGCGATCCCGGCGTTCCGCGAGACGACGAACTTCGACCACATCAAGCGGCACTACTTCATGACGCACTCACACCTGAACCCGGCCAGGATCGTGCCTGACGGTCCGCTGCTCGACTGGAGCCCGCAGGGACCGCCGCACGGCCGCGCGTCCCTTTCGCCGGGTGCCTAGTGCAGGTAGCGCTGCCAGTCGGGCGGCACGCGGCCGGCCGGGCCCGGCGCGGGCTGGTCGACCGGGTGGTTCTCAGGCGGCGCCAGCGGGGGACCGGCGGCGAACTCCTGCGTCGCGTAGTTCCAGAACCAGTCCTCGCCAGGCTCGTAGCTGCGGATCACCGGGTGACCGCTGGACGCCGCATGGGCGCTCGCGTGCTGTGACGGCGAACTGTCGCAGCATCCGATGTGCCCGCACTGAGCGCAGCGGCGCAGGTGGAACCACCACCCGCCGGCATCCAGGCACTCGACGCAGCCCTGCCCGCTCGGCGGAACCGCCGGATCGATGACGTCGCTGGCAGTCATGGGAAGCTCCTAGTGAGTCGTCAGACCGGATCGCTCTGCGTGGAACTCGATCACTGCGTACGTTCTTCCCGCTTGCCGGGCTGGCATTACGGGCGGCGGGCAACTCCGCAGTAGAACGCTCGCGATCCGTCGCTGTCGGCCTCTTCCGGACTCTCTGATCCCCACATGCCGACGTTGGTGAGCGCAGGTCCCGCGCCGGGGTAGGGCGGCACGAGCTCGAGTCCGTCGAAGAACCTGGTGATCTCCGCCAGGGTTCGCGGGTGCGCGCTCTCGGTGGCGCTCTGGTACACCTGCACGCCTGTCGCTACCGCCACCGGCGGCAGCTTGTCGCGAGTGATGTGGGACAAGGCCAGGTAGCTGCCAGGGCACAGGGCGCCGACGTACCGTGCGGCCAGGCCCCACGGGTCCGAGCTGTCGTCGATGAACTGCAGGACGGCGGTCATCAGCAGCCCGACTGGCCTGCCGAAGTCGATCAGCGCCCGCAGCTCGGGACGGCTCAGCACGTCGTCAGGGTCGCGCAGGTCGGCCTGGATCACGGCGGTCGTGCCGTTATCGGTCAGCAGCTCGCTGGCCAGGACCGACACCATCGGATCGCTGTCGATGTAGACGACGTGCGAGCCGGGCGCCACCGCCTCGGCGACCTCATGGGTGTTGTTCTGCGTCGGCAGGCCTGACCCGATGTCGACGAACTGCCTGATGCCGTGCTCGATCGCCATCCATCGAATGGCCCGTCCGTGAAATCCGCGGTTGGCCCAGGCCGCGTCGTACAGGTCAGGCATCTGCGCGCGGAAGCGCTCGGTGGCGTCGCGGTCGATCTGGAAGTTGTGCGTACCGCCGAGCATGTAGTCGTACATGCGCGCCGGACTTGGCCTGGTGGGGTCGACACCATCCGGCACGTGCTCGGTCTCCGGCATTTCATCTCCATCGCACGGGTTACCGCACATTCTGTCACAAGAGCCATTCCCGTCACTGCTTCCTGCTCGCGCGCCAAGAAGCAGCCGGATGGCCCGCCGTCGCGGGACCTCCGACCCTGCTCGCGACCCGCCCGGGCCGCCTAGCGTCGAGTTATGCAGGCCAGGCCTGACCAGCGAGCAAGGGGGAGAGCGATGCGGCGGCTAGTTGTTCTAGGTGGCGGAACCGCGGGCACCATGGTGGTCAACAAGCTGCGGCGCAAGCTGGACCGGGCCGACTGGCAGATCACCGTCGTCGACCAGGATGACAGGCACCTGTATCAGCCGGGCTTCCTGTTCATACCGTTCGGGGTGTACCAGCCGGAGGACGTGGTCCGGTCACGCCATCGGTTCATCCCCGACGGCGTCGACCTCGTGCTCGGCGAGATCGACCGGGTCGACCCGGAGGCCACCGAGGTACTGCTGGCCGACGGCCGGCGGATCGGCTACGACTACCTCGTTATCGCGACCGGAACCGCGCCGCGGCCGGACCAGACCCCTGGCATGCTCGGCCCGCAGTGGCGCACGTCCATCTTCGACTTCTACAGCCTGGAGGGCACCACCGCGCTGGCTCGCGCTCTCGCGGCGTTCGACGGCGGCCGGTTCGTCGTGCACGTGACCGACATGCCGATCAAGTGCCCGGTCGCGCCGCTGGAGTTCAGCTTCCTGGCCGAGGCGTATTTCAGGCGCCGCGGCATGCGGGACCGGGTCGAGATGTCCTACGTCACCCCGCTCGCTGGCGCGTTCACCAAGCCGATCGCGTCTGAGCACCTGGGCTCGATGCTGGACGAGCGCAAGATCGAGGTCGAGTCCGACTTCATGGTGGAGCGGATCGACAACGAGAACAAGACGCTGGTCTCCTACGACGAGCGAGAAGTGCCGTTCGACCTGCTGGTGACCGTGCCACTGAACATGGGTGCCGACTACATCGCCAGGTCCGGCCTCGGCGACGAGCTGAACTACGTGCCGGTCGACAAGCACACGCTGCTGTCCAAGGCCTACGGCAACATCTTCGCCGTCGGCGACGCGAGCAACATCCCGACTTCCAAGGCGGGCTCGGTCGCGCACTTCGCCGTCGACGTGTTCGTGGACAACTTCTGCCAGCACGTCAGGGGCGAGCCGATGACGGGTCAGTTCGACGGGCACGCGAACTGCTTCATCGAGTCCGGCAATGGCAAGGGACTGCTGATCGACTTCAACTACGACACCGAGCCGCTGACCGGGCGGTATCCGGTGCCGGTGATCGGCCCGTTCGGCCTGCTGCAGGAGAACGCCCGCAACCACTGGGGCAAGCTCGCCTTCCGCTGGATGTACTGGCACCTGCTGCTTCCCGGGCGCCCGATCCCGCTGCCCGCGCACATGTCCATGGCCGGAAAGCACTTGCCATCGGTAAACGACACCACAGGGACGAAGGAGCAGAGATGACTGTCACCACCATCGGGGCGACGCAAGTTCACGTCGACGCCGAGGGCTTCCTGACGGACTACGACGAGTGGAGCGAGGACCTCGCCAGGCAGCTCGCCGGCCAGATCGGCATCGAGCTGACCGACGCGCACCTGAAGGTGCTCAGGTTCCTGCGCGAGGACTACAAGGAGCAGGGCGAGACGGCAACGCTGCGCCGGGTCTCTACCCAGGCCGGCATCCCCGTCAAGGAACTGTTCGTCCTCTTCCCTGGCAAGCCGGCCAAGAAGATGGCCTACGTCGCCGGGCTTCCCAAGCCAGTCGGCTGCGTCTGAACGCTGCCGCTAGGGCGGCTGCCCCTGCGCGCCGCCAGAAAGAGAGGTAAGCCGTGACCACCATGCAGACCGCGCCGGCCATCGTCCCGGACTTCGGCGACGACACGCCGACCGGCCGCAAGCTCGCCATCATCTGCTCCAAGGGCAACCTGGACATGGCCTATCCCGGGCTGATCCTGGCCAATGCCGCGCTGGGCGAGGGTGTCGAGGTGGACTTGTTCTTCACGTTCTGGGGCTTCGACATGATCAATAAGTCCCGGATGGGCGAGCTGAAGTTCACCATGCTCGGCAACACCGCGACGCACATGCCACAGGGCCTTGGCGGCCTGCCCGGCATGACGGCGATGGCAACGCACCAGATGCGCAACAAGATCCACGACGTAGGCGTTCCGGACGTACCCGAGTTCCTGGCCCAGATTGTTGACTCCGGCGGCCATCTGTGGGCCTGCCGGCTGTCGGCCGAGATGCAGAACCTGGATGAGGATGATCTCTACGACGCTGTCGAGGGCATCATCAGTGCTGCCGACTTCATCGAGAAGACGGCAGGCGCCCAGTTGCTGTTCATCTAGAGCGGCCGACTGCTAGTGCCCGGCCGAGCGGGGGCAACGGCCGGGCACTAGCTTTGCTCGTCTCGGGGCGTGGTTACTGCAGGTCGATGGCCACGTCGGGTGGCGTGTGGAGGGAGTTGTGCACGGTGCAGTGCTGGACCACGGCGGCCAGCGCTGGCCAGCGCTCCTGCGGCAGGTCGGTCGGCACCTTGACGGTGATCCGGATCTGGCTCACTCGCGCTGGCCGGTCGGTCGCGAGCTCGTAGCTGGTCGAGACGGCCAGGCCGGTCCGGGTGCAGCCGTGCCGAGTCAGGTACCGGCCGGCGTAGAAGGCGACGCAGCTAGCCAGTGACGCGACGAACAGCTCGGTCGGAGTCGGCGCCGTGTCACCGCCGCCCGCGTCCGTCGGCTGGTCGACCACGATGCGGTGGCCGCGGACCGTGATCTCGTAGGACTCACCGTCGATGTAGCCGACGTCTAGCTGGTTCTCAATCGTTGCCATGGCTTCAGTACATACCTAGGGGGGTATTCTGACCAGGTGCGACGGTCCCCGTGAGAAGGGACCTTCGTCCCGATGACGACTCTCAGGGAAGGCAGTATGAGCATCAAGGACGCCTGGAAGAAGCTGGTCAGCAAGCCGTATGCCACGATCCCGGCCGGCGAAGCGCAGGCGCTCATGGCAGAGCGCCGGGCGGTGCTGATCGACGTCAGGGAACGACACGAGTGGGACCTCGGCCACCCAGCGTCGGCCAAGCACATCCCGCTCGGCTCGCTGGCAGGGAGGCTGAGCGAGATTCCCGCCGGGCGCCCGGTGATCACCATCTGCCAGTCCGGCATGCGATCGGCCAGAGCGGCCGGCCTGCTCGCCCGCCAGGGCCACGAGGTCTACAACCTGCGCGGCGGCATGCACGCCTGGACCGCAACCGGCCTGCCTGTCAAGGGCGGCCGCTTCCGCTAGGGCAGCGCTGCCACCCCGGTCGGCCCGCAGGCTCTCCGGCCTGCCCGCCCGTCGGCCGGTCCCGCGGCTCGTCGGTCCGGCTGGCTAGCCGAGCGGGCGGGCCCTGACGAAGAGGCTCGCCGGCAGTCGGAGGTTGCCGCCCTCGGGGTACTCGATGTCCGGATTGGCCAGCACGCACCGCGCCAGGAGAGCGCCGACGACTCCGGCGGCCAGCGCGGTGGCCTGGTCGGGACCCGGGCAGGGTCGCCTCCCGACGGCGAACGTCTGTCCCGTGAGGTCCACGAGCACTACCTCGCCGTCGGGGCGCAGCCTGCGAGTCCGGCGCACGGGCGGATCGTCCTTGATGGTGGCTGCGACAAGGGCGTCGACAGCGGCCGCGTCGAGGTCGTCGCCGACCGGGCTGCCGCCGGCGGGCGCGGCACTGTCGCCGAACGCGCGGGCCAGCGAGTTGCCGATAAGGCCGGCGGTCGCGTCACAAGCTTGCATGAGCAGCCCGATCCGGTTCGCGGTGACCTCGTCGTGGTCCGGTCCTAGCTCCCTGACGAGCAGCGCGACGGCGTCGTCGGTCCCGGCTGGCGCGCCGTCTGGGTTCAGGTACCCCACGGCGGCAGTCATCGCGGCGTCGACCACTCCCTCGATGGCCTCGGCGTCGACCCCGAGCTCGGCTCCGAGCACGGCCAGCGGAACGCGCCTGGCGAGCGGCATTACGTCGAACGCGTCACTGCCGTAGCCCGCGATCTCGGCCATGGCGAGCCTGGCTGCCGCCGCGCGCAGCCTGGCTGGGTCCATGCGCGCGATGTCGCTTTCGGCGAGCGTCCGCCGCCGGTCGTGGGCAGTGCCTTCACAGAACCGGGAGACACTGGCCCGAAGCCAGGCGAGGGTGCCGGTCTGATCTTCACGTGCGGCCGGAGCGGGCGGGACCTGATAGCCGGGATCGGCCAGCACCGCACGTACCTCGGCGTCACCGCCGATGAGTATCGAAGTCATGCGGCCAACCATAGGACGGCAACCTTTCGGTACATGCCGACATGTGCCCGGGTCATCATGAGACTGTGACAGCAGCGCAGCTAGCCGCCGTGGCCAGCCTCCTCGCCGACCGCAGCCGAGCGGCGATCTGCATGGCGCTGCTCGATGGCCGGGCCTGGACCGTAGGCGAGCTAGCCAGGCAGGCCGGTATCGCTCCGTCGACAGCGAGCGAGCACGTCGCCAGGCTGGTCGACGCAGGGCTGCTCGCGGCCGTGCAGCAGGGCCGGCATCGCTATGTAAGGCTCGCTGACGCACGGACAGCCCAGTTCGTCGAGGATCTCGCGGCATACGCGACGCCAGCGAGTGCGCCCGACCCGCGGGCCGCGCCCCGCTCGCTGCGCGCCGTTAGCACGGCGCAGGCCCTGGCGCGGGCCCGGACCTGCTATGACCACCTGGCTGGGCGACTGGGCGTGCGGATCACCGACGCGCTGACCGACTCCGGCGTCCTCGATCAGACGAACGGACTCACGCTCACCAAGACGGGCATTGCCTGGCTCGAGTCAGCGCTTGACGTGGATGTCGCCGCCCTGCGCGCGTCCCGCAGGCCGCTGGTCCGGTCGTGCCTGGACTGGACGGAACGAAGGCCGCACCTGGGCGGCGCTGCCGGGGCCGCGATCTGCGACCGGTTCCTGACCAAGGGCTGGATCGCCCGGGTCGGGACCGGCCGAGCCGTCCGCGTCAGTCCCGCAGGCCAGCAGGCGCTTCGCGACATCTGCGGGATCGACAGTGCCGACGACGTCACCTGACCGCCGTTGGCCAGCCACATCGGCCGGGGCGGATCATTACCTCGGAGGATGTTGGGCCTAGTAGCCCCCACATCCTCCGAGGTAATTGGGGAACGACTCGGTCGGTCAGCAATTCGGGTTACATCGTGCTCTAATGGCCGGGCAGGGATGCTGATCAATCCGGAAGAGGATGCCGGTTGGAGCGCTTAGCCAGGCCCGAGACGACAGCGGATGAGCCCGACCCAGCCCAAGCCGCCCCCGCCGACGCGCAGGTCCCGGATACCACGGAGCAGGCTGCCGAGGTCGCCGGACTCGCCGTCGACGGAGCCGTCCGCGAGGGGGCGGACGGCAAAGCGGCGGACGACGACGACGCGCCCGACGCGGACGCGGCGGACGGCGACGCGGCGGACGGCGACGCGGCGGACGGCGACGCGGCGGACGGTGCACAGACCGAGCCCTTGCCGTCGGGGGTCGACAGCAGGGCTGCCGGCGAGTCACCCGCCAATCGTGATCGGGCCAGCGACGGCAATCGGGCCGCCGACGGTGACCGGGCCGCGGGTGGTGACCGGACCGTCGGCACTGATCGGAAGGCCGAGCGCGGGCCGACTGGGGGCGATGATCCGTATTACCTGCCGGAAGTCGGGTTCTGGGACCGC
>DASWAA010000329.1:0-20499 GCA_036391385.1 Streptosporangiaceae bacterium
GCCGCCGTGGCGGCCGGGCTTACCGGCGACGAGATCGAGCGCCGAATCGGCGACGGCACCTTGCAGGCCCTGCCGGGAATCGGCCCGGCCACCGCCGAGGTCATCATCCAGGCCACGGCCGGCCAGGAGCCCGCCTACCTCAGCCGGCTGCTCGGTGACGCCCCTCCGCTGGAGCCCAGCGGCCTGCGGGCCGCGCTGCGCGGCGACTGCCACACCCACTCGGACTGGTCCGACGGCGGAAGCCCGCCGGATGAGATGGCACTGGCCGCACGAGACCTGGGTCACGAGTGGATGGCGCTAACGGACCACTCGCCCAGGCTGACGGTGGCCAACGGGCTGTCGGCCGAACGGCTCGTACGGCAGCTTGACCTGGTGAGCACGCTCAACGCCGAACTCGCTCCGTTCCGGATCCTGACCGGCATCGAGGTCGACATCCTGGAGGACGGCACCCTGGACCAGGACGAGGATCTGCTCGGCCGCCTGGACGTCGTCGTCGCGAGTGTCCACTCCAAGCTCCGGATGCCCGCTGACGAGATGACCGGGCGAATGCTCACCGCCATCTCCAGCCCGCACATGGACGTGCTCGGGCACTGCACGGGCCGGCTGATCACCGGACGCGGGCGACCGGAGTCGCTGTTCGACCCGGACGCCGTGTTCGGCGCGTGCCGGGAGCACGGGGTGGCGGTCGAGATCAACTGCCGGCCAGAGCGGCAGGACCCGCCGGACCGGCTGCTGCGGATCGCCGCCGAGGCCGGCTGCGCGTTCGCGATCGACACCGACGCGCACGCGCCCGGTCAGCTCGACTGGCTGGACAGCGGCTGCGCCCGAGCCGAGTCGCTAGGCATCGGGCCTGACCGGGTCATCAACACCCGCGCCGCCAGCGGCGTGAGCGGGCGCACCGCTCGCTGACAGGCCGGTCCTGGCGCGAACATGCTACAAAATAGGTCCAGCCCCTCGACCGGGTCGATATCCCCTATGCTATGTACGGCGAAATGTGTGGACGAAAGGAATAAATGACCATGCGACCGACACGACAGCTAGCGGGCGCGGCGACCGTTAGCCTGGCGCTCGCGGCCTGCCTGGCACCAGCGCAGGCAGCAACCTCACCTGGCTGGCGGATCACCAAGCTCATAGGCCTGGCAAGCGACGTAAGCCGGCTCGACGCGGTGACCGCGACAGGGCCCGGCGACGCGTGGACGGTCGGCAACCAGAACCGCAAGCTCATCATCGAGAGATGGGGAAATGGTCACTGGGTCTCGATCCCGCCGAAAGGCTTCGCTGGCGCGAGCCTGCTGAACGGAGTGGCCGGAGAGCAGCCCTCGTTCGGCGCCACCTCGGCTACAAACGCCTGGATCTTCGTCGGTACCAGTACCGGCCATGAGGCGTGGCACTGGAACGGCACCTCCTGGGCCAGGGTCTCGATGCCGTCCTGGGTCACCCCCGTCGACCGCTCAGGAAGCACCGGCGTGACGCCGGTCGTCGCCGTTCACGGCGGAGGGACATGGGTATTCGCCTCCGGCGCCACGGGCTACGCTGCCCGCTACAACCACGGCAGATGGAGCAAGGTCCCGGTTCCTGCCGTCCCGGTCAGCATCTCCGCTTTTTCGGTGAACGACATCTGGGCGGTTGGCCTGAATCTCAAGACATCCGGATGGGTCCTCATGCACTGGAACGGGACCCGGTGGAGCACGACCGCCATCCCGAAGCCGCACCTGACGACCGGCGAGATTTCCTTTGCCAACCCCGTCGTAGCGGCGTCAGACACGTCGGTCTGGGTTCGGGTGGGGATCGCCAAGAACGGCCTGCCGAAGGGCAACGTCCTGCTGCACTGGAACGGGAGCGGCTGGACCAGGGTCAGCATGCCGCCGCTTGGCTACCTGAGCCAGGCGGGGATGGCCCAGGACGGTCATGGTGGCCTTTGGCTAGCCGGGATCGGTCCGGCTCCGGCCTATCAGCCCTACTTCTATCACTACAACTCCGGACACTGGACCCGTCAGATCGTGCCCGGAGATAGCGGCACGCCCAACAACAAGGTGGAACTGCTGGGAATGACCTGGATCCCGGGAACCAGGTCGCTGTGGGCCGTCGGGCAGAGCAACGTCGGCATCCCTGGCGTCCAGGCAGCCATCCTCAAGTACGGTCCGTGACGGCTGACGCCGTGACCTTGACGGCGCGCCCGCGCTGCTCGAGCGACAGCGTCCTGAGCAGCTGTGCCTTCTGCGTGGCTGCGGGCTTCTAGTACCGCAGCCGCCGTACTAGGCATTGCGTGCATTTAATGCTATTCACGCTGCGAGGTTTAGTCAGGCGCTCGCTGGTATCCGCTATCGCTTAACCAGGCCTGACTGGTTTTCGGGTTAGAGTCAGTTACCTGCGTGCTGAGCGTCTTTGACAAAGGCGGAAACACGATGGTCTATGTCCTGGCTCTAGGTGTTGCCCTGGCCAACGCTCTGACCAGCGTCTTCCAGCGGATCGGCGTGGAGAGCGCGCCGGCCGGGTCGACGCTGCGGCTGAGCCTCATGACGCACGCGCTGCGCCGGGGCGTCTGGCTGCTCGGATTCGCGATGATGATCGTCGCTTTCGTGCTGCAGGCCACCGCGCTGCACCTCGGCCGGCTCTCCCAGGTCGCGCCGATCTTCACCACCGAGCTGGTCTTCCTCGTCGCCGTCCTGGCCGTCTGGTTCCGCTTTCCGGTCGGACCAAGGGAATGGCTCGGCGTGCTCGCCATTACTTGCGGAGTATCCGGCTTCTTGTACTTCGCGCGCCCCCAGTACGGCATGACGCCGCCCCCGCAGTGGCGGTGGATCGTGACCGGCGCGATCTGCACTGCGATCATCGTCGGCACCGTCCTGCTCGCGCTGCGCGGCCCGCGCTGGTGGCGGGCGGCGATGTTCGGCACCGCGGCGGCGGTGAGCTTCTCCTTCACCGCGGCCTGCACCAAGGTCGTCTCCGACTACGCGACCGCCGACTGGGCCAGGCTGTACCAGCACTGGCAGGTGTACGCGCTGGCCGTGTTCGGCGCCGGCGGTGTCTTCCTGGCCCAGAACGCCATCCACGCCGGCCCGCTGGTCGCCTCGCAGTCCAGCCTGGTGCTCGTCGACCCGCTGGCCAGCATCTGCATCGGCATCGCGCTCTTCGGCGACGACCTGCGGACCCGCGGCGCCGCCGGTCCGCTGGAGGCGCTGTCGCTGCTCATCGCCTTCGCCGGGGCCTTCTGGCTGTCGCACTCACCGCTGATCAGCGAGATGAAGGGCCTGAGCGACCAGAGGGAGCTTGTCTCGCGCCGGGCGCGCGGACCGGCGGTACCGGTGCCGGTGGTCGCACCCGTCCAGTCGCCGGGCGCTGGCGACATCGGCCCGGCCGGGGCCGCGGACTGAGGCTGACCGTATTCGGCGCATCTACTGCTCGTGCTGGGCGACTATCCCTGCCGGTCAGCGGGCAGCAAGGAACCGCTGATCAGAGTCTCGACCTGGGCCCAGGTTGGGGCGTGAATGCCGTAGCCAGGGACGGGCTCGCGCTGCGGGCCGAAGAAGTACTGATGCTCGACCGTTCCCCGGATGGCGGCATGGACCTCCGGGCGATCGTCAACGAAGTGGGTGAGGGCGAGTTCCTCGCAGTGGCCGCGCTTGTCCTGCCGGGTCAGGCAGAACCGGACGTTCTCCCGCGCCAGCCGGGTACGGCGATAGAAGTCATGACCGTCGAGCCAGCGCAGCGTGCGGGCCTGGACCCGAGGCCCGCACTTGGACACCAGCCAGACCTGGTCGGCGAAGACCTCGACCAGGCGCGCGATGACGACCACCGCCCCGTCCATTTCCGGCGTGGCGATAAGCGCCGCCTCGTCCCCCTGGAAGAACGCGGTGTCGCCGCCGCCTGGATGTGCCGGGCCGTTGATGATCACCCGGCCGATGTCGATCCCCAGCCGGGGCTCGCGTTCACCGGAGTACGCGTGCATGAGATAAGGATGCCTGCTCGCTGGCCCGCTAGGCCAGGACGACCTCGACACCTGCCTCGGTCAGCGCGGTCGCCTGAGCCGGGTCGATCGCGGTATCGGTGACGAGCACGTCGACGTCGCCGGCGGTGCAGATCCTGGCGAACGCCCGCAGGCCGGCCTTGGACGAGTCGGCCGCCACGATGACCCGGGCGGCTCGCTGCGTCATCAGCCGGTTGATGCTCGCCTCGCCCTCGTGATGCGCGGTCGCCCCGGCCTGTGCGTCGATTCCGTCGACGCCGAGTATCGCCACGTCGAGCACGACCTGCTCGAGTATCCCCGTCGCCAGTGACCCGATCAGCTCGTAGGACTGCGGGCGGGCCACGCCCCCGGTGACCACGAGCTTGATGTGCTGGCGGACGGCTAGTTCGGCCGCGATGTTCAGCGCGTTGGTGACCACCGTCAGCGACGGCGAGAGCGGGCCGCCCGATTGCAGGTCAGGCCGGACGGCCAGCGCGCGAGCTACCTCGGTCGTCGTGGTCCCGCCGTTGAGGCCGACGACCTGACCGGGCCGCACCATGGCGGCGGCCAGGGCGGCGACCCGTTGCTTCTCCGACGGGTGCCGCTCGGTCTTGTACCGCAGCGGCAGGTCGTAACTGACCGCGCGGGCGACCGCACCGCCCCGGATCCTGGTCAGCATCTGCTGCGCGGCCAGATCGTCGAAGTCACGCCGGACGGTAGCGGCGGAAACGCCGAGACGCTCGGCGGCCTGCTCCACCGTGAGCTGGCCGCCGGCCGCGAGCAGTTCGAGCAGGTCGTTCCACCTGCGGTAGCGGCTCACCAGCGCCCTCCGGCGGCCTCGGACGGCGTCGGGCTAGCGGGTGGCATCAGCTGGCCACCTGGAGCACGCCGAGCAGGCGGGTGACCTCCGCCGCCACCGCGTCACGCCCGGCCGCGCCGTACTTGCGCGGGTCGACCAGCCGCTCGTCGGCGGCCAGCCGGTCTCTGACGGCCGCCGTGTACACCTTGTTCAGCTGGGTAGCGATGTTGATCTTCGTCATCCCGGCCACGATCGCCTTGGTCAGCGAGGCATCAGCAACGCCGGATGATCCGTGCAGCACGAGCGGCACCGCGGCCGGGACCCGGTCCCTGATCCGCCCGATCAGGTCGAAGTCCAGCACGGCGTCCCTGCTGAGCATGGCGTGCGAGCTGCCCACCGCGACGGCGAGCCCATCCACTCCGGTCGCCGCGACGTAGGCCGCAGCATCCTCCGGGCTGGTGCGAGCGCCCGGAGCGTGCACTCCGTCCTTACCGCCGATCTCGCCGAGCTCGGCTTCCATCCAGATCCCGCGCTCATGGCACCACGCGGTCAGCTCGGCCGTCACCCGCACATTCTCCTCGTAGTCCAGTGCCGAGGCGTCGAACATCACCGAGCCGATGCCCAGTCCGGCTGCCTCCCTGACCAGCTCCTGGCTGGTCGCGTGATCGAGGTGCACGGAGACCGGCACCGTGGCCGCGCGGGCGATCGCGAGCGCGGCGAGCGCGACCGGCTCGAGCCCGCCGTGATAGCTGACGCAGTTCTCGCTGATCTGCAGCACGACCGGCCGGCCGGCGACCTGCGCGCCGGCGACGATCGCCTCCGCGTGCTCGATGCCGATCACGTTGAACGCCCCGGCGCCGCTCCCGGCGGCGATCGCGGCCGCGACGATCTCGCCGGTCGACGTCACCGGCATCAGCCGCGCTCCTGGCTGGGCTCGAGGATGACGGACCTGGTCAGGTTGCGCGGCCGGTCAGGGTCAAGCCCCGCCGCTCGTGCGATGGCCAGGGCGACCCGGTGCACCAGGACCAGTTCGGCGAGCGGGTGCTCGGTCGCCCGCCAGAGCACTCCGCCCGCCGCGGCGACCTCCCCGGCCATGCCGTCCGGAGCGGGCGACAGCGGCCAGACCACGCTGCCCGGCCCGGTCACCGCGATCGGGCCGTGCCGGAACTCCATCGCGGGATACGACTCGGCCCACAGGCCCGCCGATTCCCGCAGCTTGAGTGCCGCCTCGCTAGCCAGCCCGCACGTCCAGCCCGTGCCGAGGAAGGTGAACTGGCGCGCACCCGTCAGCGTGGCAGGCAGCGGCCCGGCCAGGACGCGTTCCGCCGCGACGGCGACCGGCTCGATGTCGGTGCCCAGGTGCGCGAGCAGCAGGGCCATTTCGGTGGTGGCGAACCTGGTCTGGACGACCGACTCCTCGTCGGCGAAGTCCAGCGCGATGATCGCGCCGGCCGCGGCGGCGACCGGCGAGCCAGCGTCGGCGGTGATCGCGACCGTCGGCTGGGTACCGCCGATCGCGCCGAGCAGTCGCAGGATCTCCGTGGTGGTGCCCGACCTGGTCAGCGCGAGCACCCGGTCGTACCGGCGGCCCAGCGGCATCTCCGAGGCCGCGAACGCGTCGGTCTCGCCCTGCCCGGCCGCCTCCCTGGCGACCGCGTAGGACTGCGCGATGAACCAGGACGTCCCGCAGCCCACCACCGCGACCCGCTCGCCCGGCGCCGGCAGCAGGTCAGCGACGCCCGGCAGGGTCGCCGCCGCCCGGCGCCAGCAGTCGGGCTGCGAGCCGATCTCGGCCTCGGTCCGCCAGCCCGCCTGGCCGTCCTTCGGATCTGCGCCGTCCCCCGGGGCCGCCGGATCTCCCGATCCTCCCGGTGCGGGTCTGGCCTGCCCGCCCGGAGTCCGGCTGCCCGTCGCGTTATGCGTCATGAATGTCGCTCCATCGTCAGGTCCCAGTGAGCCCGGTCGCCGCGACCGACCGGATGAAGTAGCGCTGAGCGAGCACGAAGACACCCAGCATCGGGACCAGGCTCATCATGTTGCCGGCCATCAGCAGCGTCCACTGCGTCGAGTGCGCCCCCTGGAAGGTCGCCAGCCCGAGCGGCAGCGTCATCTCGCTCGGCGAGCTGACCGCGATGAGCGGCCACAGGAACGAGTTCCAGGAGTCGAGGAACGTCAGCGCGGCCAGTGTCGCCAGGGCCGGCGCCGAGAGCGGCAGCACGATCCGCACCAGCACGGTCAGCCTGCTGGCGCCGTCGACCCTGGCCGCCTCCTCGTACTCGATCGGCAGCGTGCGGAAGAACTGGCGCAGGAAGAAGACCCCGAACGCGGTCGCCGCGTTCGGGACGATCAGCGAGCCGATATGGCCGATCCCGGCCCCGGCGAGCAGGTGCACGCCGATCCACTTGGTGATCAGGAACTGCGGGATCATCGTCACCTGGAACGGCACCATCAGCGTCGTCATGATCACTGCGAACAGCAGCCCGCGCCCGAGGAACCGGAACCGCGCGAAGGCGTACCCGGCGGCCGCGCACAGCAGGAGGTTGCTGACGACGGTGGTCAGCGCCACGACGGTGCTGTTCCAGAAGAAGCGGCCGAACGGCGCCGCGCGCAGTGCGTCGGCGTAGTTGGCGAGCCGCAGCACGTGCGGGGTCAGGTCAGGCGGGAACCGCAGTGCCTCCGCCGAGGTCTCCACCGAGGTCACGACCATCCAGAAGAACGGGAAGATCAAGATGACCGTCGCGGGCAGGAGCACCAGGTGCCAGGGGCTGAAGGGCAGGAACCGGTGCCGGCCCCGCCGCCTGACGGCGACCGGGACGGCCGGGACGCCCGCCGGGCCCGGTCCGGCCTTGGCGAGATCGACGGCGCTCACCGCCGGTACCCCGCGCTCATGACCGGTAGTAGGTCAGCGCACGGCCGACCCGGAACTGGATGGCGGTGATGGCCAGGATCACGACGAACAGGGCGTAGGCGATCGCCGACGCGTACCCGAAGCTGAAATTCTGGAAGGCCTGGTTGTACAGGTAGTAGACGAGCACGGTGGTCGCGCCGAGCGGGCCGCCCTGGGTGGACAGGTAGACCTCGTCGAAGAGCTGGAGCGCGTTGATCGTCAGCCAGACGACCAGGAACAGGGACGCCGGGCTGAGCAGCGGCAGCGTGACCCGCCGGAAGGTCGTCCAGCGGCCCGCGCCGTCGATCGCGGCCGCCTCGGTCAGTTCCTTCGGCACCCCCTGCAGCGCAGCCAGGTAGATCACCACGGCGAACCCGGTCCAGCCCCAGATCGTCATCGCCACGATCACGTAGAGCGCCTCGTTCGGGTCGTTCAGGAACTGCTGCTGGGGCAGGCCGACCAGGTTGAGTACGTAGTTCACGATCCCGTAGGACGGGTCGAACAGCCAGATGAAGACCAGCGCCTCGCTGATCGTGGAGATCGCCATCGTCGCGTAGGCGGCCGTGCGGTAGAACCACATGAAGCGGAGATCCCGGTTCATCGCGACGGCGAGGAACAGGCCTACGACCATCGTCCCTGGCACGAAGAGCGCTGTGTAGACGATGGTGTGCCCGGCGGCCTGGAGCACCGCCGGGTCGTGAATGAGCTCGCGGTAATTCTGCAGGCCGACGAACGGGGTGCGCGGCGAGAGCAGGTTGTTCCGCTGGAACGACATGATCAGCGACCAGACGATCGGCACCGCGCCGAAGGTCAGGATCAGGACCGCCGCCGGCGTGACGAAGGCCCAGCCGATCACCGAGTCCGAGCGCCGCGCCTGCTGCCGGGTTCCGGCGGGTCGCCGGGGGAACGCCCGCCCGGGTGTCCGGGCGGGCGAACTCCGACTGCTCGCCGCCGCGCTTGAGGCCATCTCAGCTGCCTGAGCCGGCCAGAATCTGGTTGACCTTGGCGGCCGCCTGGTCAAGCGCGGCCTTGGGCTGAGCCTTGCCGAGCAGCACTGACACGATCATGGTGCCGAGCACCTGTGAGATCTGCGGGTACGTCGCGATCTGCGGCCGCGCCTGGCGGACCTCGCCGAGGTTGGCGACGAACGCGCTGACGCCAGGCAGGGCCGTGTTCATCTGCTGGGAGAAGCCGGGCGCGCTCGCCACGGACTGCCGGGTCGGCAGGTCGCCCGTCGCCAGCGAGAAGGCC
The DNA here is from genome assembly GCA_036391385.1 of Streptosporangiaceae bacterium. Taxonomy (GTDB): domain Bacteria; phylum Actinomycetota; class Actinomycetes; order Streptosporangiales; family Streptosporangiaceae; genus Chersky-822. The sequence goes on from DASWAA010000329.1 coordinate 8,884, forward strand.
TTGACCTGTGCCGGCGCGGTGAGCCAGAGCAGGAACTTCTCGGCGGCGCTGACCTGAGCGGAGCCGTTGTTGAATATCACCCAGTTGTCCGGACCGGAGATCGTCTGGTGCCCGCCGCCGGTGCCGGGATACTGCGGCATCACCTGAACGCCGTAATGGACGCTCGGGAAGGCGGACAGGTCCCACGGCCCGGTCACGACCATCCCGATCTTGCCTGAGTTGAACAGGTTGGCGTACGCCGAGTCGGCCGGGTCCAGGTACATCGAGTGGTCGGTGACCGCCATCGTGCGCAGCGTCTCCAGCGACGTCAGCCCGGCCTGCGAGTCGAACGCCGCCTTCGTGTTCGCCGAGTTCAGGATCTGGCCGCCGGCCTCCCAGAGCAGCGCCTCCCAGTGCCAGACGGTGTCCTCCGAACCCGGGGTCACATAGGCGGTGCCGTACTGCTTGATCGCCGGGCTGGTCAGCTTGCGGGCGTCGGCCATGAACTGCGACCAGGTCCAGCCCGGCGACGGCGCGGGGAGGCCCGCCTTGGCGAAGAGTGCCTTGTTGTAGACGACGGCGAGGTTGTCGACCAGGGCGGGAATGCCGATGACCTTGCCGTTGACGGTGGCGACCTCGCGCTCGCCGACCCAGAAGTCGTTCCAGTTCACCGACGGCCTGCTGACCACGCTGGTCAGGTTGACGACCTGCGGGATCTGCGCCACGTTCGGCGCCCAGGACCCATACAGGTACGCGATGTCGGGCGGCGTCCCGCCGCGGACGGCGGTCAGCACCTTCTGCAGCGTGTTGTCGTTGTTGACGTAAAGGGCGGAGACGCTGACGCCGGGGTTCGCCTTCTCGTAGGCGCTGACCTGCCTGGCGAATGCCTTCGCCTCGGCGCCGGTGAAGCCCTCCCAGATCGTGATGGACTTGCCCGAGCCTGACCCGCCGCTGCCGGTCCCGCACGCCGTGATCCCGATCAGGACCAGTGCGCACGTCATGACGATCCGCAATGTGTTTCGCCGCATGGGTCCCTCTGTTCATGTTCTGGCACGGGCTGGCCATCTTTGATGCCATATCCTCGGCGCCCGCGGAGCGCGGTGTCAACCCTGGACGGCTCCAAAGTTGCAGATTCGCCGCAGGTCACCGACTAGTTCTCCGATCACTCTGCACGCTCTTGCACGAATCTGCTCGAAATGAAACACTTTCGAGCTGTGATCAAGGTTGCGTTCATCGGCGCAGGCAGTATCGAGTTCACCCGCAATGTCGTCACTGACCTGTGCGGCTTCACCGACCTGCCAGGCGAGCTGCAGCTGGCGCTGCACGACATCAGTCCCGACCGGCTCGCCTTCGCCGAGCGCCTGGTGCGGCAGATCATCAGCCAGACCGGCTCGGGCGCGACGGTGAGCGCGTCGCTGCGCCGCGAGGACGCGCTGACGGGCGCGGCCTACGTGATCAACGAGGTCCAGGTCGGCGGCTACTCGTCCACCAGGCTCGACTTCGACATCCCGGCCCGGTACGGCCTGCGGCAGACCATCGGCGACACGCTCGGCATCGGCGGGATCTTCCGCGGACTGCGGACCATTCCGGTCGCCGTCTCGCTGGCCAGGGACATGCTCAGCCGGTGTCCCGATGCCTACCTGCTGAACTACGCCAATCCGATGGCCATGCTGCCCTGGGCTGTCTACCAGGGCGCCGATTTCGACCCGGGCCGGGTCTTCGGCCTGTGTCATTCGGTCAGGGACACGCACGCGTTCCTGGCCGGGCTGGTCGGGGTCAAGCAGTCCGAGATCAGCTTCGTGACGGCAGGCTTCAACCACCAGGCGTTCGTGCTGCGTTTCGAGCACCAGGGAGCGTCGCTGTACCCGAAGCTAGCCGAGGTCATCGACGCCGATCCGGAGCTAGGGCGGCGGGTGCGAGTCGAGCTGTTCCGCCGGTTCGGCTACTTCCCGACCGAGTCGAGCGAGCACTCCGCCGAGTACGTGCCGTGGTTCATGCGGCACGACGATCAGGTCGGCAGATTCCGGATCTTCGTCGGCGACTACCTGGCCCGCTCGCAGGAGAACCTGCGCGAGCTCGACGATCTGAGCAGGCAGCTCAAGTCCGGCGAGCCGCTGGAGCTCGAGCCGACCCACGAGCTCGCCTCGCAGTTCATCTACTCCGGCCAGACCGGCGCGGAGCAGGAGATCTACGTCAACGTCCGCAACGGCGGGCTGATCTCCAACTTGCCGCAGGACGCCTGCGTCGAGGTCCCGTGCGACCTCGGCGGCGCGGCCGGGCCACGGCCTAAGCCGGTCGGCGCGCTGCCCGTGCAGCTTGCCGCGCTGAACCGGACGTTCCTCAACGTCGTCGAGCTGACCGTGCAAGCCGCGCTGACCGGGCGCCGCGAGCACGTCTACCAGGCGGCGCTGCTCGACCCGAACGCGGCGGCGACGCTGACGACCGACCAGATCGTCGCCCTGTGCGACGACCTGCTGGCCGCCCACGCCGGCCTGCTGCCACCAGCCTTGCGCCCGTTAGCGCCGCGCTCCCCCGGTCCGGTGGTGGCCGCGGCGCCGTCAGCTGCTCAGGAGCCGTCTTAGCGCCTGACAGATCCGTCCGCTCACCAGCCGCCCAGCGATCGCGAGGTCAGTCTCATGCCAGTCTCCCGCTTCCGGCTCACTCTTGCGGCGCTCGGCGCCGCGGCGCTCACCCTCGCCCCCATGGCCGGCCCGGCCGTGGTCCACGCGGCGGTGACCCAGCCCGCTCCGCCGGTCTCGGCGAGCGCGTTCCCGATCGAGCCGGCCGGCACCGCCCCGGCCGACAACGACGGGCTGATCCCCAACCCGTCGACTCCGACCGGCGCCGCGATCGCGCCGCCGGCCTCCTGCACGGTCACGTTCGCCTCGACCTCGGGAGCGACCTCGGCGACCGTCAACGCCTGGATCGCCGCGAACGAGAACTCGATCAGCGCGACGACCGTGCTCTGCCTGACCGGCACCTTCACCTCGCCCATCCAGGTCTGGGGCAAGTACAGCACCGCGCTGCTGGAGCTCGCGCCCGCCCCTGGCACGTCGGCGACGCTGGACCTGGGCACCGTCACGGCCGCCGACACGAATCCGAACCAGTTCTGGCAGGACTCCGGCGGCGTCAGCATCGTCGACTCGCGCAGCGTGGAGATCTACGGGCTGACCGTCCAGAACTACACCTGGGCTGGCACCGGGCACAGCCCGGCCGGCATCTACGTCACGGTCCGCAGTGACACGACCAATACCAGCCAGACGACAGTCCCGCATCTGTCAGCGTGCTTCCTCAACGGCGGTTCCTGCGGCGACATCTACATCATCGACAACACCGTCCAGAACATCACCAACACCGGGGACGAGTCGCTGACGAACAAGACCGACTGCGGCAACGGCAATGTCGACGGGTACGGCATCGCGGTGATCGCCGCCGGGAGTTCCGCGTCGCAGCCGTTGCAGCACCTGGTCATCGAGGGCAACACGGTGACCGGGACGCGGACCGGGCAGAGCGAGACGGTCACCATCAACGGCAACGTGACCGACTTCCTCGCGGCGAGCAACGTGATCCACGACGCCGACAACATCGGGCTCGACACCATCGGGTGGGAGGTCGGCGCGGCGCAGGCGCGGCACGGCCTGGTCCAGGGCAACACCGTCTACAACGTAGACACGTACTCCAACGCCGCCTACGGCAAGTGGGGCACCGGCACCTGCGCCCCGCAGCCGGAGAACGCGGCCGGCATCTACGACGACGGCGCTAGCTATATCTGGATCAGCGACAACGTCGTGTGGAACACCAACCAGGGCATCAACCTGGACGTCGAGACGCAGGGCAAGTCGACCGACCACCTGCTGGTCTCCGGCAACACCGTGCACAACGACCCGGGAACGTCACTGTCCGATCCCAGCAACGGCACCAACCCGCCGGGGACGGCCGGCACGTCGACCGTGGCCGGCCATGACCCGTACGCGCTCTACATCGACGCCTTCGGCAAGAACGCCTCGATCGACTCGGTCTACGTGCACGACAACACGTTCCAGAACGAGAGCCAGTACTTCCTGCAGCCGTCCTGGGGCCAGCCGGTCGTGGCCATCGGCGGGATCTGGTCCAACGTGCAGATCTGGCACAACACGATCGAGGGCATGGGGCCGGCCGACCTGTACAACCCCCTGCTCGAGGTGGACAAGCAGCCGTCGTCGGGGACCAGCACGGTGGACTGCAACGATTACGCCGACCTGTCCACGGCACCGGGCACTGTCAACGGCAACTTCGCGCTGCCGTCCAGCAATTTCCTCACGTTGCCGCTCTGGCAGGCCGGCAACAAGCACGGCTGGGACGCCGACAGCGCCGTCGGCGGGTTCTCCGCGAGCTGCCCATCCCAGTCCATCCAGTAGCGGTGAGCGGGGCGGCTGCCGACCGATGGCAGCCGCCCCGCGCCAGGCGTGTGCCCGCGCCCGGAGGGCACATAGAGCACGTGCCCCTTCTCGTCGGGACGTCCGGCTGGCAGTACCGCCACTGGCGCGGCGTGCTGTACCCGGCCGAGGTTCCGCAGCGGCGCTGGCTGGAGCACTACGCCAGCGTGTACGGCACGGTCGAGAACGACGGCACCTTCTACCGGCTTCCGGCGCGCGAGACGTTCACCGACTGGCAGGCCAGGACGCCGCCGGACTTCGTCATGGCGATCAAGGCGAGCCGGTACCTGACCCACATCCGGCGCCTGCGCGACCCGGCCGAGCCGGTTGCCCGGCTCATGGCCGCGGCCGCTGGTCTCGGCCCTCGGCTCGGCCCGGTGCTGCTGCAACTGCCGCCCACCCTGCGCGCCGACCCGGCCAGCCTCGATGCCTGCCTGACCGAGTTCGCGGGTCATCTGCCGCCTGGCGGTGACCTGAAGGTCGCGGTCGAGCCGCGGCACCCGTCGTGGTGGACCGACGAGATCGCAGCAGTGCTGACCGCGCACAACGCCGCGCTCTGCTGGGCCGACCAGCTCGGCCGGCCGGTCACCCCGCTCTGGCGGACGGCGGGCTGGGGTTACCTCCGGCTGCACCAGGGTGCCGCCCGGCCATGGCCGCGCTACGGCCAGCGCGCCCTGCGCTCGTGGATCGCCCGGATCACGGCGGCGTGGCAGCCAGCGGAACCCGTGTACGTCTACTTCAACAACGACCAGTTCGGCGCCGCCATCGCCGACTCGGCGACCTTCGCCCGGCTGGCTCGCAGCACCGCGTTCCAGGTCACCCGAACTCCCGGAACATCACCCGCGTTACGGCTAGTAGTTCAGAGCGGGATACCAGTCGCCCCGGCCGCCCGGCGTGAGATCAAGGAGGTGCCACACCGGGCTGAGCAGGTCGATGCCGCGCTCGCGTCGGTCGTCGGCCATCTGCGCGCCCTTGGAGTAGATGTGCCGCACGGTGCCGTCGTCCGCGCGGGTGAACACCGAGATCCACTCGGTCTGGGCGCCGTCGGCTTCCTCACTGCCGAGGTCGTACTTGAAGGTCGAACTGCCCGCGCTGAGCAGGCGCAGGTTGCGCCAGCCGCGCGATGCCGCGTGGGCGCTGAGGGCGGCGGGCTCAGCAGCGGCGACCACGGCGAAGTCGACGTTCTGCGTGAGGTGGGGAGCCGCCGCGTTGTATCCGTCGATCCACATCGTGCACAGCGGGCACGGCTCCGTCTGGGCCTTGCCGTACATGAAGTGATAAAGGACCAGCGCGCGGTCCGGAGCGCTGAAGAGTTCCGAAAGCCGGACGTGGTCACCGCTCGCGACGTCCACCAGCTCGTAGTCTTCGATGACGGTGTCAGCGGGCAGCTCCCGCCGCAGCGCGGCTACCCGCTCTACATGATCGATGAGGCCCAGCTCGGCGACTCGCAGCTCCTCGCGCTGTCGCTGGTACTGGTCGGACTCCGTCAGTCGGGTGAAGTTCATGTCCATGCTCCTGTTCGGATGCGCTCGATCCGGGAGTAAGGTCCCTCGTGCCCTGCCGTCGACCTGTCCCACTCTAGGCTTCTGATCGTCGCCGTCGTAGCTGGTTCCCGATCGGGATCCCGAGGAGGCCACGTGAGCGTCGGATTCCACCTGTACCTGCCTCAGCTGCGGATGTCGCACGACGCGATCGTCGGGCGCGCGCTCGCCGCCGAGGCGGCCGGGTTCGAGGGAATCGCGTTCATGGACCACCTCACGCCGCCGCTCGCGGCCGAGTTCGACATGTGGGAGGCGATGTCGGTGGCGAGCTGGGTACTCGCCCGCACGACTTCGCTCACCGCCGGGCATCTCGTGCTGTGCGACGCATTCCGGCATCCCGCGGTGCTCGCACGGCAGGTCACCGCACTCGATCATGCTTCCGGCGGCCGGTTCGAGCTCGGCATCGGCTGGGGTTCGGTGCCGTCCGAACTGGCGGCGTTCGGCGTGAGCTCAGCGGAACCGCGCGCCCGGGTCGGCCGGCTCAGCGAGTCTCTCCAGATCATGCGCGCGCTGTGGACCGGCGAGGTGGTCGACTTCGCCGGCGAGCACTTCACGCTGAGCGGCGCTCAGCAGCGCCCGGCTCCCACCCGTCGCATACCTGTCACGATCGGCGGCGTCGGACAGCGCACGCTCGCGCTGGTCCGGACCCATGCCGACTGGTGGAACGTGCCAGTCCACAACCTCGACAAGCTGCCCGCCTTGCGTGACCAGGCGGCGCCGGCCAGGGTGTCGGTGCAGACGATGGTCGCCCTGGTCTCCTCCGAGCACGAGCGCCAGGAGATGACCGCGCTCGTCCGGCGGCGCTACGGCGCCACCACGATGGCCGCCAGCGTCGTCGTCGGCACGACGCCGGAACTCGCCGGCCATTTCGCCCGCCTGCACGCCGACGGGGCGGACCGTTTCTACGTGTGGTTCGCCGACTTCGCCCCGGTCCAGACGCTGCACCGCTTCGCCGAGGTCATCGCCGGCGTGACCCGCGGCTGACCCCGCCCAGCGCAGACGTGGTCCGCTGCACTGTCCGCCCTCCGGTTCCGCCCATTGACCTCGCCATCGGCTATAAAGGTGACCATGGCACAGATTCCCCTCGTGGATTACCTGGTGCTGGGCGATGACCCGCATCTGGTCGCGAAGCAGTGCACGTCGTGTGGCGCGCGGTTCTTCGACCGGCGCAACGCCTGCGCGGCGTGCGGCAGCGCCGCCGGGTTTGACGACGTCGACGTCGCCCGCGAGGGTGCCGTGAAGGCGTTCACGATCGTCTCGTTCGCGGCGCCGGGGATACCGGTGCCGTTCGTGGCGGGCGTCGTCGACTGCGGCGGCACCAGCGTCCGGGGCAACATCGTCAACGTCCCGGCGGATCCCGAGCACGTACGGCTCGGGATGAGAGTCCGGCTCACGACGGTTGACGTGGGCACCGATTCGGCCGGCACGGAAGCGGTCGGATACGGGTTCGAGCCGATCGAGAACGGAGCGGCGTGATGGCGGAGGCCGTCTGGATCCTCGGGATCCGCATGACGAAGTTCGGCAAGCATCCGGACAAGGACGTCCTCGACCTCGCGTCGGAAGCCGCCCTCGGGGCGCTCAGCGACGGCGGGGTCACGATCAAGGACATGGGCGTGCTCGCCGCCGGGAACCTGATGGGAGCCGGCGCTGGCATCGGCCAGCAGATCCAGAAGCAGATCGGCCAGACCGGTATCCCGGTTTTCAACGTCGCGAATGCCTGTGCGACCGGCGCCACCGCGCTGCGCACGGCGATCATGGCGATCAAGGCGGGCGAGGCGGACATGGGCCTCGCGGTCGGCGTCGAGAAACTCGCCGGCGCCGGGCTGCTCGCCGGCGCGGGCCCGCGCAAGCAGACGGACACGTTCGAGCCGCACGGCCGGATGGGCGCGGTCGCCACGATCGACGGCCGGATCGGCACCGAGACGATGCCCGGCGTCTTCGCTCAGATCGGGATGGAGTACATCCACGAGCACCAGTACTCCGGCACGCCGTTCGAGCTTTTCGCGAGGATCAGCGAGAAGAACCACGCGCATTCCACGCTGAATCCGCTCGCCGCCTACACCAAGCGGATGACGCTCGAGCAGATCATGAACGACGTCATGATCGCCTACCCGAACACCCGCCCGATGTGCTCGGCCAACTGCGACGGCGCCGCCGCCGCGGTGGTCGTCTCGGACTCCAAGCTGAAGACCCTGTCACTGGAGCAGCGCAGGCGCGCCGTCAAGGTCTCGGCGTCGGTCCTTACCTCGGACCCGTGGCAGGAGGCGTGCCAGGTCCTGCCCGACGTCAACACGCTGACGAAGCAGGCCGCGGCGCAGGCCTACGAGCAGGCGGGCGTCGGGCCAGCCGACCTCGACCTCGTCGAGCTGCACGACTGCTTCGCCACCGCCGAGCTCGTCCACTACGACAATCTCGGGCTGTGCGAGCCCGGCGGCGCGACGGACTTCTTCCTGTCTGGCGCCACCTGGCGCGACGGGTCCACGCCGGTGAACGTGTCCGGAGGACTGCAGTCCAAGGGCCACCCGATCGCGGCCACCGGCATCGCCAACATCTGGGAGGTCTGCCATCACCTGCGCGGTGAGGCCGGCGACCGGCAGATCGAGGGCGCCAGGGTGGGCCTCGCGCACGTCATCGGCCTGGGCTCCGCGTGCGGCGTCCACATCCTGGAAAGGAGCGCCGCTTAGCAGCGCAAGCCAGGACGCTGGTCAGCACAGGGAACGGTCGGCCGTTCGGCCTCAGTAGCTGCGCAGGAACGCGTTGGCGATCGGGCCGGCGCTGGTGGCGCCGAAGCCGCCGCCCTCGACCAGGACCGCGAAGGCCAGGTCGCCTCGGTAGCCGATGAACCAGCCGTGCGACTTGAGCTTGTTCCCGACCTGGTACTCGGCGGTTCCGGTCTTGCCGTACACGCCTGGCCCGAAGCCGACTCCGGCCGCCGTGCCGCTGGTCACGACCGCGCGCATCATGGGGCGCAAGGTGCTGAGTATCGCAGCGCTGATGGCGTGCGGATGTGCCGACTGCTTCGGTGCCGGACTGGTGACCAGCACGGGTGGCCGCCAGGTCCCGCTGGCGACCGCAGCCGCCTCCGCTGCCTGACTGAGCGGGCTCACCAGGTCCATGCCCTGGCCGAACGCGTCGGCCGCGAGGTCCACTGGCGTGTGCGGGACAGTGAACTTGCCGAGGGCGGCCGGGATGCCAAGCGCGGGCCTGGCGTTGTACCCGTAGGTACGCGCGATCGCGTTCAGCGACGCGCCGCTCAGCTTCTGAGTCGCGAGCTCGGCGAACGTGGTGTTGCATGAGATGGCGAACGCGTTGAGCAGGCTCGTCGTGCCGAGATGCTCGTTGTTGTCGTTGTGGAACACCCGGCCGCCGATGGTGACCGTGCTCGGGCACTGCACCTTGCTGGCCGGCGTCAGGCCCGTCCTGGCCAGGCCAGACGCGGTGACCACCTTGAATGTCGAGCCAGGCGGGTATGTCCCCTGCAGCGCCCGGTCCCAGCCTCCGGGACGTTCGATCACGGCGATCACATGGCCAGTTGACGGCTGGATGACCACCATGTCGACCGGCAGCTTCGTCTTGGCGTTCGATACTGCCTGCCCGGCGGCGAGCTGAGCGGCCAGGATGATGCTCGTCCGCACCGGACGCCCATTGGCGGCGGCGAAACGCACAGCCGTCCCGTCGACGTGCTTGCCAGGGCCGACGATGCTGATCGTCAGCGACGGACGGCCGGCCAGCCGGTCCTGGTATGCCTGCTGGATCCCGCCGACTCCGATCAGGTCGCCGGCCTTGTAAGGCGCACCAAGCTTCTTCGCCTGCTGGGCGGTGGCCTTCTCGACCAGCCCGGTCAGCAGCTCAAGCGAGCCGGATTGCGCCAGCACCGACGGGGAGCTCAGCGAGTTGCCGCTCGCGTCGAGAATCTGCGCCCGAGCCGGCCAGGCGCTGGTCAGCGTGAACCGCTCGCCTGCCTTCAAGCCCGGGTAGATCGCGGACGGGCTCCAGTTCACCCACCAGCGCTGCCTGCGGTTGACCAGTTGCAGCTGCCCGCGGTAGGTCCACACGTGGTTGCTGGCGAGTTTGTCGGTGACGGTGATCCACGCGAGCGCAGAGCCGCTGCTGATCGTGACCCGCCCAAGGGACAGCGTCGTGCTGCGCACGCCAAGCTGGGTGTCGGCCTGGCTCAGCGGGCCGCCCAGCCCGCCAGGCGGGACGCCGACGCTGACCTTTGCCATGGCCTGGTAGTTGCCCTGCTGCCAGGCTCGCAGGTATGCCGCCGCCGTCTGCTGCGGACTGCCCTTGGTTCGCAGCAGCAGGTAGCCGCCGGCCCCGGCTGCCGCGGCAATCAGGATGACAACGACCGTCAGGATCATCGCGACCCTGGACCGCCGCCGCTTGCGGCCGCCAGCCGCAGCCGACTTAGCCTGGCGGCGTCGACGGCCCTTCGCGGTGCCAGTGGCCGCCGCCGATGCCGATGCAGGCTGGCCCGGGCGCAGCGACTGTACCGGCTGGCCTAGCTGCACCGGCTGAACAACTTGCGTCGGCTGAGTTAGCTGGCCCGGCACGGGTTGCTGGCCCGGCACAGGCTGCTGTGAGCCCGACATCGGCAGCTGCTGCGGCGACTGCGCGGTTGGCTGGGGGTCCTGGCCGGGATAGGGTCCGCCGGGATACGGCTGCTGGCCGGGGAACGGCTGACCGGCGTATTGCTGACCGGGATACGGCTGCTGGCCGGGGAACGGCTGACCGGGGAACGGCTGACCGGGGTACTGCTGACCGGAGGCGTGCGGCTCGCCCGAGTACTGGCCGGGGTACTGCTGCTGATCGGCGGGGTACTGATTCCCGTTCGACCCCGCCGGCGGGAAGGGGTCCTGACCTGAGAACGGTCCTGCCCCCTGCACCAGGTACGGATCCTGATCTGGGTACGAGAACGCTATTCCCTGACTCGGGCCCGGCCCCTGGAACGGCTCCGGCGGCTGGTATCCGGCTGGCCCATGGCCGGAATCAAGCCCGGCATGGGGCCCAGGCCCGGAGTAGGACCCAGGCCCGGAGTAGGACCCTGGCCCGGGGTAGTGACCTTGCCCTTGGTACTGATCCGGACCGGCGAACTGAACCGGACCGGTGTACGGCTCCTGACCGGGATACGACTGAGCCGGGTACGACTGACCGGGATAAGACCCCGGTCCCTGGAAACCCCCGCCTGGGTAGGGCTGACCGCCGTACTGATCGCCGTACTGAGCCTGACCGTCGTACTGAGCCTGACCGTCGTACTGAGCCTGACCGTCGTACTGGCCCTGTGCCCCGTACTGGCCCTGTGCCCCGTACTGGCCCTGCGTCCCGTACTGGCCCTGCGTCCCGTACTGGCCCTGCGCCGGGTGCCCGGCAGTTCCCTGGCTGCCGCGATAGTCCCCAGGAGCCGGATGGGGTTCCTGGCCGGGATATCGTCCCTGGCCATCGAGCGGCTGCGTGTTATGGAACTGATCCAGGTTCGGACCCGAGACCGGCTGTGACCGTGGCGGATACGGACCCTGACGCGGATAGGTGACCGCCGGCTGTTCGCCTGTTTGCCAGAGCCCCTGGACCACTCCCGGCGCGGCCTCCTGCGTAACCTCCGGTGCCCCGTCCCGGGGTTGCTTATGCCCGCCATCGTGGCGCTCACGGCGTCGACGCATGGATCAGCCTTTCCGCCCGAG
>DASWAA010000330.1:0-4705 GCA_036391385.1 Streptosporangiaceae bacterium
AGCGTGCGCGGACCGTGCACGCCCTGCACCCGGTCGAGCTCGATATCGCTGGTCGCCGACGGACCGCTGATCCAGGTGAGCGGCCGCTCCGGCGCCAGCAGCGGCAGCGCCTGCGTGACCAGGCCGACGACCTGGCCGGCCCGCACGACGCACAGGTGGTAGTCGGGGATCAGCGTCACCGCCCGCCGGCCCTGTCCCGGCGAGCCGTCGAGCACGATGGTGCCGCTCTCGGCGATGGCGACCGCCGTCCCCGTGATCACGCCATCGCATCCGTCAAGAACCTCGGCGGGCAGGCCGTCGTCGGTGATCAGCTCGGTAACCCGGAGCGACTCGGGCCCCGGCAGCTCGATCCCGGCCAGGTCGATCCCGGGCGGCACGACGACTCTGCGCAGGCCCCGGTCGGACAGCGCGACGGCGATGGTGGCCGCGAGCTGGCCCTGAGGGCACCGGCGGACGTTACTCCCGTAGTCGGCGAGCCGCTCGGTGAACAGGCCGAGCAGGTCCTGGCCGGCCGCACCGGTCGTCATCCGGTAGCCCCGCGGCACGTCAGGGCCGTCCTCCCGCTGTCCAGGTGCCGCCCCGGCACCCAGCGCGGAACGGACCCGGGCCAGCACCTCCTCGCGTGGGCTCACCTCGGGTCTGCCTGGTGCTCAGCAGCCGTACCGTGCTCGGCACGCCACCACTGGCGGAACGTCTGCCGTGGCGGCACCGGCGCGTCCCGCGCCGACGTCCAGCCGGACAGCGGCGGCGGCAGTCGGCGGATCCGGCCATGCCGTCCGAGCACTCTCCCGAGCCGACCCGCCCGCTGCGCCGCGGCGAACCGCGCCGGGCTCGACATCGCCCACGCGGCCGCGGCCATCGTCGCGGCCTCGGGGCTCAGCCCGGCCCGGGACGCGTGCCCGGCCTCCTCCACGTGCCGCGCCCGCAGGTGCACCAGGATCGACGGGATGTCGATCTTCACCGGGCACACGTCGTAGCACGCCCCGCATAGCGACGAGGCGTACGGGAGGGATGCGTTGTCCTCGATCCCGGTGAGCAGCGGGGACAAGATGGCTCCGATCGGACCCGGGTAGACCGAGCCGTAGGCGTGCCCGCCCACCCGCTCGTACACCGGGCACACGTTCATGCAGGCCGAGCACCGGATGCAGGACAGCGCGGGCCGGCCTGCCGGGTCGGCCAGCGCCGCGGTCCGGCCGTTGTCGAGCAGGACCAGGTGCACCTGCTGCGGGCCGTCGCCGGGGGTCACGCCGGTCCACATCGAGGTGTACGGATTAGCCCGCTCCCCGGTCGACGACCGCGGCAGGAGCTGCAGGAAGACGCCGAGATCTTCCCAGGCCGGCACGATCTTCTCGATCCCCATCACCGTGATCAGCGTGTCAGGCAGCGTGAGGCACATCCGGCCGTTGCCCTCGGACTCGACCACGCACAGCGTGCCGGTCTGCGCGACAGCGAAGTTGGCACCGCTGATCCCGACCCGCGCGGACAGGAACTTGCGCCGCAGGTACAGCCGGGCGGCCTCGGCCAGCGCCGGCGGGTCGTCGGTCAGGCCGGGGTCCACGCCGGGCATCTCGCGCAGGAAGATGTCGCGGATCTGCGACCTGTTCTTGTGGATCGCCGGGACCAGGATGTGCGAGGGCCGGTCCCGGCCAAGCTGCACGATCAGCTCAGCCAGGTCGGTCTCGATCGCACCGATCCCGGCGGCGGCCAGCGCGTCGTTCAGGCCGATCTCGTCGGTCACGATCGACTTGACCTTCACCGCCTCGCTGGCCCCGGTCGCCGCGACCAGCCGGGTGACGATGGCGTTCGCCTCGGCGGCGTCCCTGGCCCAGTGCACGGTCCCGCCGCGCGCGGTGACCTGCGCTTCCAGTTCCTCCAGATAGCGATCCAGGTTCGCCAGCGTCCGGGCCTTGATCGCCTGCCCGGCCGCGCGCAGTTCCTCCCAGTCAGGTAGCTCGGCCACGACCCGGGCCCGCTTGACCCTGATCGTCGCCGTCGCCCGGCCCAGGTTGCGCCTGAGCTGGGAGTCGCCGAGCGCGACCCGCGCGGCCACCGGGAAAGGTTCCTCGCCGCGCAGGTGCCCCACCCCTCGGGGAGCGGTCTGCGGCATTCCGACGAACGTGGTGCTCACGGGCTGGTCTCCGTCGCTGCCAGGATCTCGGCGAGGTGGACTGTCCTGGTCCCCGCGCGCAGCCGGGACAGCCCGCCGCCGATGTGCATCAGGCAGGAACTGTCGCCCGCGGTGCAGACCTCGGCCCCGGTGCCGAGCACGTGCCGCATCTTGTCGGCGAGCATGGCAGCGGACACGTCGGCATTCTTGACCGCGAACGTTCCGCCGAAGCCGCAGCACTCCTCCGCGGCGGGAAGCTCGACCAGGTCGATGCCCCGGACGCTGCGCAGCAGCCGCAGCGGCCGGTCGCCTGCCCGCAGCAGGCGCAGCGAGTGGCAGGTCGGATGGTAGGTGACCCGGTGCGGGTAGTACGCGCCGACGTCCTCGACTCCTAGCACGTCGGTGAGCAGCTCGGACAGCTCGTAGGTACGCGCGGCCACCTCGCTCGCCCGGCGGGCGAGTTCCTCGTCGCCGTGCCGCCTGGCCACCATGGCGTGCTGATGCCGGATCGAGCCGGTGCACGAGCCGGATGGCACGACCACGGCCTCGTACGGCGCGAACGTGTCAGCGAACCGGCGGATCAGGGGCAGTGCCTGCCGCTGGTAGCCGGTGTTCACGTGCATCTGGCCGCAGCAGGTCTGCGCGACGGGGAACTCGACCTGGTGCCCGAGCCGTTCGAGCAAGGTCACCGTCGCCCGGCCGACCTGCGGAAACAGCGTGTCCGCCAGGCAGGTCACGAACAGCGCGATCCGCACGCTAGCCAGTGTCGCACGGCCCGGCTCCTGCGGCGCCTCCGCTTCTAGACGGACGGCTGACTTGCTGACCCCCAGTCGAAGCGCTCGCCCGCCAGGCTGAGCTCGGCCCGGGTCTGCTCGTCGCACAGGGCGCCGGCGACACCGGCCTGGTAGGTGCCAGGCGGAGTCGCGCTGAGCGACGCCGCCAGTTCGTGCTCCCTGCCGAGGTCAGAGCCGAACATGGCCGGGTCGTCGGTGTTGATCGTGCACTGGACTCCCGCCGCCAGCAACTGCGGTAGCGGGTGCTCGGCGAGCGACCGCACCACGCCGGTGCGCACGTTCGAGGTCGGGCAGACGTCGAGCACGATGCCCCTGGCGGCGATCTCCCTGAGCAGGCCCGAGTCCTCGATCGCCCGGATGCCGTGCCTGATCCGGTCGGCGCCGAGCACGTCAAGCGCGCCGCGGACCGAGACCGGCCCCTCTGCCTCGCCCGCGTGCGGCACCGCGCCGAGCCCGCCGTCCCTTGCCCTGGCGAAGACCCGGCCGAACGGCTCCGGCGGATAATCGCCCTCCGAGCCGCCGAGCCCGATTCCGACAACTCCGCGATCGGCGTTCGCGATGGCGTGCGTGACGGTCAGCTCGGCCGCCTCCATCGAGTAACCGCGCGGGATATCAGGCGTGAGGGCGACCCGGACGCCGTGCGCCTCCCAGGCCTCCTGCGCACCGTCGCAGTAGCCGTCGAAGATCTCCTCCCAGCGGACTCCGCGCCCGGCCGGCTCGGCCGGGGTGAAAATGCCCTCCAGGTAAACGGCGCCGTGCGCGGCGGCCTCGGCGGCATAGTCGACGACGACCTGCCGGAAATCCGCTTCGGTCCGCAGCGCCCCGGTGGTCAGCGTCCAGATCTCCAGGAAGTGCGGAAAGTCGCGGAACTCGTAGATCCTCGCCAGATCCTCGGTCGTGCCGGCCGGCAGCGCGACGCCGTTGCGCCGGGCGATCTGGAGCAGAGTGGCCGGGCGGACCGAACCCTCGAGGTGCACGTGCAGCTCGATCTTGGGATAGCTCACACCACTATCCTCGCGGGCGCGGCGAAGCACACGACACGGAGGTGCGGCTAACGGTACGCAACGGTCCGGTAACTATCGGAAAACCATTGCACCACCGCGAAACCGAATACCTGGCTGCAGCGTCCGATGAGCATGAGGCCATTCGCCCGCGCTTACGGCGCACGCGCACACCACTTCACCGCGCTCCGGCGCACCATGCTCCTGGCCGGCGCCGCGGGCACGGGCCTGACCCTGCTCGCAGCCTGCAGCGGAGCAACGTCCGGCTCAGGCACCTCGAGCGCTGGCGGCACTGCTGCTGTCCATAGCGGGATCAATGCACAACAGGCAGCGCCAATACCCGGGCCCGCGCCCAAAGCGGCATACGGCCAGAGCGATAACCAGAACGCCAGGCTGGTCCTGTCGGCCCAGAGCATCATCTACACCGCCGACCTGGCGCTGCGGGTCAAGGACGTGACCCTCGCGGCGACCCTGGCCACCGGCATCGCCACCGGAGCCGGCGGGTACGTCTCCAGCGAGCAGCAGACCATCCCGCCCGACCGGTTCGGCACGCCGCAGGTCATGCTGGAACTGAAGATCCCGGTCGCCCAGTACCACCAGGCGCTCGCCACGCTGTCGACGAAGCTGGGCCGCCAGCTCTTCTTCAACCAGCACGCGCAGGACGTCACGCAGAAGGTCGCCGACGTCAGCAGCCGGGTCGCATCGGCACGGGCGGCGATCACGCAGTTGCGGACGCTCCTGAGCCGGGCCGGCTCGGTCGGTGACCTGCTCCAGGTCACCGACGAGATCAACGCGCAGCAGTC
>DASWAA010000331.1:0-11627 GCA_036391385.1 Streptosporangiaceae bacterium
GCCACGGTGGCCGGCACCGGCCCGGACGGCTCGGTCCGCGAGGCCGACGTTCGCCAGGCAGCCACGCTCGCCGCCGCCCGGCAGATCGCCCCGCTGGCCGCGCCAGCGCCCGCACCACGGCAGGCTGCGGCACACCCGGCACACCCGGCGCACCCGGCGCACCGGGTGCGCCCGTCCGCCGCGGTGCCGGCGCAAGCGGCGCCCGAGCCGAGAGCGCCAGGCCAGGCAGCCGCGGCGATGTCGGCCGCCGACCGGTTGCAGGCCATGCGCCAGGTCACCGCCCGGCTGATGGCCAGGTCCAAGCGCGAAATCCCGCACTACTACCTCAGCGACGCGGTCGACCTGACCCGCGCGGTGGCCTGGCTGCACGAGCGCAACCGCGAGCTCGAGGTTTCCGACCGGCTCGTCCCGGCCGCGCTGCTGATGCGAGCCACCGCCCTGGCCGCCCGGAAGGTCCCGCAGCTGAACGGCTACTGGACCGACGACCACTTCGTCCCGGCCAGCGCCGTGCATCTGGGCGTCGCGATATCGCTGCGCGGCGGCGGACTGGTCACCCCGGCGATCCATGACGCGGCCGACCTGTCGCCGCTCGACCTGATGCTCAGGCTCCGCGACCTGGTCACCAGGGCACGTGGCGGCCGGCTGCGGGGCTCGGAACTGACCGACGCCACGATCACGGTCACCAACCTGGGCGACCAGGGCGTGGAACTGGTTTACGGCGTGATCTATCCGCCGCAGGTAGCGCTGGTCGGATTCGGGAAGGTCGCCGAGCGCCCCGTCGCCACTGACGGGATGGTCGGCGCCCGCCCCGTGGTGACGACGACGCTCTCGGCCGACCATCGCGCGACCGACGGCTACACCGGTGCCCGCTTCCTGACCGCGCTCTCGGAGTTCTTGCAGCATCCGGAGGAAATGTGAACACCCAGCAGGCAACCCAGGTCATCGAGGACGTGCTCGGCCAGGTGGCACCTGACGCCGACCTCACCAGCCTCGCCCCCGACGCCGACCTCCGCGACACACTCGAGCTTGACTCCCTGGACTTCCTCAGCTTCGTCGAGGGGCTCAGCAAGAGAGTCGGCCACCGCATCGAGGAGGACGACTACCCCAAGCTGGCGACCCTGGCCAGCGCGGTCACATTCATCGCCAGCCGGTAGCCGCTGACCGCGCCGCGCCCCGTCGCCCTGGGCGATGCCGGGATTGTCGAGAGGCCAGGAACCCGGTTGGGTGCCCGATTCGCCGGGCTAGGGAGCAGTCTGGGCATAAAGGTGCCGAAAGCGCCAGGTTCGCGCTACATAATGATCAGCTAGCATGCCCGGCGGACTGATCGGAGGTAGGCGATGAAGCGGCTTGCCCGTTGCTCTTTGCGCGCAGGAACGGTACTAGGCGCCAGCCTGGGGCTGATCGCCGGATCAGCCCCGGCGGGAGCTGTGGGCTCGGCGCCTCCCACGGCGCGTTCGGTGAGCCCGGGCTGGCAGCTGCGGTCGTCCGGGAGCGGGCTTGGCTACCTCAGCAGTGTCGTTGCGCTAGGTCCCGGGAATGTGTGGGCGGCGGGCGCGAGCACGCCGGCCGGCAAGCCGCCCGCAGCGCTCGTGATGCGCTGGGATGGCGCACGCTGGAGCAAGGTCGCCATCACCCAGCCGGCGGTATTCGGCCCGGCGACTGTCGCGGCATCCGCGGCCACCAACGTGTGGGTCTTCAGCACCCTCGGGCAGAGCGACATACTGCGCTGGGACGGGGTTCGCTGGCACCGTGTGCCGGTACCGAGCGGCTATAACTCTGGCGAGAGCAGCCCGGTCGTGCTGAGCCCCTCCAATGTGTGGATGTACGGCGTTACCTTCAATCCTCCGCACGTGACGGGATGCCTGACGACGATCTGGCATTGGAACGGCCGCGGCTGGGCCTCTCATCCGGTCACCGGATTCTGCGCGACGAGCATGTCGGCATCGTCGTGGCGCAACGTGTGGCTTGCAGGTACTCAGGGTCTGCCTTCCCCGACCTCTCCCCGCAAGATCGAGGCGTTCCGGTGGATCCGCCAGTCCTGGCGACCGGCATCTATGCCGCATCCGTACGAGTACGCCTCGGGCTACACGCTGCCCGAGGTCGTCGCAGCGTCCGCCAGCAGCATCTGGATCGGCGATGACCAGCGCAACTCCTCTTTCTCGCAGCAGATGGGCCCAGGATTCGCGCTGCACTGGAACGGGCTCTCCTGGACTCAGACGCCTTCGTCGGTGCTCGCGACAAATCAGGGAATCACGAGAGACGGGCACGGTGGCCTGTGGATGGGGCCGGACGGTCACTGGACCGCCCGGGCGTGGGACGACACCACGCCCGGGCCGGCATTCGGCTCCGCTCAGTCTTATGCGTTCGCGGCGCTGGCCAACGTTCCCGGCTCCAGCACGATCTGGGGAGTCGGCTCTATCAGCCGGTCGGGTGGCATGGGCCCGATGATCGCATCGTACGGGCCCATACCGTAGCCCTGGGCTGAGGCGCCGAGCCTACGATCGGCCGACTCCTTCACCACTACGGCTATGGGGACAAGTCGAGTTGCCCCCGCGGGCGGATGCCAGACGGTACGTCTGGCGGGACCTTCGTCCCTATCGGCTGACTGCGGCGGGGAATACACCGTAGATGAGACCCCAGGACCAGGCCCCCGGAAGGCGATCGTGCCGCAGCTAGGCGATTTCCTCAGCAGGTTCAGGCCCGCTGGCGCCCCGGGCGCGGCGAGCCGTGCTGGTGTGCCGGCCGACCGGACGGCCGAGCTTTCCGCCGAGCTCGAGCCGGTGCTCGCCCTCCTGGCCGAGACGGAGGCCGAGTGCAACCGGATCGTGGCGCAGGCGCACGCGCAGGCCATCCAGATCGCCGACGACACCCGCGCACAGGTCGCCGCGATCGCGGCCGACGGGACTCAGCGGGCACTGGCGGCCCGCGGTGCGGCGGCCGACGCGGTGATCGCGGCGGCCCGCGCTGAGGCGGCGGAGATCACGCGGTCCGCGGCCGAGCTGGCGGCCAGCAGGTCCGGCCCGGCGGAGGAGGACATCGAGGACCTGGTCAGGACAGCCGTGCGGATAGTGCAGTCGATGCCCGATGGCGGGCCGGACGAGCATGGGCCGGACGAGCATGGGCCGGACGAGGGCGTGGCAGGGTGAGCGCCGGCTGGGTGGCCGGGAGCGTCCGGGCGCGCGCGATCGCGCGGCGCCGGCTCGGCGCCCAGGAGGCCAGGCGGCTCGCGGCGTGCGGCTCCCTCGCCGACGCGCTCGCGATGCTCGCCGCCACGCCTTACCGCGTCGGCAGCGACCTGGGAGCCGGCCAGGACGCGCTCGCTGCCGCTCAGCATGCGGTCGCGGCCTCGGTCCTGTGGGATCTGCGGGTGCTGGCAGGCTGGCTGCCGCAAGGGGGCACGTCGCTGATGCGGGCGGTGGCCGGGTGGTTCGAGATCGCGAACGTAGCCGAGCGGATCCAGGAGCTGGCCGGGCGCCCGCCGGGCGAGACCTTCCGGCTCGGGGCGCTGGCCACGGCGTGGCCGCAGCTGCGGTCGACGACGACGCTGGCACAGCTGCGGGCAGCGCTCGCCGCTTCGGCCTGGAAGGACCCTGGCGGCGACACCGCTGTCGCGGTCGAGGTGGGACTGCGCGCCCGGTGGGCGCAGCGGGCGGCCGATCTCGGAGATCCGGCCAGGACCTGGGCCGCGGGGGCTCTCGCGATCCTGCTAGCGGGGGAGCGGTTCGGAGCCGGGCAGCGACCGGAGCACCCCGTCTTGCGCTCGGTGTCGGTCACCATGCTCGGCCGGGGGATCGCCGATGCCCGCGGCCTGGAGGAGTTCGCTGCCCGGCTGCCGCGCAAGCTGGCCGAGCTCCTGGACGGAATCCGCTCTCCTGACGAGCTCTGGCGCGCCGAAGCTGCCTGGTGGGCCCGGACTGAGCAGGAGGGCTACGCGCTGCTGGCTGATCCCGGCTTCGACCGGCGGCCGGTGATCGGTGCGGCGGCCGTGCTTGCCGCGGACGCCAGACGCGTCAGGGCAGCCCTGGAAGTAGCCGCGAGGGGCGGCGGGGCGATGGGAGCGTTCGATGCCGTGGCTTGAGGCCGCCTTCCCGGTCCGGATGACCCGCGTAGCCCTGGTCGCGCCTGAAGAGTCGGTGCGCGACATGCTGCTCGAGGTCGGCGCGGCCGGAGTCGTCGAGATCGATGCGGCGGTCACCGACGGCGCGCAGGCTCCGCGGCCCGCGTCCGGGGTCGCGGTCCCGGTAGCCGATGAAGGACGTAACCTCGCCGCCGGGGAGGAGCAGCTGCGCCAGTACGCTGACGCGGCGGTACGCGCGCACTGCGCCGCGGCCCTGGCCGGCTGGACGCCGGCCGACCAGGTCAGCACGCTGAAGGGCGCGCTTGCCAGGATCGGCTGCGCCGTGGTCCCGATGCGCCGGCCGCGTGGTGCGCAGGTGCCGACGCTCGTCGCAGGCTCGCCGGGACAGCGGGCGCTGAGCCCGCTGGTCTCCACGTACGGCACCGTCCCGTACGCCGACATCAACCCGGCCTGGCTAGCCTGGGGCAGCTACGTGCTGATGTTCGGGATGATGTTCGGCGACGTCGCGGACGGGCTGCTGCTCATCGCGGCGGCTATCGCGCTGCGGGCTGGCTGGCCTGCCCGGACGCGCAGGTTCCGCGCGGCGTGGCCGTTCGTCGCCGGCGCCGGGGTTGCGGCGACCGCCTTCGGGTTCGCCTACGGCGAGCTGTTCGGCCCGACCGACCTGATCCCCGTGCTCTGGCTCGACCCGCTCGCCAGCCCGGTCCCGCTGCTGCTGGCCGGGATCGGCATCGGCGCTGTGCTGCTCGCTGGCGCCTACGGCCTCGGCGTGCTGAACCGCTGGCGGGAGGGAGGCTGGCCGCTCGCGCTGTACGCGCCGTCGGGGATCGCCGGTGCGCTGCTCTTCGCCGGGATCGGCGTGCTCGCGGGCGGCTGGTATTACCACGAGGACGCGGCCCTGATCACCGGCGCGGTGCTCGCGGGTACGGCGCTCGTGCTCGCGTTCGCCGGGTTCCTCGTCGAGGCCGGCGGTGGCGGGTACGGCGTCACCGAGGCATCGGTCGAGGTCTTCGACCTGCTGATCAGGCTGGGGTCGAACATCGTCTCGTTCGCGCGCCTGGCCGCCTTCGGGCTTGCCCACGCTGCGCTCGGGCTCCTGGTCTGGCAGGGAACCGTGGCCCTGTGGCACCGGGGCGGGATCATGATCGCCTTCGCGATGCTGCTGTTCGTCGCCGGAAGCGCGCTGGCCTTCGCGCTCGAAGGGCTGGTCGCGGCCGTTCAGGCACTGCGACTGGAGTACTACGAGCTGTTCTCGCGGGTATTCGTCGGCCAGGGGCGCGCGTTCCGGCCCTGGCGGCTGCCAGCCGGCGCAGGCGCCGACGATCCCGTAAGGGAAGGGAACCGTCCTGCTGTCGCCGGGGCGGGGGCCCCTGGGCTTGGGGAGGCGTAATGGCGGTGTGGCTGCTCGGACTGCCCGTGATCGTTGTCGCCGCGGTACTCGGGAGGCTGGCCGCGCGCCACGGCCGGATGGCTGGTTACCTGATGGCCGGGGCGAGCGTGCTGGTGCTCGCCGCGGCGGTGGTGCTGCTCGTGGTCGCGGTAGGCCCGGCCGGGGCGGCTGTCGGTGCCGGGGCCGCCAAGGCGGGCATCGCGGGATCGGCAGCGGCCAAGGCCGCCGCGGTGCACGCGGCCAGGGCGGCGGCCGCCACCGGGTCAGGCAGCGGCTCGGCGGCGCTGATCGGGGCCGCGATCGCGGTAGCCGGGTCGACGATCGGGGCCGGCGTGGCCGTGGCCTATGTCGGTGCGGCGGCGCTCGCGGCCATGAGCGAGCGGCCGGAACTGTTCGGCCGCGCGATGGTGATCGTCGGGCTCGCCGAGGGCATCGCGATCTACGGCCTGATCGTCGGGATCATCCTGATCGGGAAGGCCTGAGCCGATGGCCCGCGTCGCCGTGATCGGTGAGCCACTGCGGATCTATGGCTACGGCCTGGCCGGCGCGGTGCTCTGCCCGGCATCGGACCGGCCGGAGGCCCTTCGCGCCTGGCAGGAGCTACCGCAGGACGTGGCCGTGGTGGTACTGACCCCTGGCGCCGCCGGATGGCTCGAAGCAGACCTGGCACGGCGGCCAGGGGTGCTGCACGTCGTGCTGCCGCAGGCTCCGGACGGGAGGGTGGAGCGATGACAGCATTGCGGGAGACGCAGGACGCCGCGCTCGAGCCGGCCCGCACGGCGATGCTGCGCCGCGCTGCCGATCAGGCCGAGCGGATCGTCGGCCTGGCGCGCGAGGAGGCCGAGGTACTTATCGCGCGAGCACGCCAGGATGCCGAGGCCGAGGTCACCCAGGCCCGGGCCGAGGGCGCGGCACAGGCGCGGCCGGTGGCAGCCGCCGAGCTGAGCCGGAGCAGGCGTGCCGCCAGGTCGGTCGCGCTCCGGGCCCGGCTCAGCGTCCGCGACGAACTGGCCGGACGGATCAGGGAGGCGGTCAGCGACCTGCGGCACGAGGCTGGTTACCCGCTGCTGCGGGAACGGCTGGCGGAAATGGCGAGGCACGCGGCCGGGCCGGGCGCAGTCGTGACGGATCATCCGGACGGCGGCGTGGTCGCCCGCGCGGACGTGGTGGTCGTCAACTGCTCGCTGCCGAGGCTGGCCGACCAGGTGATCGAGGCGCTCGGCCCGAGGATCGACCGGATTTGCGCGTCATGAGCTCCGCCGAGCCCGGGCTGGCCTCGGCGCCCGGGCTGGTCACCCGGGTGAGCGGCCCGCTGGTGGAGGTGCGCGGGCTGGCCGGGCTTGCCATGTCGGACATCGTGGAGGTCGGCGCGCACCGGCTGCCTGGTGAGGTGGTCGCGATCACCGGCGACCGCGCGACCGTGCAGGCGTACGAGTACACCGGGGGACTGGCGCCAGGCGACCGCGCGACCGGGCTCGGCCAGCCGCTCTCGGCCAGGCTCGGGCCGCACCTGCTCGGCGGGGTATTCGACGGGCTGCTGCGCCCGCTGGAGGGTGCCGGGCCCTGGCTCGACCCGGCGAGGTGGGGACAGGCGGAGGCCGGCCTGACTGGCCCCGAGCCGGGATTCGCCTTTACGCCGCAGGTAAGCGACGGGGACATGCTGCGGGCTGGCGCCTGCCTCGGCACGGTGGCGAACGCGGGCGGGGTCGCTTATCGCGTCCTGGTGCCGCCGGGAGCCGCCGGTGCTGTCGGCCAGCTCCGCGCGGCTGGCGAGGTCGGCGCGCAGACGGTCATCGCCGCCGTGGGCGGGGAGCCGGTGCGGCTGGCCAGCTCGTGGCCGGTCCGGCTGCCCCGGCCGTACGCCGAGCGGCTGGACGGCGGCGGGCCGCTGCAGACCGGCCAGCGGGTTCTCGACGTGCTGTTCCCGATCACCAGGGGCGGCACGAGCGCGGTGCCCGGCGGCTTCGGTACCGGCAAGACGGTGCTGCTGCAGCAGATCACCAAGTGGTCCGACGCCGACGTGATCGTCTATGTCGGCTGCGGCGAGCGCGGCAACGAGCTGGCCGACATGCTGACCGAGCTCACCGAGCTGACCGATCCCCGCACCGGCGGAAAGCTCGCCAGGCGGACAGTCGTGATCGCCAACACCTCCAACATGCCCATGATGGCCAGGGAAGCCAGCATCTACAGCGCGGCCGCGGTGGCCGAGTTCTTCCGTGACATGGGCCTGGACGTGGTGGTCGTGGCCGACTCCACCTCACGCTGGGCCGAGGCGCTCCGCGAGTTTTCCGCTCGTAACGGGGAGATGCCCGCCGAGGAGGGTTACCCGGCCGGGCTGGCGTCGGCGCTGGCCGCGTTCTACGAGCGCGCGGGCCGGGTCACCACGCAGGGCGGCTGGGAAGGATCGATAACGATTATCGGCGCGGTGTCCCCGGCTGGCGGCGACATGACCGAACCTGTGACTGCCTATACGCAGCGGTTCGTCCGGAGCCTGTGGACGCTCGACCGCGATCTCGCCTATGCCAGGCACTATCCGGCGATCTCCTGGGCGGGCTCGTTCTCCCGTGACGCGGCCCTGGTCGGCAACTGGTACGCGCGCAACGGTGATCCCGCGTGGGCGGCCCGCCGGACGCGGCTGACCGGACTGCTCGCCGAGGCCGACCGGGTCGGCGAGCTGGCCGAGCTGATGGGGGTCACGGCGCTGCCACCCAGGCAGCGGATGGCCATCCTGGCCGGACGGCTGGCCAGGGAAGGGGTCCTGCAGCAGAGCGCGGTCAGCGCGGCCGACGCGTACTGCGACCCGGCTCGGGCCGGGGCCCTGATCGACCTGGTGCTCGCTGTCGCCGACCGCTGCCAGGACCTGGCCCGCCAGGGGATCGACGCCGCCCTGATCGAGGAGCAGGACTTCTCGATTGTGCTGCGGGCCAAGGAGGACGCGAGCACGCCGCAGGAGGTCGCGGCGCTGGCAGGCCAGATGCTGACCAGGCTGAACGCGCTGGGCAGGGCCGTGCGAGCCGCGCCGGGTGCGGCCGGGGCCGGGTGAGCTCTGATGAATGAGTGGGCGCGCCGGGAGTTCACCTCCGTTGGCGAGCTGCGCGGCCCCCTCCTCTTCGTGCGCGGGGTCAGCGGGGTCGGCTGGGACGAGTTCGCCACGATCAGGCTGAACGGCAGCACCAGGCGCCGGGGTAACGGGATGGACGGCGCGAGCGGCAGCGGCGCTCAGGTCAGGCACGGGCTGGTGCTCGAGGCCGCCGGGGATCTCGCCGTGGTCCAGGTGCTCGAGGGCACCGCCGGGATGGACCCGGCCGGCACGGCGGTGGAGTTCTCCGGCAGCCCGCTGCGCATCCCGGTCGGGACCCAGTGGCTCGGCCGGGTCTGCAACGGCCGGGGAGAGCCGCGGGACGGCGGGCCGCCCGTCACGGGCGACGTCACGATGCCGGTGGCCGGCGTGCCGATCAACCCGGCCGCCAGGCAGCCGCCCGCCGAGCCGGTGCTGACCGGCGTGTCGGTGATCGACGAGCTGACGACCCTGGTCCGCGGCCAGAAGCTGCCGATCTTCTCGGTCGCCGGCCTGCCGCACCTGGAGCTGGCCGGCCAGGTCGCGGCGCAGGCGTCGGCGGGCGGCGAGCCGTTCAGCGTGGTGTTCGCCGCGATGGGGCTCACGCATGAGGACGCGGCGTCGATCCGGGCGACGCTGGAGCAGCGCTCGGCCGCCGGTGAGCTCGTGCTGCTGCTCAACCTGGCGGACGAGCCGGTGATCGAGCGGATTCTCACGCCCCGCCTGGCGCTGACAGTCGCCGAGCATCTCGCGTTCGAGCAAGGACGGCATGTCCTGGTCGTGATGGCTGACATGACGAGCTACTGCGAGGCGCTGCGCGAGGTGAGCGCCGCTCGGGGCGAGCTGCCGGCCCGGCGGGCGTACCCGGGCTATCTCTACAGCGACCTCGCGTCGCTCTACGAGCGGTGCGGCCGGATTCGCGGGCTGCCGGGGTCGCTCACGCTCATGCCGGTGCTGACCA
The DNA here is from genome assembly GCA_036391385.1 of Streptosporangiaceae bacterium. Classification (GTDB taxonomy): domain Bacteria; phylum Actinomycetota; class Actinomycetes; order Streptosporangiales; family Streptosporangiaceae; genus Chersky-822. Next base: position 9,488 of record DASWAA010000331.1, read on the forward strand.
TGCCGGCCGGGGACATCACGCACCCGGTGCCCGACCTGACCGGGTACATCACCGAAGGGCAGATCGTGCTCTCGGCCGACCTGCACGCCCGCGGGATCTACCCGCCGGTCGACGCGCTGTCGTCGCTGTCCCGGCTGATGCGGCACGGAGCCGGGCCGGGGCGCACCAGGGATGACCACCTGGACGTCGCGGCCCAGACTCTGGCCGCGCTGGCCGCCGCACGGCGGGCACGGGAGCTGGCCGAGCTGATCGGGACCGCCGCGCTGAGCGAGTCCGACCGGCGGTATCAGCAGCTCGAGCGGGCGTTCGAGGTGAAGCTGATGAGCCAGGGGATGGCGCAGAGCCGGGCACTGGGCGAGACCCTGGCGCTGGCCTGGCAGGTGCTCGGCACCCTGCACAGGCGTGACCTGACGATGCTGTCGGCCGCGGCGCTTGATCAGTACTACCAGGCTGGGACCGTGCCAGGCGGTACGGGCAGCGGGGACGGGCACCAGTGAGCCGGGTGCGGCTGGCTGTGCCGCCGGGGCGGGCTGGCCGGCTCTGGCTGGACCGGCGGCTTGGCGCGGCCCGACGGGGAGCCGACCTGCTCGACCGCAAGCTGCGGATCTTGCAGGCCGAGCTGGCCGGGCTGAGGGACACCGCGGCCAGGACCGAGCAGGAGTGGCATCGGTGCAGCGCCGAGGCCGACCGGACGCTCCTCGTCGTGGCCCTGCTCGGCGGGCAGCGGGCGGTCCGGCTGGCCGCCGCGACCGGCCGCGCCCGGGTCGACATCACCTGGGCGGTCACCATCGGCGTGCGGCACCCGGCGGAGGCTAGCTACGTGCCGCCTTCCGCGCCTGAATCGTGGGCAGGCCAGCCCGTCGAGCACGCACGCCTGGCGCACGCCGACGCGCTGGCAGCGGCCGTCCGGCACGCGGTCGCCGCGGAGGCGGTGCGGATCGTCGAGGCCGAGGCGGTCGCCACCAGGTACCGGCTGCGGGCGATCAGGGACCGGCTGATCCCCAGCCTGGAGCAGGCTCGATCGGAGGTCGCACTGGCCATCGACGAGCTTGAACGTGCCGACGGCGCCCGGCTGCGCCAGATTCGCAGTTAGGGACCTTCGGACCTTGTAACAGGAGAGCCGGCGAGGTTAACTGTAAGTGACGAGAGGGACTCGATAAGAGGATGCGAGGGTTGCGGGCCGAAAGGTCCATACACCGCGCAATCCGAATTCGCGGGAAACGCGATGTGTCCCTCTCGCCGCAGCTTCAGGGGGGATTTCACCTGGCGGCTGGGGGAGTGTGCCGGGCGGCTAGCCTGGCTCTGTGTATGTTCCCGCGCATTTCGCTGCCGATGACCCTGATGCCATAGCCGCGTTCGTGCAGCGGGCCGGGGCGGCCGACCTGGTGACCTTCGACGGCGGGCGTCTGGTGGCGACGCTGCTGCCGGTCATCTGGGACAGGTCGCCGGCCGACGATGCCGCGCACGGGCGGCTGCTCGGGCACCTGGCGCTCAGCAATCCGCAGTGGACGAGCGCGGTGCCCGAGGTCCCCGCGCTGGCGATCGTGCACGGCCCGCAGGCCTATATCTCGCCATCGTGGTACGAGAGCAAGAAGCAGCACGGACGTGTGGTCCCGACCTGGAACTACACGACAGTCCACTTCACCGGGCCGGTGCGGTTCCACCGCGACAGCGAGTGGCTGCGCGAGGTGGTCACGAGGCTGACCGACCGGCACGAGAACGGCCGGAACGGGCGCTGGCACGTGACCGACGCCCCCGAGAAGTACATCGCCGGGCAACTCCGGGCCATCGTCGGCATGGAACTCCTGATCGAGCAGATCGAGGCCAAGGACAAGCTGAGCCAGAACCGCCCGGCCGACGACCGGACCGGGGTCATCGCCGGCCTGCGGGCCGAGCCGGGTCAGGGAGCGCACGACATCGCCGGGCTGATGGCTGCCAGGGAAGCCCAAGAGCGCTAGCCGCTGATCGACGACGTGGGAAAGACCGCCTGGATTACCTACCAGCCGCAGCCTCGGCCCGGAGGGCTGCCGATATCGCGACCACGTCATCGAGCATGCTCCGGAGCTCGGCCGAGGTGAGACCGAGCTCGTAGGCCTGATGGTGGCCGGCGCGCGACAGGAGCGCCCATGCATGCACGGCC
>DASWAA010000332.1:0-20519 GCA_036391385.1 Streptosporangiaceae bacterium
TGATCAAGGAGGGTCCGACCCGGATCTGGAGCTCGGCTGACTGCGCGAGCGGCACGGGCAGCCTGGTGTCGGCCCTGCGCCGGGGAGTGCCGACGGTCGTGGCGATCAGCTGGAACAGGCAGACCTCATCGCCTGGCTGCCCGGGTCCGGCCCGGCTCGCCCCGGCCGGCAGCTACACCGGGTACGCGGTCGACGGTTCCCTTGTCAGCGCGCCCGTCACCATTCACCTGGGCTGACCAGGCCAGGCGGGGTCACGCACAGCCCGGCAGGCCTTCGGGCGGCGTCAGCGACCGTCAGGACCTGCGGTCAGCCCGGCGCTGATAGCGCTGGCGACGTCGGCCACCTGCCTGACCTGTATCGGGCAGTCGGCCGGGATCGCATCGGTGCCGGCGGGCACGATCGCCCGGCGAAAGCCCATCCGGCTGGCCTCGGTCAGCCGGCGGCCGATCCCCGCGACGCTGCGGATCTCGCCCGCCAGCCCCACCTCGCCGAAGGCGACGAGGTCGGAAGGCAGGCTGAGATTCGCCCGCGCCCCGGCCAGTGCGAGCGCGACCGCCAGGTCGACCGCTGGCTCGGTCAGCCGTACGCCGCCGACCGTGGCCGCGTAGATGTCCGATCTGGCCAGATTCACCCGGGCGCGGCGCTGCAGGACCGCCACGGTCATGCCCACCCGTGCGTAGTCCAGGCCAGAGGTGATGCGGCGTGACGGCTCGCTGCCATCGACCGGGCAGACCAGCGTCTGCACCTCGGCGACGAGCGGCCTGCGGCCCTCCAGGGTCACCGTCACGCAGGTGCCGGGCACCGGCTGGTGCAGCCGGGAGAGGAACAGCCCGCTCGGATCAGGCAGCCCGATCAGCCCGAACTCGCCGAGCTCGAAGCAGCCCACCTCGTCCGTCGGGCCGAACCTGTTCTTTAGGGCGCGGATCATGCGCAGCCGGCCGCGGCTGTCACCCTCGAAGTGCAGCACCACGTCGACCAGGTGCTCAAGCGAGCGCGGGCCGGCGATCGAGCCGTCCTTGGTGACGTGACCGACGAGCACGGTCGTCAGATTCCGCTGCTTGGCCAGGCCCACCAGGGCCGACGTGATCTCCCGCACCTGGGTGACGCCGCCAGGAGCGCCTTCGATCCCCGAGGCCGTGATGGTCTGCACCGAGTCCACGATCAGCAGCGCGGGCGCGACGGAATCCACGTGCGCGAGCAGCGCGGCGAGGTCGGTCTCGGCGGCAAGGAAGAGGTTGTCACTGAGCGCCCCGATCCGGTCCGCGCGCTGCCTGACCTGGGCGGCCGACTCCTCGCCGGTGACGTAAAGCACGACCGCGCGCTCCGCGGCGAGCGCGCCGGCCTCGAGCAGCAGCGTCGACTTGCCGACCCCCGGCTCGCCTGCCAGGAGCGCCACCGAACCCGGAACCAGCCCGCCGCCGAGCACCCGGTCAAGCTCCTCCATGCCGGTCGGCCTGGCCGCGGCGCCCGCGGCGTCCACGGCGGAGATCGGCATGGCCGGCGTGCCAGGCGTCACCGGCGCGACCCCGCGCAGCAGGGCACGGGCTGGTCTCCCGGCTGGTGCCGCGCTCTCGGAGACCGACCCCCAGCTCTGGCACTCGCCGCACCTGCCCGCCCACTTCGCGCTCCGCCATCCGCACTCTGAGCACTGGTAGAGCGCACCCGCCGACGTCTTCGCCATGCTGCGAACCGTATAGGCGGGGTCCGACAGTGCATCGGCTCTGGCCGCATAAGCTGGCAACGACACGGCCGCGCGGCGACGACGCATAGCGAGACGACGCACAGCGAAGGGAGAGGCGCCTTGGAGCAGGCTGCCGACACGACCGGCGCCGCAGCGACCAAAGGCCAGGGCCGTTCTGGCTCCGCTGGCCTGGTGCCTGTCGTGCTGTCGACGGCGTCGGTCTTTCCCGAGCGCACTGCCGACGCCTTCGAGCTGGCGTCCAGAGCCGGCTACGACGGCATCGAGGTCATGGTGACCGCCGATCCGGTCAGCCAGGACGCGGGCGTGCTGAGCCGGCTGGCCGACTATCACGGCGTGCCGGTGCGCGCGGTGCACGCTCCGTGCCTGCTGATCACGCAGCGGGTCTGGGGCCGGGAGCCGTGGGGCAAGCTCGTCAGGGCCGCGGACCTGGCCAGCAGCCTGGGCGCCAGCGTAGTGGTCGTACATCCGCCGTTCCGCTGGCAGCGTGAGTACGCCAGGGAATTCGAGGCGGGCCTGGCCAGGACCCAGGCGGAGACCGACGTTACCTTCGCGGTCGAGAACCTGTACCCGTTGCGGGCCAGGGGCGCCGAGGTGGCGGCCTACGCGCCGCACTGGAATCCGGTCGAGCTCGACTGCGCGGCGGTCACGCTCGATCTGTCGCACACCGCCGTCTCGGGTTCTGACGCACTGGAGATGGCGGACCAGCTCGGCGACCGGCTGGCGCACGTCCACCTGGCCGACGGCACGAAGCAGGGCCTGCCGGACGAGCATCTCGTGCCGGGGCGCGGCACGCAGCCGTGCGGCGCGCTGCTCGAACGGCTGCATGGCATGAAATACGCCGGCATGGTGGTGGTAGAGATCAGCACTCGCCGGGCAGTCACCGCGCAGGACCGGTTCGCCGACCTCACCGAGTCGCTGGCTTTCGCCCGCCAGCACCTGAGCGCGGCCAGCGCGCTGGCCTAGGGCCCGTCTGGCCTCCCCGCCCGGGCCAGCCAGGCGGTCCTCGTTATGCCTCCAGGATTAGGGTGACCGGGCCGTCGTTGACCAGCGCGACTGCCATGTCCGCACCGAAAGCTCCGGTCTGCACGCTGGCGCCGAGCGACCGCAGCGCGGCGGCGAACGCGGTCACCAGAGGCTCGGCCACTTCCCTGGGCGCTGCCGCCTGCCAGGTCGGCCGCCGTCCCCTGGCCGTCTGGGCATAAAGGGTGAACTGGCTCACGACGAGCAGCGGCGCGCCGGTATCGGCACATGACTTCTCGCCGGCCAGGATCCGCAGATTGTAGATCTTGCCCGCCAGGGCCGCCGCCGTGGCCCCGGTGTCCTCGTGCGTCACGCCGACGAGCACGACCAGCCCGGGGGCGGTGAGCTTGCCCACGACCTCGCCGGCGACCGACACGCTCGCCTCGCTGGCCCGCTGGACGACAGCTCGCACGAGATGGCATTCTGCCACGGGGTCATGCCCTGGCCTGCCAGGGGCGGACCGGACGGCTCGCAGCGACTCTTCCGCTAATGTTCCTTCCGTGAGTACCGCAGCCACCATGATCACTGTCGCGCCGACCGGGGCCGAGCTCGAGAAGCCGGCGGTGCCGGCTCTGCCGGTCACGCTGGACGAGCTCGTGACCACCGCCAAGGAATGCCGGGAGGCCGGCGCGGCGATGATCCACGTGCACATCAGGGACGGCGACGCTCGGCCCACGCTGGACCCGGCCCGGCTCAGGGACACTGTGCACGCGCTGCGCGAGTCGACCGACCTGATCGTGCAGCTGTCCACCGGAGGGGCGGTGACCGATCCGTTCGAGCGGCGGCTGGCCGTGCTCGATGCCGCGCCCGACGGCTGCTCGCTGACCTGCGGGACCGTCAACTTCGGCGACGAGGTGTTCATGAACCCGTGGCCATTCATGTGCGACCTCTACGTCCGCACCCAGGAACTCGGCGTCGTGCCTGAGTTCGAGCTGTTCGACATGGGTCATATCGCCGCGCTGCACCGGCTGCTCGACAAGCACGGCGCGCCGTTCGGCGGGCACGTGCACTGCGACCTGGTGATGGGCGTGCCCGGCGGGATGGCCGGAGACGCCACGACGCTGGTCCAGGCGGTGGCGGCCCTGCCGGCCGGTGCTACCTGGTCGGCGACCGGGGTCGGGCGGACCGCCGTGCCGGTCATGTTCGCCGCGCTGGCGGCCGGCGGGCAGCTCCGGGTCGGGATGGAGGACACCATCACGTACTCGCGCGGCCGTCCGGTGCGCAGCAACGCCGAGCTTGTCGAGCGGGCCGCGACGCTCGCGGAGATCGCGCAGCGGCCGGCGATGTCGCCGGACCAGGCGCGCGCCATGCTCGGAGTCCCCGATCGCCGCTGAGCCGCGGGCCGCGGCCATGGCCGGGGGTGATCCGGTGCCGGCGAGCTCGCGGCCGGCGAACCCGGTGCTCGCCGAGGTCGTCAGGTCGGGATTCGTGGAGTCCAGGCATCGTGGCTCGCTGGTGGTGCTGCGACCGGACGGGTCGGTCGAGTTCGCTGCCGGGACGGTCGGGCAGCCCATGTTCCCGAGATCGTCGAGCAAGCCGATGCAGGCCGCCGCGATGCTCGGCCGCGGGCTCGACCTGGACGGCAGCCTGCTCGCGCTCGCCGCGGCCAGCCATTCCGGTGAGGACTTCCATGTCGACGGGGTTCGCGAGATCCTGCGCCGGGCCGGCCTTGACGAGTCGGCCCTGCAGTGCCCGCCTGACCTGCCGCTGGACGAGGCGATGCGGGATGCCCTGCTGCGCCGTGGCGAGCGGCCGACCCGGGTGCGGATGAACTGCTCGGGCAAGCATGCGGCGATGCTGGCAACCTGCGTGGCCGCGGGCTGGCCGACCGCGAGCTACCGCGATCCCGCGCATCCGCTCCAGCTCAGCATCCGCGAGACGATCGAGCGGCTGTCCGGCGAGCCGGTCGCCGCCGTCGGCGTTGACGGCTGCGGCGCCCCGCTGCTCGCGATCTCGGTCACGGGGCTCGCGCGCTGCTTCCGGGAGCTTGTGCGCGCGCCCGCCGGCTCCGCCGAGCGGAGGGTCGCCGACGCGATGCGGCAGTACCCGGCATGGACGTCGGGCACGAACAGGGCGGAAGCGGCCGTGGTCCGGGCGGTGCCCGGACTGCTGATGAAGTCGGGTGCCGAGGGCGTCTGCGCGATTGCGCTGGCGGACGGCCGGGCCGCCGCGGTCAAGTTCGACGACGGCGCGCAGCGCGCTACCGTGCCGGTGATGGCCACCCTGCTGCGGGAACTGGTCGCGGCGCGGCCGGATGCCTATCCTGGAATCGACCTCGCCGGGCTCGATCGCCTCGCGACCACGCCAGTGACCGGAGGCGGCGAGCCGGTCGGGGTCGTGCGGACCGCTATGCGGAGCGCTTGCACATAGACTTGCGGTCGCAGGCACGAGAAGGTGAGGCTGCAGGCATGAGCCCGGTCAGCGTCAGCGGCATCGGCTCCTACATCCGTGAGCAACGCGAGCAAGCCAAGATCTCGATGCGCCAGCTGGCGCAGGCGGCCGGGGTCTCTAATCCCTACCTGAGCCAGGTCGAGCGCGGCCTTCGCCGGCCGAGCGCGGACATCTTGCAGCAGATCGCGAAGGGACTGCGGATCTCGGCCGAGGCGCTGTACGTCCAGGCAGGCATCCTGGACGAGAAGCAGGGCGACACGGCCGTGACCGACGCGATCATGGCCGACACCGTGATCACCGAGCGGCAGAAGCAGATGCTGATCGACATCTACGAGTCGTTCCGCAAGGAGGTCCTGGTCGAGCAGCAGGCGAAGTCACAGGCCGCCGAGGCTGCCGGGGCTGCCGGACCCGCCGATGACCAGGAAGACGACAAGAAGAGCGGATAGCCGGACCGCCCGGAGGCGGGAAGGCCGCCCGGAGGCGGGAAGCGGGGGTCCTAGGCTGCCGCCACGAGCAGATAGGTTGGCATGGTGCAGTCATCACTCGGATTCAGCGCACTGGGACCGCTTAACTGGCTGAACTGGATACTGATGGTCGCGGCGTTCGTGGTCGAGGCCTGGGCCTTCATCGACGCGCTCCGCCGGCCGACCGGCGCGTTTCCGGCCGCGGGTAAGCAGACCAAGCAACTGTGGCTGATCATCACCGGTGTCGCCTTCGCCATAGGCCTGTTCAGCGCCGCGTACAACGTCCCCGTGCTCGCCATCTTGCCGATCGCCGCGTTCGTCGCGGCCGCGATCTACCTGACCGACGTGCGCCCGAAGGTACGCGAGATCGGCCCGGGAGGGTCGTCGCGGCAGGGCCCGTACGGACCCTGGTAATCCCGTGACGGAGACCACGTGGCGTACGCACCGCCTGGAACTCGATGACCAGACCCTGCGCGAGTGGGACGCGACCGTGCTCAGCAGCGGCGAGGCCGGGATCGTCCTTGACCGCTCGGCGTTCTACCCCGGTGGCGGCGGACAGCCGCCGGATGAGGGAGTACTGCTCTGGGGCGGCGTGCAGACCCGGATCGCCGGCGCGCGCAGGGGCGATGACCTGTACCTGATAGCGGCCGATGGCGACCCGGTGCCGCCGCCGGGAACCCAGGTACGGGGCGCCGTGGCGGACGAGCGGCGTACCGCGCTGATGCGGACGCACTCCGGCTTGCACGTGCTGTGCGGCGTCGTCTACCGCGACTACGGCTCGCTGGTGACCGGCGGCAACATGGAGCCATACTCCGCTCGCATGGATTTCGACCTGCCCCAGCTACCTGACGGGTTCAAGGACGCGGTCGAGGCCGCCTGCAATGCCGAGATCGCGGCGGCACGGCGGATCGACGTGCGGGTCCTGCCCCGCGATGACGCGTTCGCGATTCCGGACATCATCAGGACGGCGACGAACCTCGTGCCGCCGGAGGTCAAGGAGGTCCGGATCGTCGACATCGTCGGCCTTGACCAGCAGGCCGACGGCGGTACCCACGTGGCGACGACCGGGCAGATCGGCCGGATCGAGGTCGTCAAGATCGAGAACAAGGGCAGGGGCTTCCGCCGGCTGCGCATCAGGATCGCGGATTAGCGGCTAGAACGGCAGGATCATGGCCGCGGCGGGCGCGACAACCAGCGTCGCTGCCACCGCGGCGATGACAATTGCCCAGATAACGGGAAGGTCGGGCGGTGGCCTGAGCAGCCTGGTCACTCTGGCCGTCAGCTCGCCCTCGACCGCCGTCCCGGTCACGGCCAGTGCACCCGCGGGTGCCTGCCCGCCACCAGAGGCGCCGACCCGCAGCAGCGCCGTCGCCAGCTCCCTGGCCGGGCGGAACCTGCGGGCCCGGTCGTCGGCCAGCATCTCGACCAGCAGGGCGACCTGCCGGTTGGCCTCCCGCGCGATCGCCGACCAGCGGAAGGCGCGGAGCAAGGCGGTGAAGGGCAGCAGCACGAGGTCGTGCCGCGCGCGCAGATGCGCCCGCTCGTGCGCGAGCACGGCGGCTAGCTCGGCCTGATCCAGCAGGTCGAGCGTGCCAGCGCTGATGACGATCGCCGAGCGCAGGCCGGGGACACAGTAGGCCGTGGCGGCGGGGTGGTCGACGACGAGAGCGCCGGGTACCTTCGGGTCGTCATGGGCCAGCAGCCCGAGCAGGGCCCGCTGCCGGTGCCTGGCCCGCAGTACGTTGGCGACGGCTGCGATCAGGATCCAGCAGAGCACCGTCAGCAGGACGATGCTCGCGCCAAGTGACACGACCCGCAGCACGGTCAGCAGGCCCCATGACCGCGCCCGCGCGTCGTCAGTGCCGACAAGCAGCCGCGCCACGACGCCCGTTCTGGCTGCCACGCTCGACAGTCCAAGCCCGGACCGGTGCAGATCCGAAGTGCCGATGCCCGCGAGCGCCCCGACCGTCGCGACCCCCCAGCTGAGCCCGATCGCCTGCCAGAGCGCGATCGCGATCGCGGGCGAGCGCCGCGGCCAGCTGGCGGCCGCGAGCAGCCGTGCGGCAGGGACGCAGCCGATGGCGACGGCGCCGAGCAAGAGGACCGGGGCAGGCACGAGGACTCAGCTCCCGCCGTCCCCGGCCAGAGCCTCCAGCGCGGTCCTCAGTGCCGCGGCCTCGGCGTCGCTCACACTGCGCGCGAACCTGGTCAGGGCGGCCTGCCGGTCGCCTGTCTGGTCAAGGGCGGTCAGCATGAGTTCCGCGACGTACGCCTCGCGGCTCTCGGCGGGACGGTACCGCCAGGCCCGCCCGGCCCGCTGGCGGCGGACGAAGCCCTTCTTCGCCAGCCGGTCGAGTACGGTCATGACCGTCGTGTGCGCCAGGTCCCTGTCGGTCAGGCAGTTGCCGACCTGCCTGACCGTCATCGGGTCAGGCGACTCCCAGAGAACCTCCATGATGGCCCGCTCAAGCTCTCCCAGCCGGTTCATGCCATCACGATACGAGACAATCCAAGCAATGCCATAGCCGGTATGCCCGGGCGCGCTGACTTGTCTGGCTCTCATGGGTACAGTGTGCATAGAAACGAGGTGGGTATTGCGGCAATACCTACTTCGGGCTTAACCCCGTCGTGCCGGACATCCTAGACCGGGGGAACAGAAAATGACGAGCACTGCAGCATCCGCCAGCTACCAGCCAGAGCAGTTCGAGACGGTCGCCGAAGTCGAGGTAGACAGCCGTGGCCGCGTGAGCCTCGGAAAGGCAGGCGCCGAGCCAGGGCGCCGCTACCGCGTGGAGCAGCGCATCGATGGGGTGCTGCTCCTGATCCCCGTCGTTTCCATACCGGAGCGAGAGATGATTGTCTGGCGCAACCCGGTGCTGGCAGCTGAGATCCGTGCAGCGCTAGCTGAGGCCGAGGACGGCAAGACCGTCGACCTCGGAAGCTTCCAGCAGTACGACGATCGCGACGAGAACGAGGACTAGCAGCCCGTGCCCTACAAGCTGCGCTTCTCCACGGCAGTGGCTGAGAAGCTGAAGGAGATGGAGGACGGGGACCCGAATGAGCAGGCGAAGCTGAGGAAAATCCGCCGCGCGCTGGCAAAGCTGGAGCAGAACCCTCGCCATCCCGGTCTGGCATCGCATCCCTACGAAAGCTTCCCGGTCGACCGCGCCGTGAAGGTATGGGACTCCTACGTTGAGAACCACACGCCATCGGCCTGGAGGATCTTCTGGCGGTACGGCCCCGACGAGCAAGGGCAGCCAGTGATCACGATTCTGGCAATCGGACCGCATCCCTGATGCCTGAGCTCGCGCTGCCCGGGTATCCCGTCATGAACGCTGAGCAAGTACCGTGCAAGCATGGAGGTGCCTCGGGTCGCTGTCAGCGTGGACCTGGTGATCCTGACCGTCCGGGCCAGCCAGCTGTGCGTGCTGGTCTGGCGACGCGACGCTGAGCCGCACCTGGGGTGCTGGGCGCTCCCCGGTGGCTTCGTCAGGCTGGACGAGGACCTTCCGGCCACAGCGGCCCGCGTGCTCGCGGAGCGAGCCGGCCTGCCTGACGCTCCCGTGCACCTCGAGCAGCTCCAGACGTACGGGTATCCGGACCGCGATCCCCGCCAGCGCGTGGTGTCCGTCGCCTACCTCGGGCTGGCCCCCGACCTGCCCGCCCCCGTTCAGCCGCGGATGAGCTGGCAGCCGGTCGCCCGGCTGACCGAGCTGGCCTTCGACCACCTGCGGATCCTGCAGGACGGAGTCGAGCGCGCCAGGGCGAAGCTCGAGTACACATCCCTCGGCGCCGCCTTCTGTCAGGACACGTTCACCGTCGCGGAGCTGCGCCGGGTCTACGAGATTGTCTGGGGCACTCCGCTCGACCCGCGCAATTTCCACCGGAAGGTGACCGGGGCCGAGCGGTTCCTGGTGGAGACGGGCTCGGCCAGCTCGTCCGGTGGCAGGCCCGCTCAGCTGTACCGGCGCGGTGACGCCGAGCTGCTGCATCCGCCGATGCTGCGGCCGCGCCCGAGCGAGGCGGGCGAGCCGGTGCGGCAGTCTCCCGGCGGGCCGGTCGACGTGCAGGCCGGCGGTCAGGAGCGCTCCTGGACCGGTAAGCCGCTGGATCGGATTCTGGCCGTGACCAACGAGGGCACGGCGACTTCATCAGCCCTGGAGGACGACAACGATGTCGGTTCAGACGCCACGTTTCCGGCCGGTACTTGACCAGTTCGCCCCCTACCTGCCAGGCAAGCCGCCAGCCGCGGGCACGGGGCCGAGCTACAAGCTCTCGTCGAACGAATCGCCGTTCGGGCCGCTCCCGTCGGTACTCAAGGTCATCGCCGAGGCCGCTGGCGAGATCAACAGGTACCCCGACAACGGCGCAGCGGGGCTCACCGAGGCCATCGCGGCTCGCTTCGCCGTTCCGGCCAGCCATGTCGCCGTCGGCTGCGGATCGGTCGGCCTGGTTCAGCAGCTGCTCGAGGCGGTGACTGACCCTGGCGCCGAGGTGCTGTAAGCCTGGCGCTCCTTCGAGGCCTATCCGTATCTCGCCGACCTGGCCGGGGCGAGTTCCATCCGGGTCCCGCTGGTCGATGAGCGGCACGACCTCGAGGCGATGGCCGACGCGATCACCGCGGCCACCAGGCTGATCTTCGTCTGCGTTCCGAACAACCCGACCGGGACCATCGCGAGGTCCGCCGACCTCGCGCGATTCCTCGACCGGGTGCCCGGGGACTGCCTCGTAGTACTCGACGAGGCCTACGCGGAGTACGTACGCGACCCGGAGGCACCCAACGGGATCGACGTCTACCGCGACCACCCGAACGTGGCGGTGCTGCGAACTTTCTCCAAGGCCTACGGCCTTGCCGGGCTCCGGGTCGGCTTCCTGATCGGGCATGAGCCGGTGGCGGTGGCGGCCCGCAAGACGATGCTCACCTTCGCGGTGAACGCGGTCGCGCAGGCGGCGGCGGTGGCGTCGCTGGCTGCCGAGGCTGAGCTGCTCGACCGCGTCGAGCTCGTGATAGCCGAGCGCAACCGGGTCCGCGCCGAGCTGCTCGGCATGGGATGGACCGTGCCGCCTACCGAGGCGAACTTCGTCTGGCTCCGGCTGGGCGATGGCACGACCGCCTTCGCCGACGCCTGCGGCCGAGCCGGGCTCAGCGTGCGGGCGTTCGCCGAAGAGGGCGTGCGGATCTCGATCGGCGAGAAAGCGGCGAACGACCTATTCCTGGAGGTCGCCGCCGGCTATCCGCGGCCGGCGCGGAGCTAGTCGATGGTCTCCTCGGTGATGTCGGCACCGAGGGCGGTCAGGCGCGCTGCCACAGACGCGTGCCCGCGGTCGATCAGGTAGCCGGGCGAGACGATGGTCTCGCCGTCCGCGGCAAGGCCGGCCAGCACGAGCGCGATCCCGGTCCGCAGGTCGTGCGCGATCACCTCCGCGCCGCGCAGTGCGGTAGGCCCGTGCACGAGCGCGACGGTGTCGGCGACCTCGACCTTGGCGCCCATCTTGTTGAGCTCGCCAGCCAGCATGTAGCGGCCGTCGAAGATGGTCTCCCTGATGTAGCTGGTGCCGTCGGCGAGGCAGCTCACCGCCATGATCGGGGACTGCAGATCGGTGGCGAAGCCAGGGAACGGGCTGGTGATCACGTTGATCGGCCGGAGCTGCTTGTCCCGGCGCACCTGCAGGATCGCTCCCTGGGTCGCGAACTCGACCCCCATCTGCTCCAGTTTCCAGCGAACCACGCCGAGGTGATCGAGCGAGGCGCCGACCAGGCTGATCTCGCCGCCGGTGATGGCCGCTGCCATGGCGAACACAGCGGCGTCGATCCGGTCGGGCATGACGGTGTGCTCGACCGCCGCGAGCTCGCTGACGCCATCGACCGTGATGAAGCCGGTGCCGCCGCCGCTGATCCTCGCGCCCATCTTTCTCAGGAAGGCGATGACATCCTGGACCTCGGGCTCCTGGGCGGTGTTGTCGATCACGGTCACGCCAGGCGCGAGCGAGGCGGCCATGATGAGGTTCTCGGTACCGGTGTGCGACGGGGTGTCCAGGTACAGATGCGCGCCGCGCAGCCCGTCGGCCTTGACCCGGATCTCGCTCTCGCCCTCGTCTACCGTGGCACCGAGCCTGGCAAAGCCACGGTAATGGAAGTCCAGGTTGCGGCTGCCCAGGTTGCAGCCGCCCACGCCCTCGAGTACGGCCTCACCGAGCCGGTGCAGCAGCGCCGGCACGAACAGCACCGAGGCACGGAACTGCGTGGTGATCTCGGCGGGCAGGACGGGGCTGGTCAGTTCCGAGGCATCGACGACCAGCGTCCGTTCCACCTCGTGGAACTTCACGACGGCACCAACGGCCTGAGCCAGCTCGACCGCACGTCGCACGTCCTCGATCACGGGGACATTGCGCAGGACCGTGCGGCCCTTCTCGGCCAGCAGGGATGCGGCGATCATCTTCAATGCCGCGTTCTTGGCGCCCTGGACGAAGACGGTTCCCTGCAGAGGGTTACCGCCCACGACGCGGTAGCGGGTCTGGTGACCGCTGCTCATAACGCTGGAACTCCTGTCCCTGGGGGGCGGGACATCATTATCCCGGCTCGAGGCAAGTGCGCTGGCCTGCTCTGGCCAGCTGCGGGCCAGATCCGACATCGTCCCGGTTCCGGCCGCATCGCGCGTAGTCCAGTATTCCACTGCAGACCGCACCCCCGGACGATGACGACGCCGATACATAACGTAACCGACCACGGGCCATCGGTAACCGGCGGGCCGGATTGCCAGGCTCAGGCGGGATCAGTCCAGGTCAGCCCCGTGATCCGTTCGTACGCCTGAACGTATCTTTCCCTGGTCTGCTCGATGACATGACTGGGCAATGGCGGCGGCGGCCGGCCCGACGTCCGGTCCCAGCCGGCCTCGGGTGAGGAAAGCCAGTCCCGGACGTACTGCTTGTCGAAGGATGGCTGGCTCCGGCCTGGCTGCCACTGGTCGGCCGGCCAGAACCTGGACGAGTCCGGGGTCAGTACCTCGTCGCCGAGCGTCAGCACGCCGTCCACGTCGAACCCCAGCTCGATCTTGGTGTCGGCGACGATGATCCCGCGCCCGGCGGCCAGTTCCGCCCCGCGCTCGTACACCGCGAGCGTGACCCGGCTGAGCTCGGCCGCAAGCTCGTCGCCGACATCCGCGGCCAGCCGGTCGAAGGTGATGTTCTCGTCATGCTCGCCCAGGGGCGCCTTCGTGGCCGGGGTGAACACCGGAGCGGGCAGCCGAGATCCGTCGTCCAGGCCATCGGGCAGCCCGATCCCGCAGATCGCGCCGTCACGCCGGTACTCGGTCAGCGCCGAGCCGGCTAGGTAGCCGCGGGCCACGCATTCGGCCTGGACCATGCGCAGCGGCTTGCACGCCATCGCGCGCCCGGCGAATTCGGCGGGGACAGGGGCGTCGGCAAGGTGGTTCGGCACGACGTCCGCGAGGCGCTCGAACCACCACAGCGACAGCTGGGTCAAGATCTTTCCCTTGTCGGGAATCAGCGACTCGAGAATGTAGTCCCCGGCCGAGATGCGGTCGGTGGCCACGAGGAGTAGCACGCCGCCGTCGGCCTGATACAGCTCGCGGACCTTGCCGGAGTACAGGTGCGTCAGCATTCCAGCTTCTCCAGTCGGTCGAAGACACCGCCGAGCCGCTGCACGTACCGCTCCGGGCGGCAGACCTCGTCCAGCCTGGCCTCGTCAAGCTCACGGCCGTGCCGGGCCGCGTGCTCGGTCAGGCTCTGGCGGAAGGGGATGCCGGTCTCCCAGGTCGCCATCGCCGCCTGCTGTACCAGCGCGTAGGCGTCCTCTCTGGACATTCCCGCGTCGACGAGCTCGAGCAGCACGGCCGAGGAGTAGATCAGGCCCCCGGAGGAGTCCAGGTTCGCCCGCATCCTGGCCTTGTCCACGACCAGGCCGGCGATCAGGCCGGTCGTCTGCTCGAGCAGGTAGTCGGTGGCGATGGCGGCGTCCGGCAGCGCCACCCGCTCGGCCGACGAATGCGAGATGTCCCGCTCGTGCCAGAGCGGTATCCCTTCCAGCACCGGCACCACCTGGGCGCGCACGATTCGGGCCAGCCCGCAGATCCGCTCGGACCTGACCGGGTTCTTCTTGTGCGGCATCGCGGACGAGCCCTTCTGGCCCGCAGCGAAGGCCTCGGACAGCTCCCTGACCTCCGTCCGCTGCCCGTGCCTGACCTCTAGCGCGACGGTCTCGCAGACGGTCGCGATGATGGCGAGAACGCTCACCCACTCGGCGATCCCGTCCCGCAGCACGACCTGCGTCGCGACGTCGGCGGGACGCAGCCCGAGGCCGGCCATGACCTGCGCCTCGATGGCCGGATCGATAGAGGAATAGGTGCCGACCGGGCCGGACAGCTTACCGACGGCCACCTGAACCCGCGCCTGGCGGAGCCGGTCGAGGCAGCGAGCCATCGCGAACGCGAAGTCGGCGACCCGGTGCCCCCACACGTCGGGCTCGGCGTGGATGCCGTGGGTCCGCCCCGGCCGCAGCGTGCCCCGGTGCGCGAGCGCATGCTCGCGCAGTGCCGAGGTCAGCGCGCTGACCCTGGCCAGCAGCAGGTCGGTCGCCTCGGTGAGCTGGAGCGCGAGCGCCGTGTCGAGCAGGTCGGATGAGGTCATGCCGAAATGCACGTACGCGGCCGCCTCGCGCGGGCTGGTGTTATCCGCCCAGGCCGTGAGGAAGGCGATCACGTCGTGGTTGGTGACGGCCTCGATCTCGGCGACTGCTTCCGGCGTCGGCGGCGGTGCCGCCCGGACTGGTGCCACCGAGTCGGCGGGCACCACCCCGGCCGCGGCGTTCGCCTCGAGGACAAGCGACTCGACCCGGCACCAGAGCTCGTACTTGTGCGCCTCGCTCCAGACCAGGCCCATCTCGGGCAACGTGTAGCGCTCGATCACGGCATCCATCCTGCCAAGCCCGCTCACGGCCGCGACGGTGGGCTGGGCCGGACGCGTCGCGCCCGGCTGGGCCGCCGGTCAGAGGGCAGGGTCAGGGGCTGGCCCGGAGGCGGACTCTGCTGGCGGGCCTGCCGAGCCGATCGCCGGCCGTTCCGCCGCGAGCAGCGCCGCCAGGCCGGCCGTCAGCACCCCGAGCTGGGCCTCGATCGCCACAAGCGCGCCGAGGGGAATCGTGGCGAGCGCGAAGAGCGCGGCCGCCAGCCGCAGCCTGACCTGGCCGATTCGCAGTGCCGACCTGAACGCTGCCGTTCCCGCGACGAACGACGCCGAGCCGACCCCGAGCGCGAGTGCCGCCTTCAGGCCGGCCCGCTCACCTTCGCTGGTGGCCGCGCTCACTCCCGCGGCAGCGAAGACGATGCCGAGAAGAATCGGGATGTGCGCGTAGAAGTAGGCCGACAGAGCCAGACCCGGCCTGCGGTCGGCGCCTGCGCGGCGCATCGCGTGCTCGCCCTGCTCGTCGTCCCCGGTGCCGAAGTACATCCACCACAGCACCACGGCCAGGGCAAGGCCTGCGACCGCCGGGACGACCAGCATGACGTCGACCGGCTTGTCGCTCGCGCCGATGCCGATGGCCGCGATCGACTCTCCGATAGCCACGATGACCAGCGCGCCGTGCCGTTCAGCGAAGTGAGCGGGGCGAAGGTCGAACCGGCCGCCGAGCCTGACCACGAGCGGTGCGCCCGCCTGGATGACCAGGGCCGCCACCCAGAGCGCGTACTGCGCGACACCGCGGGTGAATCCGGCCGCGATGACGAGGACCGCCGATGTCACGTTGAACGGCGCGATCCGCCAGATCTGCGGGTTGGCGCGGGCGTACAGCCAGGTGTGAACCAGGACCACCAGCAGGTAGCCGAGGCCGAGTGCCACACCGTCACGGGAGAACCCGCGAGGGATCGCCAGCCCGACGACCAGAAAGCCAGCCATGCCGATGACGAGCAGCAGCCGTTCGGGCGTGCGGACCGGAGGACGGCTGTTAGTCAGCCAGGCGTAGCCGCCGTACATCCACCAGAGCAGCCCGAAGACGAGCAGCACCTGGACCACGCCGCGCGCCGAGAGCCCCGGTATCAGCAGCACGGTGAGCTGGGTCAGGGTGAACGCGAAGATCAGGTCGAAGAAGAGCTCGAGAGTGGTGACGCGCAGGTCGGTCCGCGGCTGGTCAGGCCCCTGCTGCGGCTCGCCGCTCATCCGCCCGGGAAGGATGCCAGGCCCGGCTGGCCAGCGATGTCGGACCGGTACCAGCCGCCCCGCAGGCTGATCTTTTCCGCTGCCGCGTAGGCCGCCGACCGGGCCTGCGCGATGTCCGCACCGGCTCCGACGACGTTGAGTACCCGGCCGCCGGCGGACCGCAGAGTCCCGCCGCGCTCGATCGTCCCGGCCTGCAGGATGTAGGCGCCGGGCACCTGTTCTGCCTCGTCGATGCCATCGATCTGGTCACCGGTCACCGGCGTGGCGGGATAGCCGTCGGCGGCGATCACCACGGTGACGGCCGCGCCGGCGGACCATTCCAGGCGGCCGGCTCCCCGCAGGTCGCCGTCGGCGGCGGCCGCGAGCAGCCCGGCCAGCGGAGTGGCCAGGCGGTCGAGCACGACCTGGGTCTCCGGATCGCCGAATCGAGCGTTGAACTCGATCACGCGGACGCCGGTCTCGGTCATCATCAGGCCCGCGTACAGCAGCCCGCGGTAGGGAGCGCCGCGACCGCGAAGCTCGCCGATGGCGGGCTCGATCACCTCGGCCAGGGTTCGCTCGGCGAGATCCCGGGGCGCCCAGGGCAGCGGGGCGTAAGCGCCCATCCCGCCGGTGTTCGGCCCGGTGTCGCCCTCACCAGCCCGCTTGTAGTCCTGAGCCGGGAGCAGCGCCACCGCGCGCTCGCCGTCGCAGACGGCGAACAGCGACATCTCCGGGCCGGAAAGATGCTCCTCTATCACGACCTGACCGCACAGGCGGGCGTGATCCAGGGCGGCGTGCCGCTCGGCCGTCACGACCACGCCCTTCCCGGCGGCCAGCCCGTCGGCCTTCACCACGTAGGGCGGACCGAACTCGTCCAGCGCCGCGGTGAACTCGGCCTCGGTGCGGCAGCTGCGGGCGGCCGCCGTAGGGATGCCAGCCGCGAGCATGATCTCCTTGGCGAACGACTTGGAGCCTTCCACCATGGCCGCGGCCCGGTCCGGCCCGAAGCAACCGATGCCGGCCTCGCGTACCGCGTCGGCCACCCCGGCGACCAGCGGTGCTTCCGGGCCGATCACGACGAGGTCGGCGCCGATCCGCCTGGCGAGGGCGGTGACGGCGGCCGGGTCGGCGGGCGGGACGCCGTGCAGGTCGGCTAGCCGGCCGATACCCGGGTTGCCCGGAGCGGCGTGCAGGTCGGTGACGTCGCCGTCAGCGGCTAGGGAGCGGGCCAGCGCATGCTCACGTCCGCCTGAGCCAAGGAGCAGAACGCGCACGGCGCCGAGCCTAGCCGGGTCAGATGAGCGGGCGCAGCTGCAGGGTCTGGTCGCGGCGCGGGCCGACCCCCACGGCAGCTATCGGAGCTCCGATCATGTCCTGCAGGGCCAGCACGTAGGCGCGGGCGCTGGTCGGGAGATCGGACAGTTCCCTGGCGTGCGAGATGTCCTCCCACCAGCCGTCGAGGTACTCGAAGACCGGCTTGGCGTGGTGGAACTCGGTCTGGGTCATCGGGACCTCGTCGTGGGTGACCCCGTCGATCTCGTAGCCGACGCAGACCGGGACCTGTTCCAGCCCGGACAGGACGTCGAGCTTGGTGATGAAGTAGTCGGTGATCCCGTTGACCCGGGTGGCGTATCTGGCGATGACGGCGTCGAACCAGCCGGTGCGGCGCGGCCTGCCGGTGGTGACGCCGTACTCGCCGCCCGCCTTGCGCAGCCATTCGCCCTGCTCGCCGGTCAGCTCGGTCGGGAACGGTCCGGAGCCTACCCTTGTGGTGTAGGCCTTGAGTATGCCGAGGATCCTGGTGATCCTGGTCGGGCCCACCCCGGAGCCGACGCACGCGCCTCCTGCCGTGGGCGAGGATGACGTCACGAACGGGTAGGTGCCGTGGTCGACGTCGAGCAGCGTCGCCTGAGCGCCTTCGAGCAGGACCACCTTGTCGTCGTCGAGGGCCTTGTTGAGCACAAGGCCCGTGTCCGCGACGTAGCGCCCGAGTCGCTCGCCGTACCCGAGGTATTCCTGCGCGACGGCGGCGGCGTCGATTCCGCGGCGGTTGTAGACCTTGGTGAGCACCTGGTTCTTCTCGCGCAGCACCAGGTCCAGCTTGGCCCTCAGGATCGCCGGGTCGAACAGGTCCTGCATCCGGATGCCCATCCGGGCGGCCTTGTCGCTGTAGGTCGGCCCGATACCGCGGCCGGTGGTGCCGATCCTGGCCTTGCCCAGGTAGCGCTCGGTGACCTTATCCAGCGCCACGTGATGCGGCATGATCAGGTGCGCGTTGGCGGAGATCAGCAGCCGGTCGCAGGAGACGCCCCGGGACTCGATGCCCTCGATCTCGGCTATCAGCACGGCCGGGTCGATGACGACGCCGTTGCCGATGACCGGCACCGCGTGCTCGGACAGCACCCCGGACGGCAGCAGGTGCAGCGCGTAGCTCGCGTCGCCGATGACTACGGTGTGACCGGCGTTGTTGCCGCCCTGGTACCTGACGACATAGTCGACGCTGTCACCGAGCAAGTCGGTCGCCTTGCCCTTGCCCTCGTCGCCCCACTGGGCGCCAGCTATCACGATGGCGGGCATGAGCACAGGCTATCGAGCCACGGCCGCTGCATCGGGTAGGCGTGCCGACGTCAGGTCCGGCGACTTCCGCCGGCGGGGTGCCGGGCGGGTGCCGGCTCGATGCCGGCCGGGGCCTAGCTCGATGCGAGGGCCGCGGCGGCGGCCGGGCTTGAGTTGCGCAGGAACTCCGAGGTCCGCCTCGCCTCGTCCTCCTCGCCGATCGCCGCGGCGGCGGCGCCAAGCAGATGCAGGGAGCGCAGGAAACCGCGGTTGGGCTCGTGCTCCCACGGAATGGGGCCATGCCCGCGCCAGCCGGCCCGGCGAAGCTGGTCAAGACCACGGTGGTATCCGGTCCTGGCGTAGGCGTAAGCCGCGACCGGGTCGTCGTGCAGCGACCGCTCTGCCAGGTCGGCCCAGGCCGCGCAGTAAGCCGGGAACCTGGCAGCGACCGCGGCGGGGTCCTCGCCGTCTCGCAGCGCAGCGGCTGCCTTGGCGTTCTCGGGCAGATAGGTCGGCGGCGGGGTAGCTGAGCCGAGCAGATTCTGATGCGTCATAGCACTATCCTGCCGCCCGCGACGGCCACGCGGGCCGCGCCCGCCTTCGCGGCGCGGGACGGGCTAGCCAAGCTGCTTGCCGGCCGAGAGCAGGTCCTCGCAGGCCCGCACGACGCGGGCGGCCATCGCGGCTTCGGCGGACTTGCCCCAGGAGCGCGGATCGTAGGCCTTCTTGTTGCCTACCTCTCCGTCCACCTTGAGCACGCCGTCGTAGTTCGTGAACATGTGCCCTGCCACTGGCCGGGTGAAGGCGTACTGAGTGTCGGTGTCGACGTTCATCTTGACCACCCCGTAGGAGATCGCCTCGCGGATCTCCTCCAGGGCGGAGCCCGATCCGCCGTGGAAGACGAGGTCGAACGGGCTCGCCTTGCCATGCGCGGCCCCGACAGCGTCCTGGATCTCCTTGAGAATCGAGGGGCGCAGCTTGACGTGGCCCGGCTTGTAGACGCCGTGGACGTTGCCGAATGTCGCGGCCAGGATGTACCGCCCGCGCTCGCCCAGACCGAGTGCCTCAGCGGTAGCGAGCGCATCCTCGGGAGTGCTGTACAGCTTCTCGTTGATCTCGCCGACGACTCCGTCTTCCTCGCCGCCGACCACGCCGATCTCCAGCTCCATCACGGTCTTCGCGGCGGCGCACTCGGTAAGGAGCTCGGCGGCGATCCGCAGGTTCTCCGCCAGCGGGACGGCTGAGCCATCCCACATGTGGGACTGGAACAACGGTTCCTCACCCCGCGCGACCCGCTCCCTGGAGATCTGGACCAGCGGGCGCATCAGGCCGTCCAGCTTGTCCTTGGGACAGTGGTCGGTGTGCAGCGCGACCTGGACCGGGAACTTGGCGGCGACCGTCCTGGCGAACTCGGCAAGGGCGGCAGCGCCGGTCACCATGTCCTTCACGGACCCGGAGAGGTACTCGGCACCGCCCGTCGACACCTGGATGATGCCGTCGCTCCCGGCTTCGGCAAATCCGCGCAGGGCAGCGTTGAGAGTCTGGCTGGACGTCACGTTGATCGCTGGATAGGCGAAGCCCTGCTCCTTCGCGCGGTCGAGCATCTGCGCGTAAATCTCTGGTGTCGCGATAGGCATGACTGGTCGCTCCCTCTGGTCCGGCGTGCGCCCCTAGTATCTCTCGGCACAGGTCGGCGGCACAGAAGGCGGTGCCGCCTGTTCGCCAGGTCGCGGTCAGCTCAGGTCTAGGTCGGCAACGCTGAAGGCAGCCAGGTAGCTAAGCCCGCGGCGCTCGACTTCGGACCTGGCGCCCCGGTCGACGACCACAGCGACCCCAGCTACCTCAGCTCCTGCTTCGGCCAGCGCGTCGACAGCGCTGAGGATTGACTTGCCGGTCGTGGACGTATCTTCCACTGCGAGTACCCGTCTGCCCGCGACGTCCGGCCCCTCGATCCTGCGCTGCAGGCCGTGGGCCTTGCCTTCCTTGCGCACGACAAATGCGTCCAGCTCTCGCCCCTGCTCCGTGGCCGCGTGCATCATCGCCGTCGCCACTGGATCGGCACCGAGGGTGAGCCCACCGACCGCGTCGAACGCCAGCCCGCTCGTGAGGTCGAGCATCACGCGGCCGGCCAGGCGGGCCGCGGCTCCGTGCAGCAGAACCCGGCGCAGGTCGATGTACCAGTCGGCCTGCTGACCCGACGACAACGTCACCTTGCCGTGCACCACGGCCCTCGC
>DASWAA010000333.1:0-2109 GCA_036391385.1 Streptosporangiaceae bacterium
AGCGCCGCGCCGCCGACGGCGATCGCGGCTGGCAGTGAGCCGGCGAATCCGGTACATACGGCAGCGATGCCGGCGGTCAGCACGCCGTAGACGGTGGCGGCGAGGCGATGGTCGTAGAGATCGGCGAAACCGAGCGGCCGCCCTTTGACCGTCCGGACTCCGCGGGCGCGCAGCGCTGACCACAATATGAACGGCACGACCTTGTGCGCGTGGCCGACCAGTGCCTCGAGCAGCCAGCCGGCGAAGGCCGTCACGGCCGCCGCCGTCAGTGCCACGCCGGCGTGGTGGTGATGGCCGATCACCAGGGCGGCTGTGAGCGCCATGCCGCTGCCGGCTAGCAGCCAGAGCGCAGAGGTGGCCACGAAGACCAGGTGCAGGTCCGCCTTGCGGCGTCGGTGCCGAAGGTGCGCTGCCAGTGAGATCAAGTGCGCGCCCAGGCCGGCGGCGAGGATCGCGGCTCCTGCCACGGCGAGCCAGGGCAGGCTCAGCAGCAGCCCGGGTGACAACAGCGCGACCCCGGCCGGCACCGTCCACACCGCGACCCAGGCAGCCAGGTGCCTGCCAGGGACGTGGGCCAGGAAGAACATCGGCCAGAGCTTCTCCGCCACGCTCACGTAAGTGAGCCCGAGCCAGGCGAACAGGCCGATCAGCGCGTGGGCCAGCACGACATGGCCGACGAGGTTGAACCAGGCTCCGCGCCGGTCGGCGACGTAGACGACACCAAAGGAGGCCGTCGTCACGAAGCCAGCCACCGCGAACCGCAGGCCGGTGACAGGCGCGCCCTTGCCGCGGGCCGACAACGGCCGCCACAAGTTCACCACGAGCAGCGTGATGGCGACCGCGGCGAGCCCGCCGCCGGCTTCCACCATGGCTTCCAGCCCGGTGGCGAAGCCGAACGGCAGCAGCCAGGCGGCAGCCAGCCAGGTCACGAAGGTCGCCCGGCCCAGCAGGACCGAGCGCAGCGGCCGCTGCGTCACCACCGGCGTGAACTGGTGCAGGGCGCCAAGCACGCCCATCGAGAGCGTAGCCAGCATGCCGAGGTGTGCGGCGGCAACGACCCGGCCGGCCGTGGGGTCCGTGACGGCGGCGGCTCGCGCCCAGATCAGCAGGGCGCCGCACGCGACCAGCCCGGCAGCGGCGGCCGCGAGGAAACTCAGGGGCAGGGAAGGCGGCGGGACGTCGCCCGGCATTCCCGCCGGGCGGCCAGGCCAGGAACCGCCGGCCGGCCTGACCGGAGTGTCAGGTGCTGCCGCTGTCATCGCCACTCCCGCCCGGCCCGGACGCCCCGCTCAGCCGCAGGCTTGGGCCTCGTCTCGCTGTCGTGGTATAAATCTAGCAGAGAACAGAATTAATCAAGACTGGCCGGATGGCCCGGAAGGGGAGGTGCACGATGGCGACCGTCGATGCGCGTCCGATCATCGCCGCTGGCGGCGAGCCGTTCGACACGATCATGGCAGCCGTCGCGGCCCTGGCCGATCACGAGGAACTGGTGATCCTCGCGCCGTTCGAGCCGGTGCCGCTCGAAGGGGTACTTGGCTCGCAGGGGTTCTCCTACGAGGTAGCCGACCTGGGCGACGGGGACTGGCAGGTCACGTTCCGGCGCGAGCCGTGAGCATGTCAGCCGCAGCGGGCGGCCTGCCTTCCGGCGGCGTGGCAGGCGGCGAGCCCGAGCTTGTGCCCGAGCCCGAGCCCGAGCTGGCCGGCCCGGTCGGTGCGGCATGGAACGCTCTGGCTGGCGTGTACGACCCCGAACTGTACCTCGACGTCGTCTCGCTCGGCCTCGTCTACGACATACGCTGGCAGGGGAACTCCCTGGTCATCGAGATGACCCTGACGACACCGGGCTGCCCGGTGTCGGAGAGCCTGCCCGAGGAAGCTAGGGCAGCCGTGCAGGCGGCAGTCGGAGCGCAGACCACGGTTGACGTCCGGGTCGTGTGGGATCCGCCGTGGAGCCCGGAGATGATGGATCGCGCCGCGGCGAGCGGCTTCCGGTTCGGGTCCTGACCGGCGAAACCTGACAGCCGCATCTCGCCCCCACGTCGCAGGGCGAATATTCTGTCAGGTACTAGAGAATCGAGCCGGGAGGGGCGGGTCATGACGGCGGACGCA
>DASWAA010000334.1:0-12574 GCA_036391385.1 Streptosporangiaceae bacterium
GTCGCCTACCTGAACGTCGCCTACTTCTATCACCAGGCTTACGGCATCAAGGTGGCCTCGGAGTACTACTTCAACACCGAGCCCGCCAATCTCACCCTGACCCAGGCCGCGCTCCTGGCCGGGCTGGTCGAGTCGCCGACCGCCTACGACCCGGTGGC
Organism: Streptosporangiaceae bacterium; assembly: GCA_036391385.1. Lineage (GTDB taxonomy): Bacteria > Actinomycetota > Actinomycetes > Streptosporangiales > Streptosporangiaceae > Chersky-822. Next base: position 159 of record DASWAA010000334.1, read on the forward strand.
TCACCCCGCCGCGGCCCTCTACCGGCGCAGCGAAGTCCTGACCGCCATGGCCAATCACGGCTACATCAGCCAGGCAATGGCGAGCAAGGCGATCAGGTCGCCGCTCGGACTGCACATCTCGCCGGTCTCCGAGCAGACCGGCTGCACGGCCTCGAACGTCCAGTTCGCCGCGTTCTTCTGTGACTACGTGATGAATGTGATGGCGAAAGATCCGGCCTACGCCAAGGCGTACGCGGTGATGCAGAGCGTTGGCGGCCTGAAGATCTACACCACGCTCAGCCTGAAGGACCAGACCGCCGCAGCGCGTGCGGTGAACTACGTCCTGCCGCACAACAACTACTACAACCCGAACCACGACGTGGACGCGGAGGTCCTGATCCAGCCGGGTACCGGGTACGTCCGCGCCATCGCCATCAACCGGGTGTATGGCTTCCACCCGGCGCTGGGCCAGAGCAGCGTCGACTACGCGGTGAACGCCGGCTTCAACGGCAGCAACGGCGTGCAGACCGGCTCATCGTCCAAGCTGTTCACGCTCCTGACTGCGCTCAAGCAGGGGATCCCGTTCGGCTTCAACATGAAATACGCGTCGCCGACGGTCATCTCCCCGTTCTACAACTGCCACGGCGCCCCGACAGGGCCGTTCCCAGTCGTGAACGCGGAGGGACCGGGCCACGGGGTCGCCACGCTCTACAATGGGACGACCGCCTCGATCAACGCCTTCTACGCCGAGCTCGAGCAGAAGGTCGGTCTGTGTGCGGTCGTCAAGACGGCGGCCAGCCTCGGCGTGACGCGGGCCGACGGCGTATCCCTGCTCAAGAAAGACCCGAACCTGCCGGCCGGGAACAACTACTCGGCCGACAACATCCCGTCGTTCACGCTCGGCGCGGTCTATGTCTCCCCGATGAGCATGGCGGACGCCTATGCGACCGTCGCCGCGCGAGGGATGTACTGCAAGCCCACAGCGATCACCAAGATCACCGACTCCAAGGGCCGCGACCTGCCAGTCGGATCGGCCGACTGCCATCGGGTGCTGTCCAGGGCGGTCGCGGATGCGGCTACCTACATCCTGCAGGGCGTGCTCGGGGCCGGCGGCACGGCAGGCAACCGCGGGATCGGGATCCCGGCCGCCGCCAAGACCGGCACCTCTGACGGCGGCCACTACGCGGCCTTCGGCGGGTTCACCCCCCGCCTTGCCGGTTACGTCTCGGTGTTCAACCCGTTCTACCCGACCAGCAGCGGTGCGATGCTTGGCTGCCCGAACTCCGACTACCGCGAGCTCAACAGCAGTATTCCTAGCTGCCCTTATCAGATGTTCGGCGACAACGCTCCGGGCGCGACCTGGCAGATGACCTTCCTCGCCCTGCACCTGCCTAACGTTCCCTTCGCCGCGGTGTCGCCGCTCAGCCCGTTCTTCTCCATGGGCAATGGCTACGCCTCGCCCAAGCCGCCGCCGCAGAAGAAGCCGGGTGGCGGCGGTGGCGGCGGCGGCGGTGGCGGCGGGCACGGCTGAGGTCGCGCCGTCACCCTGATCGGCGGGCAGCAAGTCGCCTTACGCCAGTTCGGACGTGTCAGTCCTGAGCTAGCTGTCGGCGGACCTCGGCGGCCACCCGCGACCCTTCGGCCCGGCCTGCGACCTTCGGGTTCACGGCCTTCATCACCTGGCCCATCGCGCTGGGACCGGACGCACCCGTTGCCGCGATCGCCTCGGCAACCAGGGCTGTCAGCTCGGCATCCTCGAGCTGGGCGGGCAGGTACTCGGCGAGTACCGCGCCCTCGGCCTGCTCGGCGGTCGCCTGATCGGCTCTGCCCGCCCCGCTGAACGCCTCGGCGGCCTCACGCCGCCGCTTGGCTTCGCGCGCGAGCACTCGCTCCACCTCGGCATCATCGAGTTCCCTGGCCGCGGCGCCAGAGACTTCTTCCTTCGAGATCTCGGTCAGCACCATCCGCAGCGTCCGGGTCCTGACCTCGTCACGGTCCTTCATCGAGGCGGTCAGGTCGGCGCGGAGTCGTTCCTTCAGTTCAGACATGGAGCTAATCCTGCCCGGAACGGCCGCTCGACGTCCGCTCGGGACGGCTCACCGTCCCAGACATGGCACCATATGGACATGCGCCCACAAGCCCTGCTCAAGACCGCCGTCGTGACCGGTGCGGCTATCGCCGGATACGCGGCCGTCGTCGAGCGCAACTGGTTCGCGCTGCGCAGGCACGAAGTGCCCGTCCTTCCGGCCGGATCGCGCCCGCTGCGGGTCCTGCATATCTCGGACCTGCACCTCACCCCGGGGCGGCACCGGCTGCTGTCCTTCCTCCGCACGCTCGACGCCCTTGAGCCGGACCTGGTCGTCAACACCGGGGACTCGATCGCCGGAAGGCACTCCGTTACGCCTCTGATTGACGCGCTCGGCCCTTTGCTCGACCGGCCCGGCGTGTTCGTCTACGGGTCGAACGACCTGTACTCACCTGTTCCGAAGAACCCGGCGCGCTACATCTGGCGCACGAGCGCGGACGAGCACAAGCGGCACGTCCCCGACCTGCCGTGGGCCGAGCTCGGAGCGAGCCTGGAAGCCGCCGGCTGGATGAACGCGAACAACCATCGCGGGCGGATCAAGGTCGGCGATTTCGACGTCGAGGTGGCGGGCGTCCACGACTCGCACATCAGGCGGGACCGCTACGACGAGGTCGCCGGACCGGCCGACCCGGCCGCTGACCTGCGGCTCGGCGTCATGCACTCGCCCGAGCCCGCCGTGCTCGACCGGTTCGTCGCCGACGGCTTCGATCTTCTGCTTGCCGGGCACACGCACGGCGGCCAGGTCTGCCTGCCCGGGCTCGGCACCCTGGTGACGAACTGCGGCATCGACACCACCAGGGCGCGCGGCCTGCACCAGCACCCGGCCGGACCGGGGCCGCGCGAGCGCGCCTACCTGCACGTATCGGCCGGACTCGGCACGTCACCATATGCCCCGTTCCGGCTCGCGTGCCGTCCTGAGGCCACCCTGCTCACACTGGTGCCGCGAATCGGCTAGACTCCGTACGCGGTCGCCGGGGTGTGGCGCAGCTTGGCAGCGCGCTTCGTTCGGGACGAAGAGGCCGGGAGTTCAAATCTCCCCACCCCGACCAATGTTTCCCAGGTCAGCGCTGATTAGCGTTCCCTCCGCGGGCCGGATAGCTCGCTGATGTCAGATGGCACCTCGCTGCTCACGGGCGTGCCCGGCGCTAGCGGGCCTGGCGGTGAGGCTCACGGCGAGGCTGGTCGCCACCGCGCCCGCGCTATTGCCGGCGAGAACGGCGACCGGGGCGGCGCCGGCGAAGATGGGTGCTAGCGCGACGCCGACGAGAGCGCTGACCAGCATTGCGGTGAGCAAGGCGAACACGCGTGCCCAGGGAAACGCGGAGACCGGGAGGTCGCCCTGCTGGCGTCGGAGCTTCCGCGAGCCGCCCGGACGGCCCATATCCCCGACGCTGCTGTGGCCACGAGCGCTGGTCCGCACAGCAGGATGACCGTGCCGTGGAGTGCAGCAAGATCAGGCGGGCTCGTGATCACTCCGCCAATCCAGCCGACCGAGGAGGCCGCGACGGCAGCGGCAAGGACGAGCATGGCCCAGTAGGCGGCGCGGCCGCGGCTGGCGACCATCGTCACTATCGCGGGCAGTGCTGTCATCCCGGCAAGCAGTGCGATGTAGCCGTCGCTCACCGGGCCGTACGTGGACGGCCCTTTTGGCACGTTGGACCAGAGCACAGCGAGATAGGCCAGATAGGGAATGCCGGCGCAGCAGAGCGTGACCAGGAGAGCCTGGCGCCATGCCGGCGGATTCTATCGGCGGCCTTCGGCTGGCGCGGGAGCCTGATCGCGCCGGCAATCGCGGCCGGAGCGAGCAGTGCCGACGGCCCGGCGCAGATGGCGGCCGCGTGCAGGACCGAGCCAGTGCCGTGCAACTCGGTGCGGATGACAATCCAGAGCAGAGCGTTGATCCCGATGGCGAAGACGACGCTGGCGGCGCCGCCGGTGACGGCCGGAATCGCGGACATGTCGAGATCGCCCGTTGCACCCGGGGCCGACCAGATCCGGCTGAGCAGCCCTCCGCTCGCGAGGGCGAGCAGGACGAGGCTCGGTCCCAGAAACATGAACCCGAGGGTTGGGCCGAAGCTCTTCCCGGTGTGGCCCAGGTAGAAATCGGTCCCGAGGACCGCGAGCCCGAGCACACCAGAGATCGGGAGCAGGGCGGCGACCGTCACGACCGAATGCCCGATTACGGGAACCACCCGAGATCGATCGTCAAGGTCGGCGTGCGCGATCATCTGGTCAGCATAACCAGAAGGAAACAGATAGTAGCAAAAGCCTCATGTCGCATCGGCTAGTCAATTCGGGCCCTTCTCCGGCCGTGCTGCCTTCGCTGGGGGGCGGGTGCCGATCTGGACTTCCCGGCTCCCGCGGACCGCAGGTGCGGACCCGGGAATCCGGCCTCACCTCCATGCGGTGTCATTGGCAAGCTTCTCGGCGATGCGATCGTGAAAGCTCTTACGCTGCAGTGCTTCCTCGATATCGGTGACGACCTGGCTCAGCGGGTAGGGGATCTCTGCCTCGATCTCGGCGACGGCGGCCTCGGTGGCCCGCCATTCGGCCGCCAGCCGGCCGACGATGCGGGTCGCCTTGGCGGTGAGCGTCACCTTCTTGCTCCGGGCATCGGTACCCGCGGTGGTGCGGACCCAGCCCGCGGCGCGCATCGCGGCCACCTTCTGGCTGATCGCTGAGTGGGTGAGCTGCACCGATCCGGCCAGCTCGGTGATCGTCATCGGGCCACGAGCGTGCAGCCGCAGCAACTCCATCACCCAGGTCGGCCTGAGCCCGTCGATCTGCGCCTCGGCGTAGACGCGGGCGATGTCCGCGTCCATCGCCGCCTGCAGCAGCCGCAGCGGACGCCAGCGGCTGTGCTGGGTCGGGTCGGGCACGTTCTCCTCGGCCATCTCATCATCGTAACAGTGCTTATGAAAGTGCTGTTACGATGGGTTGAGGCGCTCGCCCCGTGCCCGTGGCCAGTCGGCACAGTGAGGAGTGCAGGGCCTTGCCCAAGAGATCCTTGCCCAAGAGATCCTTGCCCAAGAGATATCGGCTGCTCGCAGACGTCACACCGCTGCGTGAGTCCGCCGCGTTCCGGCGGCTCTGGGCCGGTAGCACCCTGTCGTCGGTTGGCAGCGCCCTGACCAGCTTCGCCGTCATCCTCCAGGTTTACGATCTCACCCGCTCGCCGCTCGCGGTCGGCGCGGTCGGCGCGGCCGAGATGGGGCCGACCCTGACCGTCGGACTGCTGGGCGGGTCCGTCGCCGACGCGACGGACCGGCGGAAGCTCGTGCTGGTGACCAGCAGCTGCCTGGCTGCGGTGTCGGCGGCGCTCGCCGCCCAGGCCTTCGCCGGGCTGCGCCTGGTCTGGCTGCTGTACGCACTTGTCGCTGCGCAGTCCTCGCTCAGCGCCATCAACGACCCGGCCCGGCGCACGTTCATCCCGAGCCTCCTGCCGCCCAGCCAGCTCCCCGCCGCGCTGGCACTGAACCGGCTGAGCTTCCAGGTCATGCTGACCGCCGGCCCCGCGCTCGCAGGCCTCATCACCGCCGCGCCGCACCTGGGCCTGCGGGCGTGTTACCTGATCGACGCGATCAGCTTCGGCGCCTCCCTTTACGGGGTGGCCCGGCTGCCCGCGATGCCGCCGCACGATGATGCCACCCGGCCAGGTCTGCGCGCGGTCACCGCGGGGCTCAGCTACATCCGCCGCAGCCAGGTGCTGGCCGGCGCATTCCTCGCCGATCTCAACGCCACCGTCTTCGGCCTGCCCATAGCCCTCTTTCCGGCCATCAACGCCGAGCGGTTCGGCGGAGATCCGCGCACCCTCGGCCTGTTCACCGCCGCGATAGGACTGGGCGGCCTGGCCAGCGCGGCGTTCTCCGGGCCGGTCAGGCATGTCTCGCGGCATGGCCTGGCGATGCTGGTCGCGGTCGCCGTGTGGGGCGCGGCGTTCGCTGGGTTCGCGGTCGCTTCCAGCCTGTGGCTGACGCTTACCCTGCTGGCTGCTGCCGGGGCCGCGGACACCTTCACGGTGGTGTTCCGTGGCACCATCGTCCAGACCGTCACCCCGGATCAGCTTCGCGGCCGGGTCATGGCCGCCGACTACGTCGTCGGCGCGGGCGGCGGGCAGATCGGCAACCTGGAGGCGGGCGCGCTGGGCTCCCTGACATCACCGGTGATCAGCGCACTGACCGGCGGACTGGCCACCATCGCCGGCGCCATCGTGATCGGACTGGCACTGCCGGCTTTCACCCGGTACCGCCGCCAGCAGCACGACCTTAGCCAGAAAGGCCTGCCCGGGATCGCCACCGCGCAAGCATGAGCTTTCCTCGTCGGCGATGATCATGTCCGTACCCTTCTGTTCCGCGGTGCCTTGATCGGCGTGCGGGTCAGGCCAGCGAGCGAAGGCCAGCGGCGGACAGCAGGTAGGCGTCCTGGTCCGGGTCGGGGCCCGTGACCAGGCTGGTGATCGCCTGTCCGACCAGCTCAGGAGTGAGCACGGGGCCCTGCGGGCCAGCCGGGACGGCCGCGCCGGCGCCCTGGCGAGCGGCGTAGGCAGCGGCGAACACCGCCCCAAGCGCGGTCGCTGGGGTCAGCTGCGGAAGCACCGAGACGAACCTGATGCCGAGCTTCTCCCGCCCGGACTCCTCGGCGGCGTAGGCGGTCAGCCACCGGATGGCCGCCTTGGCCCCGGCATAACCGCCCGACAGCGGCGATCCGCGCAGCGCAGCGCCGCTGGACAGCGTGACCACTGTGCTTCCCGGCTGCAGCGGGGCGAGCAGCGCCTCGCGCACCCAGCGGAACACGTGCTGAACGTCGACGTCCCAGTTGCTGCTGAACGTCTGCCAGGTGTGGTGCTGTACCGGCCGCGGCAGCGGGGTGGCCCCCGCGTTCAGCACCAGCACGCTGGGGTGGTACCTGTCGATCAGCTCGCCCGCGACGACAGGGTCGGCCGCGTCGGCGGCCACCGCGGTGAACGATTCACCGATCTGGGCGCGCAGTTCCTCTAGCGGGCCGCGGTCGCGGGCGACCCCGACGACCCTCGCGCCCTCCGCGCTCAGTGCGACGGCGATACCCCGGCCGAAACCTCGGCTGGCTCCGGTGACTACCGCGGTCGTGCCTGAGAGTCCTGGTGCTGACATCTGGTGCTCCCATCCGATGCTGGTTTCCTGGATGACTCACCACTACTGATCCGGGCTGATCCCAGAACTCACCGCCGCGAGCAGCGCCACGTTCAGCGGACTGGCCAGGTGGCAACCGGAACCTGCCGGCGGCCGGTGACTTTCACCCCTGCCAGGGATCTGTTCAGGTGACGGCATGCAGCGCCGGGCGGCCGCCCGGCGACCGACAGGAGAAGCGGCCGCGGCGGCGGACCGGAGTAGCCTGCCGCCGGGAGGCGGCGCCAGGTGAACGGACCCGCAGGAAGGACAGCCATTGCTGGCGAACGAGGAATTCGCGCGGATGACCGACCCGCTGCGGCCTGAACTGCTCGCGCACTGCTACCGGATGCTCGGCTCGGTACAGGACGCCGAGGACCAGGTGCAAGAAACCCTGATCCGGGCCTGGCGGGCCTACGGCGACTTCGAGGGCCGTTCGTCGCTGCGTACCTGGCTTTACCGGATTGCCACCAACGCGTGCCTAAGGGCCCTGGAAACCCGGAGCCGCCGGCCGTTGCCGTCAGGTCTGGGCGGTCCGGCAGAAAGCCCGGACGGGCCGCTGCTGGCGGGCCAGGCCGATGTCCCCTGGCTGCAGCCGATCCCGGACGCGCTCGTCGGCGCCGACCCCGCCGATCCGGCCTCGATCGTCGGGTCACGGATGAGCGTGCGGCTGGCCCTGATCGCTGCCCTGCAGTACCTGCCCGCGCGGCAGCGAGCCGTGCTGATCTTGCGCGACGTCCTGCAGTGGCGGGCGGCAGAGGTAGCCGATCTGCTCGGCACCACGACCACTGCGGTGAACAGCATGCTGCGACGCGCTCGCGAGCAGCTCAGGGAGCTCGCCCCTCCGCAGGACGGGATCCGCGAACCTGCCGAGCCGGACCGGCGCAGGCTCCTCGACCTGTACGCGGCTGCCTTCGAGAACGCCGACGTGACCGCACTCGCCAGGCTGCTGCGTGATGACGCCGTACTGGAGATGCCGCCGATGCTCACCTGGTTCGCCGGCCGCGAGCACATCGTGCGCTTCCTGGCCGCGCAGGTCCTCCGTCAGCCGGGCCACTTCACGATGATCCCCGTCGCCGCCAACGGCCAGCCCGGGTTCGCCGAGTACCTCCGCGGGCCCGACGGCGTCCGCCGTGCCTACGGGATCCAGGTAATCACCGCCACCGCCGCCGGCGTCGCCCATATCGTCACCTTCATGGACCAGCCCGAGCTGTTCCCGCTCTTCGGCCTGCCACCGGCCCTCCCCCCAGCGGCGTCGTAGCATCGCCGACATGCCAACACCTCCGTTCGTCGCCGAACTGCGATCGCTGGTCGGTCAGCATCCGCTATGGCTGTCGGTGGCCATCGCCGTGGTCCTCGACAACGACGGCCAGGTCCTGCTCGGGCGCCGGGCCGATACCGGGATCTGGGCACTGCCCGGCGGCATCATCGACCCTGCCGAGGAGCCTGCCGATGCCGCCGTACGCGAATGCTTCGAGGAGACCGGGGTGGTCGCGGTACCGGAGGTGCTCACCTCCGCGACTGTCTCCCCGCCGGTGACGTATTCCAACGGTGACCAGGTCCAGTACCTTGAGCTGGCCTTCCGGTGCCGGCCCGTCGGCGGCACGGCCAGGGTCAACGACGAGGAGTCGCTGGAGGTCCGCTGGCATCCGCTCGACGCGCTGCCGGAACTGGACCCGGGCGGCCGCGGCCTGCGGCTGCTTACCCACGCCCTGAAGAGCGACGGCCCGGCCGCGTTCAGCTTCTCCGGGCTTACCCAGGTACTCGGGCTACCCTCCTAGACAGATCAGCCTGCGACTCCAGCTACGGCGGCACCGAGTCCGGACGGCTCCTGACCAGCCTTCTGTAGAGTGCTGGCAATCAGGAGTTCCTGCCTCGTCTGCGGAGGATGACATGGCTGAGAGGAAACGCTGGAGCGACCTCAGCGAGGGCACCCGCAAGCTGATCATTATCGGGGCGGCCGCCGAGGGCCTGCTCAAGGTAGCAGCGCTCGCCGACCTCAGGCGCCGGCCAGCCAGCGACGTCCGCGGCCCGAAGTGGCTCTGGGCGGCGGTGATCGTGCTGGTGAACTCCTTCGGCGGCGCTCCGCTTTGCTACTTCGCCTTCGGCCGCCGACAGCGACCAGGGCCTGAGACCGACTGACTAGCTGAGTCCAGTCGAGCTCGCCGACCGTTACCAGCGGTGACACGAGGCGCCTGGGCGCACGGGCGGGCGCCTAAGATACAGTTCGGGCGATTTCCGGCCCCGAGAGCAACGGTTGGGACCTCCGCGACGTGACGACGACAGGCGACCAGACGGTTCCCGGCGCCACGCCGGCTCCTGCGACCCGGCTGAGCAGCCGTACGGTCTGGGACGAGTCGGCTCGCCCGGTCGCAGCGCCCGCGCAAGGCGGGCACGTCTACTCGCGCCGCGCCCAGTCCGTCGGACGTCACCTGGTCGAGGTACATGACCACCTGCGTGCCGAGCTCGAGCAGATCCGCGACCTCCTGGAGCAGGTCAGGCGGGGCACCATGCCGATCGGGCGGGCGCGGTCCGTGCTGAACGAGATGACCGTCCGGCAGAACAACTGGACGCTCGGCGCCTACTGCGCCTCCTACTGCAGCATGCTGACGCAGCACCACCACCTGGAGGACGCGGCGGTCTTCCCGCACCTGCGCCGCGCCGACGCCACCCTCACGCCGGTGATCGACCGGCTCGAAGCCGAGCACGTGATCATCCACGAGGTGGTCGAGGGCGTCGACCGCGCGCTGGTCAACCTCGTCGGCAGCCCAGGGGACTTCACCGAACTGCAGGAGGCCGTTGACCTGCTGACCGATGCTCTGCTGTCCCATCTGGCCTACGAGGAGCAGCAGATCATGGAGCCGCTCTCCCGGCACGGCTTCTACCCCGGCCAGATCTAGAATCGCGCTGACCCAGCCCGGGCCCGCGATCTGGCCGGATCGCCGAAATCGGCTTGACCCGCCGGACCGGACCCGGGCAGGCTTCGGGTCGTGCCACCGAGGTTCAGCTACCCGCCCAAGCCGGCGCCCGGCGACGCCGTCGCCGTGCTCTCCCCGTCGGGACGATCGGCGTCGCGATACCCGATGCCCCTGGATCTGGGCCTGGCCCGGCTCCGCGACGACCTCGGGCTGATCCCGGTCGAGTACCCCACGACCAGGTCGGAGCAGGCATCGCCGGAAGAGCGTGCCCGCGACATCCACGCCGCGTTCGCCGACCCGGACATCAAGGCGGTCCTGACCACCATCGGCGGCGACGACGAGCTCAAGGTGCTTGCCCACCTCGACCGTGATCTGCTGGCCGGCAATCCCAAGCCATTCTTCGGATACAGCGACAACATCAACTTGCACCTGTTCCTGTGGAAACTGGGCCTGGTCTCCTACCACGGTGGCGCCGTCATGGTGCAGTTCGGCCGCCCCGGCGCGATGCACCCGGTCGCCCGTGAGTCGCTGCACCGGGCGCTGTTCACCCGCGGCGAGTTCGTGCTCGCGCAAACCGGCGAGTACTCCGACGAGGAAGGCAGCTGGGGCGATCCGGCGACGTTCGCCGCCGAGCCGGCGATGCTCGACGCCGGCGGCTGGTCGTGGTACGGACCCGCGGTCAGCGTTACCGGACCATCCTGGGGCGGCTGCCTGGAGATCGTCGACTTCCACCTGCGCACCGGCCGGTACCTGGTGCCCGACGATCAGTACGACGGGGCGATCCTCGTCCTGGAGACCTCCGAGGAGATGCCCGCGGCCGATTACGTCTACCGGGTGCTGATGTGCATGGGCGAGCGAAGGCTGCTGCAGCGCTTCGCCGCCATCGTCTGGGGCCGCCCCAAGGCCTGGTCATTCGAGCAGCCGAACGACTCGGCGGCCAAAACCCGCTACACCGACGCGCAACGGGAAGCAGTCCTGACCGCGGTGGCCGAGTATCATCCCGGCGTTCCGCTGGTCTTCGGAGTGGACTTCGGGCTCACCGAGCCGCAGCAGGTGATCCCCTTCGGCGGCCAGATCACCGTGGACGCGATCAGCCGGCAGATCCGCGTGAGGTACTGACCCCGGCTGAGGTCGCCTGCGTGGTCTTCCGCGTGGCTGTCCGCACCGACCTGCCGGCCGTCTCCGGCCCGCTGCTCAGGCCCCGGCGACGTCAGTGCCGGGTTGCATGTCGGTAACGGGGATGGGCTGCGCAACGGCGGCCGGGAAGGCCGCGGCGAGCTGGTCGAGCTCGTTGCGCCAGTAGCGGTGCACGTTGAGCCGGGTCGGCTTCGACCCTCCAGGGAAATGGAGGTAGAACTTGCTCCACATTGCCGCCCGGTTGTAGTTGCTCACCGGGACGTTGTGCCGCGGGAACGACGCCACGACGTCCCCTGGCCGGTTGGTGAACCGGTTCGCCGAGTTCACCACGACCGACGTGTTGGTCAGGGTGAAGAAGTAGAACCTGCGGCTCAGCTGCACCGCCAGGCCGACAACCGGGATGTCGTCCAGGAGCGCGCCGAGCCACGGGCTCGGGCCAGTCTCGGCGTGGACGCACGCGATGAACTGCTCGCCCGCCGGCGCGATGGCGGAGAGCTTCTCGATGACCTGCTGCTTCTGCTTGGCTCGGCGGATCGCCATGGCTCTGCTCCCTGCTATGACATGGCATTAGGCCATGGATTGACGAAACAGAGCGAAATTAGCAGATCGACAATGATTTGGCGCTCAATCAGAACTGACGGTTACCGGTGAGTGCCTTGGGCAGCTGACCGGTACCGGCTGAGCGGCAGCGTTTGACCGGGCGGGCACCGGGCAGCGAACAAGAATGTACGTTGCCGTGACCGTCATCGCGGCAATGCTGCTCGGGATCGGCTTCGTGCTGCAGCAGCATGCCGCCGAGGAACTGCCAGGCAGCTACTTCCTTCGCCTGCGGCTCTTCGCCGAGTTGCTGCGCAAGCCGCTCTGGCTCGGCGGGATCCTGACGATGCTTGCCGGTGACGCGCTATCCGCGTGGACGCTGGGCCATCTGAGCCTGTCCGTCAGCGAGCCCCTGCTGACCACGAGCCTGCTGTTCGCGCTGCTGCTTGCCGTCCCGATCTCCGGGAAGGTCCCGAACAAGACCGAACTGGCGGGCGCCGTGCTGCTGAGCGCCGGCCTTGCGGCACTGTCGGTCAGCAGATCGGTCCGCGGCACGGCGGAGTCGTTCGGCTCTTACGGTCACTGGCCCGTGGCCGCGATCATCGCGGCGGTCGC
>DASWAA010000335.1:0-2238 GCA_036391385.1 Streptosporangiaceae bacterium
CCACGTCGAGGAACCCGCAACGGTCTTGGAGGAAGGCGACGGCGCGATCTACCTCGCCTTCGGGGGCGGAACGCCGGGAGCGGCATCGCCATCCTGCAAGGCTGGTACCCGATCCCCGAGCGAGCCTCAGGGAAACAAAAGCGACTGACGGCTCGGAGGTTCTCGTGGTCACCCTGGACGACGTGCGCGGATGGGCACTAGCCCTGCCACGCACGAAGGAGCACCTGATCCGCGACTACGTCAAGTTCCGGGTCGGCCGGATCGTCTATGCCACGGTCTCCCCCGACGAGACGATCCTCGGCTTCGGTTTCCCGCGCGAGGAGCGCGCCGCACTGATCGCCGCCGAACCCGATCGCTTCCTCCTCGAGCGCCCCAGCGACCAGCGCTACAACTGGATCGATGTGCGTATGTCGGTGCTTTCCCTCGACGAGGCTCGCGAGTTCGTCACGGACGCCTGGCGGATGGTGGTGCCGAAGCGACTAGCCGCCGAGTATCTCGGCCCCTAGCTACGGGGAACCCACAGGACCTGGCCGGGCTGGATGGCCGTCCCACCTAGCGAGTTCTCGTCGATGATCTCCTGGATAACGACCCGCGGATCGGCAGCCGGGTCCGCCGATGCGGCGATGCTCCAGAGGGTCTGGCCAGGCCGGACCACGACGCGCTTGAGCGCGTGACTAGCCGCCTGACCGGACTGAACATGGCTGGAGGCCTGGGCTTGGCTAGCGACAAGGAGCCACACCAGGCTGACCGCGGCTGCGACGACGATCACCACGAAAGCGCCGACCACGATCCGTCCCCGCCTGGTCAGGCGGATCGGGCCCTCCGGAACAGGACGGCGAGAGGCTGCCGGCTGGCTGGCCCGCGGGCGTCCGGCGACTCCCTGCAGAGTCCTGGCGGGCACGGCCGACACCGGACCGGCACCGGCGGACCGAACAGCTGCTGGCCCTTCGGTCGCTGGTCGCTGAACCGACGACTCCTCAGCGACAAGGGAGTCCAACGCCGGCTGGGCAAGGTCTGCCGGGCTGCTTACGGGCGCGCCCGTCGTCGTTTCCGGCTGGAGCGGAACGGCGTCGGCAGGCGCCTGGTCCGGGACCGCGCCCAGCGGGCGGTGCCGCTTCGGGTACGAGGTACGTGATCTCAGCAAGGTGATCTCTGGCCTGATCCTGGCGTCGAGCTTCGACTCGGCCGTGCTCGTCAATCCCATTGCCCCGCCTCCTCATCACGAACGACTGTTCGATAGTATCTCTGTTCTATCGGATGAACGTTCGATCGAACGAAGATACGAGTGTGTTATATCGCAGGGGTACGACACTTTCGACAAACGGTCGAACAGATGTTTGATGTCGTCGGCGAGAACCGCTAGCGTCGGCTACGACATAAGCCATCGAACCGGAGGCCCGACATGAGCAGCGAGACGGAAAGCGGAGGAACGCGCGGAGGGCAGGCAGCGCGTGACCACGCCGCGCTCGGCGATGACTCGCTGGATGACGCTGACTTCGAGGCCGGCGCCGAAGAGCGGCCGAAGGGCAGGCCAGGGCGCAAGCCGCGAGGCAGCGGCAGTGTCCCCGTGCCGGTTCCTGACCTTCCTGACCAGCCAGATCCTGACCACGTGCTCACCTGGCGGCAGCGCAAGGTGCTGCAGGTGATCCGCGAATCCGTGCAGCGCCGCGGCTATCCGCCGTCCATGCGTGAGATCGGCGAGGCTGTCGGGCTCACCAGCACCTCAAGCGTCTCGTACCAGCTGTCGACTCTGCAGAGCAAGGGCTACCTGCGCCGGGACGCCGGCCGGCCCCGGACCGTCGAGGTCCGGCTGCCTGGCCACCCCGCGGTGCGACCCGAACCTGCATTCGATGACGACATGGCGATGGACATCACGTCGCAGGAGGCGGCCTACGTACCGGTCGTCGGCCGGATCGCCGCCGGAGGGCCGATTCTCGCCGAGGAGTCCATCGAGGACATCTTCCCGCTCCCGCGCCAGCTAGTCGGCGAGGGCACTCTCTTCCTGCTCAAGGTCGTCGGTGACTCCATGATGAATGCCGGGATCGTCGATGGCGACTGGGTCGTGGTGCGCCAGCAGCCGGTCGCGGAAAATGGCGACATCATCGCGGCGATGATCGAGGGCGAGGCGACCGTCAAGACCTTCAAGCGCTCGGGCAGCCACGTCTGGCTGATGCCGCACAACCCTGCCTACACGCCCATCCCTGGCAACGAGGCGGAGATACTCGGCAAGGTGGTGGC
>DASWAA010000336.1:0-11021 GCA_036391385.1 Streptosporangiaceae bacterium
GAAGGCTGCGCAGCTCGAGCCATCCGCGGCAGTCTCGGACGGGACGTTCCCGGTGATCTGCCCGGTTTTCGAGCTGGGCGGCCAGGTCGTCAGGACTGTCTCGGCCGTGATGAGGTTCGACACCGCCGTCGAGGTGACGACATCGCAGCTGCAAGTCGAGCTCATGTTCCCCGCCGACGAGATCGCCGACACATTCTTCCGCCGGCTCCGACCAGATGGCCAGCATGGTCCCGGACAGAGCATGCACCGGTAGCGAGGTCCGCAGGAGCCTGCTCGCAGCAGGCCGGTGAGTCGGCCGGTGGCGAGTCGCTCGGGAGCATGATTCCTGACTGCGGTCAGTGCCACCTCGGCCGGCGCCAGCGCGCCAGCCTGGCGCGTTGTGCCAAGGATCCGGCGTCCTCCGCGCGGGACGGGGACGCGGCGCGCACGGCAGCGGCGACCTGGCGGGCCGTGGGATTGATCATGGCGTGATCGCGGATCAGTACTGTCGGCACGGTCTCGGGACCGCCGGTGATGCCCCGCAGCTGTTCTGCGGCCTGCCGGTCTTCCCAGATGTTGATCCAGTGCGCGCTGGTCTGACTCGCGCGAAGGCCGAGCCACAGGGCGGCGCAGAACAGGCAGCCCGGCCGCCAGAACACCGTGACGCCGCCAGCGGGCGCTGTCATCATGGCGTGACGCCGATCCGGGCAGTACCCGCCGTGCGCTGACTCATTGCTGCTCCGTCCTTTCGCGCGAACCGGGCCCACCAGGCGTCAGCAGCTGATCGCCGCCTGGTGGTGATGCTCCCAGATCAGCACGCCTGGGGTGCGGCGGGCGGCGCGACTGTCATCTGGCTGACACAGCGGCGGGCCAGCAGTACGGGTGGCGGCGGGGCCCGCGTCAGGATCGGCGAACTGGCTGCACCGTGCCGCCGTTGTCGCGCAGCCATTCCATGCGCAGCCTGACCTTGGCGTCCAGCAGCAGGTTCAGCACCGGGCAGCGGGCCTCGGTCACGCCACTGTTTCGGCGGGTAGAGCCTGCTGCAGTGTCCGCGTGCTGACACTCCGCGAGCCAGCCGCGCGGGCGCAGGGCGAGCGTGTGCTCGGGCACCAGGCACGCGGTGCAAGCCGGGTACCGGTGATCGGCAGGAGGCAGTATCCGGCTTGCCGCCGCCCGGCCAAAGTGCCGACTCATGCGACCAAGGGAGCGACTGATGATGAGCGAGGCAGTTCTCACGACGCCGAGGTCTACCGGCATCCAGCGCCTGATGC
This sequence comes from Streptosporangiaceae bacterium, assembly GCA_036391385.1. Taxonomy (GTDB): domain Bacteria; phylum Actinomycetota; class Actinomycetes; order Streptosporangiales; family Streptosporangiaceae; genus Chersky-822. Next base: position 1,251 of record DASWAA010000336.1, read on the forward strand.
TGCACGGCGCGGCAGGCGGCCTGGCGGGCGGTATCGGAATGGCGATGTGGCAGATGATCGACTCGGCTGCGGCCGGCAGCGGTTTCTGGACACCGGTGAATGTCTGCATGGCGTCGTTCGTATGGCGCGGGCAGGCGAGCATGATCGAGCGGGACATGATGATGCACCCGGGGATGAGCATGAACATGCCGGTCGCGGCCAGTCACGTGGCGGCCGGCCTGCTGCTGCACATGGCGTTCTCCATGGTGGCGGGCGCGGCGCTCGCCGTCGTTCTCCTCGGTCTGCGCCGGGCGGGCCTCGGCGTGCTGGCCAAGGCGCCTGGCTATGTCGGCGCCGCGGTAGCCGGCGGGGGGCTGCTGTACGTGGTGATGACGTACTCGGTGCTGCCGTGGGCGAACCCGCTCATGTACCACCTGACGCCGCGCGTCCCGTTCTTTGTCGGCCACCTGATCTTCGGCCTGGTGTTCGGCCTGGTCACCATTCCGCAAGCCCGCCGCCTCGCCGCGCAGGCCAGCTGAGACGCGTCCGGCGCCGGGTCGCCGCCGCAAGATGACGAGGCGGGGCCCGCCCGTTCCAGGTGGCGGGCACCGCCTTGTCACGCGGTCATGGCCGGCTGCTCGCCGGGCTGCTTGCCGCTGATGCGAGCACTGTCATCTCGCTGACATTTCCGCATCGCATTGCGGCCTGGCGACGCTGTATGAGCCAGAGCCAGCTACGTGGAGGCACCAATCATGAAAACGCGCACCATGCCCAGGGCCATCTCCCAGGCGGCCGGGCTGCTGCCCGGCGGGACCGACGACGCCGTCGTCCGGCAGGCTGCATGGGTAGCGCGATGCGTGGGCCGCGGGGACGCGGCTCCGCTGCACCCCGACGACGTGACCGCTCTCGCCGCGACGCTGGGGATCCGCCCCTACCGGGCCGGGGCGCTCGTCTTCCCCGCGGCCGAGCCGAGCGCCGGGGTCTGGATCGTCCGCAGCGGGCGCCTAGAGCTCGCCGTCGGCTCCGGCTCGCGCCGCGCCGTCGTGCAGCTGCTCCGCGCCGGTGACGTCGATGGCGACATCCAGCTGCTGCTCGCCATGCCGGTCCCTTACTCGGCGCGGGCGCTTACCGACGCCACCTGCCTGTTCCTGGCGCGGGACGACTTCGAGCGGCTGCTGGCCCGGCCCGCCATCTCGCGCCGCTGGCTGTCGAGCGTCGCGCAGCGGCTCTCGGCAAGCCAGTCCCGCGTGCTGGCACTGCTCGGCGGGTCGCTGACCGCCCAGGCAGCGCGACTGCTGACTGAGGAGGCGGTCGGCGGCCAGGTGGAACTGCCGCAGCGGACGCTGGCGGCCATGCTGGGCGTACGCCGCCCGTCGCTCAATAAGGTCCTCAAGGACCTTGAACGTCAGCGCCTGATCCGGATCAGCTACAGCCTGATTGACATCACCGACGCCACCGGGCTGGCCAGGCTGCGCTGAAGAAGCGGTCGCCGGCCTGCTGCCCGCCTGAGGAGAACGCGAAGGAGGCTCGAATGGAACACGGCTCGAATGCGACCACGGGCACGAGGTGCCCGCCGTGGTGGCCCGGGCTGGCCAGAACCCATGACCGTCAGGAAAGGACACCACTGTGGCCGCATCCAGCTATGACCTGGTGATCGTCGGCGCGGGCAGCGGGAACATGCTGCCGACCGCCGAGCTTGCCGGCTGGCGCATCGCCGTGATCGAGAACGACCGGTTCGGCGGAACATGCCTGAACCGCGGCTGCATCCCGTCGAAGATGCTGGTGCACACCGCCGACGTCGCGCGGGCCGTCCGGCATGCCGATCAGTTCGGGATTACCGCCCGCTGGTCAGGCGCCGACTGGCCCGCGATCCGCGACCGGGTGTTCGGCCGGATCGACCCGCTGCACGACAGGGCCGTGGAGTACCGGCGGGCTAACGGCATCGACGTCTTGCTGGGCGAGGCCCGGTTCATCGCGCCGAAGGTCATCCGGGTCGGTGACCACGAGATACGCGCGGAGCGGTTCGTGCTGGCCGTCGGCTCACGGCCGGTGATACCGCCAGTCGGCGGTCTCGCCGAGGTGCCGTATCTCACCTCCGACACCGTCATGCGAATGGACGCGCTGCCTGACTCGATGATCGTGATGGGCGGCGGGTACATTGCCGCCGAGATGAGCCACATCTTCGGTTCACTGGGCACGAAGATCACGATCGTCACCCGCGGCGAGCATCTGCTTTCCCGGCACGACCCGGACATCCGCGACCAGTTCACTGACCTGTACCGGCAGAGGTTTGACGTGCGGCTGAACGCAGTGCCCCGGCACGCTGCGGTGGCCGGCCGCGGGATACGGCTCAGTTACTCCACCCCGGCCGGCATCCAGTCCGCCGAGGGCGAGGTGCTCCTGCTGGCCGTCGGCCGGATCCCGAACAGCGACCGGCTCAATGTCGGGGCCACCGGAGTCGAGGTAGACGAGCACGGGCATGTCAGGACCGACGGCAGCTACGCCACGAATGTCGCCGGGATCTGGGCGCTCGGCGACCTAGCGAACCACTTCCAGCTCAAGCACATGGCCAATGCCGAGGCCAGGCTGGTCCGCTACAACCTGCTGAACCCCGGGCAGCCGCGGACGGCACGGTTCCCGGTCGTGCCGTCCGCCGTGTTCGCCGACCCGCAGGTCGCCTCCGCCGGCGCGACCGAGCCAGAGCTCAGGAGGCAGGGCCGGCGCTACGTCAGTGCCACCGTCCCCTACAGCGACACCGCCTACGGCTGGGCGCTGCAGGACACCACCGGCTTCGTCAAGATCCTCGCCGACCCGTCCAGCCGGCTCCTGCTCGGCGCCCACATCCTCGGCCCGCAGGCCGCGACGCTGATCCAGCCGCTGATCCAGGCCATGTGCCTGGGGAACACCGCCGACCAGGTCGCCTCGGGCGTCCTGTACATCCATCCCGCACTCACCGAGGCCGTCGAGCAGGCACTGCTTAAGCTGTGAGACCGCCCAGCCCGTGCGCCGACTGCGACTAAACCGAACTATGGAGGGGTCATGCGACTGGAGATCCTGCACGTGCCCGACTGCCCGAACACCGCTGTATTGGAGGAAAGGCTTGCCGCCATCCTGCCTGACTACCCGGCCGTGCAGGTCAGCCGCCACGTCGTGACCACAGAAGCCGAGGCACAGCTCACGGGCATGACGGGATCGCCGACAATCCTGGCCAACGGGATCGACCCGTTCGCCCGCCACGGCCAGCGGCCATCGCTATCCTGCCGCATCTACCAGGACGAGCGCGGAAACCTGGGCGCGGCGCCCACGATCGAGCAGCTGACGCGCATACTCGCTGGTGATCCTGCCTGATCGCCTGGACATGACGGCAGCCGCAGCTGTTGCAGGCTGCTCATGACGCGGACACTCGGAGCTGAGTGACCGCAGCCGCTGGCGGCCGATCGAGCGGAGTCTTGACATGCTGGCCCGCGGGCACCGGTCAGCTGCCGGTCAGCCGGTCTCACTGAGGCCCCGGTTTATCACGCGCTGTCGCCGGCCGGTCCGTGGCCACGGCAAGCAGCGGCGAGGCGCGGAGGGCGGGCCGTACGCCCGGCAGCAGGAGCAGGCCGATGCCTGCCAGGCCGCTGAGTCCGGCGGCGAGGACAATCCTGTCGAATGGGGCGGGCGGGAACGGGCTGAAGGTGCGGTAGGACACATAGCCGAGGACAACCGCGCCGGCCAGCAGGATCGTGATGGGGACAGGCTGCCGGGCATTACGCCACTCCCTGGCAATGGCGGCGACGACTGTCATCAAGTAGGCCGCCAGGATTAGGTAGGCGCCGTACTGGATAATCAGCGTCGCGGCGCGGGTGGCGGTCGGCTCGGCGGCAAAGGCGACCAGGCCGGCCACGGTTGCAGCCGCCACGACGGTGAGCGCCCCGGACGGTGCGCCGCGCCGGGATACCCGGGTCAGGAAGGTCGCGCCGCGCCCGGTGTCACGGCCCAGGGCGAACAGCAGCCTGGACGCGGCATTCAGGCAGGCGAGCTGGGCGCCGAAAGCGCTGACCAGGCCGGCGACGTTCACGGCGGTCCCGACGCCGGTGCCGAGGTAGCGGTCGGCGATGTGCACCAGCGGTGCGGGGTCGGCGGCGATGGCGGCCGGATTCGGATAGGCGGAGTAAACGATCCAGGTGAAGAAGATGTAGACGGCGGCGGCGCCGGCGAGCGACCAGATGATGGCGGCGGGGATGGTGCGAGTGCTCGCGCGTGCTTCCTCGCCGAGGGTCGAGGCGCTCTCGAAGCCGGAGAACTGGCCGAAGGCGGCGGTCACGCCGAGGGCCAGGACCGGCACCGACGCATTTTGCGGGCTGAACGGCGCGGCACTGATGCCGTGGTGGTGGTAGCCGCCTGCCGCGATCACCGCGATCGCGACGGCTGAGATCAGGGCGATCGCCCCGAGTTCGAGGGTGAGTATGACGGCCGAGCTGAACCCCACCGAGCGGTAGCCGAGCGCGATGGCGACGGCCGCGCCGGCGACGGCGATGACCGGCCAGGCGAGTTGCAGGCCGAGGGAGTCCAGCAGGGCCTGGCCGATGTCCGCGGTGGTGGCGTAGACACCAGCGGCGAAAGAAGCATAGACGAGCAGCAGCAGCCAGGCCGACACGAAACCGTAGCCAGGTCCGAGCGAGGAGCCGTTGAACGCATAGACCGAGCCGGCCGTGTTGAAGGTCCTGGCGAACCGGACGAACGCGAAGGCAACGAAGCCCATCGCAGCCAGCGCCAGGACCTGGGCCAGGGCGCCTGGCCCGCCGACGATGCTCGCGATGATCGCCGGGCCGATGATCACGCCCGCGGTCGGGCCCTGGATCCCGATGGGCAATGCGACCGTGCGGGCGAACCGCAGGCTATGCCGGCGCAGCCGGGCGCCTGGCCCGGCCGCGGTAATCTCGTCGACGCGATCGGCGACGGCTGGCGGGCCGGTCATCGTGCTGGCCACGGTTCCTCCTGACTCTTGCGGGCAGGCGTCAGCGGCAGCGGCCGCGGGTGAGCGGTGCGGCGCAGCAACCTCGCTCCGGCGCCGACTCGCTGAACGGCCGTTATCGCGACCATGGCGGCGAATATCCAGGCGATCTGCTCCGCGTACTGGGGCAGCAGGAAGAACGCGACGTAGGCACCGATCGTCTCGGTCCCCTCCGCCAGTCCGCCAGCGAACCTGATCGAGCGCTCGTCGCCGAGCGCGAGTCGCTGTCGCTCTGCGAGAGAGGACAGCGCGAGCAGCGCCGCTCCGGAGATGTAGTAGGACGCGAGCAGGAAGACGCAGGCCAGCCTTGCTGCCGGGACACCAACCGCCACGCCTGCGACGATCCCGCCGTAGATGCTGAAGTCGGCGACAATGTCGAGGAAGCCGCCAAGCTCCGTCGTCCCCCGGGCGCGGGCCGTCGGGCCGTCGAGGCCGTCAAGTAGCCGGTTCACCAGCCACAGGCCAAGGGCCGCTGGCCAGGCACGCAGGCCTGCCGCCAGGCAGGCGCCGACCCCGGCCAGCCAGCCCGCAGCGGTGATGCCGACTGGCGGGATGCCCGCCCGGGCCAGCCGGGCACCCGCGGCATTCAGAGCGGGAGCGGTGAGCGCGCGCATCCGCGTGTCAAGCATCGGTTACCTGTCCTTCCCCCGCAGTATTGGTCGCCACCGGCTCCGCCAGCCCCGCCGCGCTGTGCCGGACCGACGGCATCGGGAGCAGAACGCGCAGCCTGCGGTTCTCCTCCGGGTCCAGAACGCTGTGCTGGACACAGGCGGGCACGATCGTGCCGTCCTCCGGGTGAGCCATGGCGTAGAAGCAGGCCGCGAGGCGTTCCTGGGCCGCCCGTATCCGCGGCTGGTCGCTGACCTGGCCGGCTTGCAGAAGCTCCCATGCAGGCCTGACCTCGTCGGCGTCCATGAACTGGTGCATGACGAACGTGACCGGCGTGATCCGGTGACGGAGCAGCCGCCAGGCCCCTACGCGGCGGACCGCGCGGGCTAGCCAGACCACGGTGATGACCGCGACCTGCGGATGCCGGAGCAGCACCCCGGCCAGGTTTCCGGCGAGGCGCGCGGCCGGGATGCCGCCGAAGCTCACCGGCCCGAGATAGCGGAAGAAAGCGTCACGAGCCGCGAGGTCGCGGGCGTTGTCGCCGTCTAGCCATGGATGCCAGCGGTCGCCGCACCAGAAACCGTAGGCGACCCGGTTGCAGCGCAGGTCGCCGTGCTGCAGCACCGTGTGGTCCAGCCGAGCGCCGGCGCCAGCCTCAACCTGCGCCCACACCGCCTCGCCGCTGAGATCGCGGTAGGGCTCGTGCCAGCGGCGCTCGTCCCCGACGAACGCGGCCGGCTGGAAGGAGAGCATCCGGTAGCCCATGTTCCTGCAGTCACGGACGACTGCGGCCACCTGGCCGAGATTAGCCGGGGTCACAGTCATGTTGTGCGCGAGGTAAGACCGGACACCGTGCTCGCGGCGAAGCCTGGCGAAATGGCCGGCGAAGCGGTCCCGGTACGGGTTCAGGGACGCCTCGTCACGCGGACGGGGAATGCCGTGCCGGCCGAACATCAGCGAGTCGAAGTGGGCGGCGAACGACACCCGGCGGAACCTGCGCCGGCCGTCGGTCCCGAGCACCAGCGCCCGCAGGTAGTCGTAGTCGACGTCCCCGTGGGTAAAGCTCATCGGCTCCCTGCCGTGCGCGCGCATGATGGCGAGTGCCTCGGCGTGGTCGTCCGGGTCGAGCAGCGACACCTCGCCGCCGATCAGCTGGGCGTGCGCCCGCGGCCCGCGCCGCTCGCGCAGCAGCGCCATCTGGGCCGCCACCTCGCGCAGGGTGTGCGGGCCGTCGGTGCGCACCTGGTTAGCGTCCCGTGAGTGGTAGCACGGTGTGCAGGCGAGATTGCAGCGCGGGAAGACACCATGCGTGCCCTCGCAGCCCACCGCGTGCCTGCCTAGCACCTGCCCTGGCGTCCGGGCCCGCTCCGGCAGCCCGGCCCAGCGCCTGGCGAGTGCAGCCCGGAACTCCGGATCGGCCGGGCGGACAAGACCGTGCGCTACCTCTGCCGCCCATCCGATGCCCACGATGCTCCTTCCGCTCCGCGCCTGTCCCCAGGCGTATCGTCACCGGCCAGGGGACACCATGAACACGTTCCTGTCATCAGGCTGACATTTCCCGCCCGGCCGCGGGGCGGGAGCCGCTGACTGAAGGCAGCCGCTGTGACCGGCCGAGGAAATGGAAATGGAGCTCATCGCCATGCCAGGTGACTACGACATCGCCGTCATCGGCGGCGGGGCCGCCGGCCTCGCCGCCGCCCGGACCGCGCGAGCCCGGCAGGCCCGGACGCTGCTCATTTCCGACGGGCCGGTCGGAGGCGAGTGCACGTTCACCGGCTGCGTCCCGTCCAAGACGCTGATCGAGGCCGCGCGGCACGGCGCGGACTTCGCAACCGCGATGACCGAGGTCCGGACCGCGGTGCAGACGATCGCCGCGACGGAATCCGCGGACGTGCTGCGCGGCGAGGGCATCGATGTGCTGACCGCCCGTGCCCGGTTCAGCTCGCCCGGCGTGCTTGTCGCTGACCCGGGAGGCAGGATCGTAGCACGCCGGTTCGTCATCGCCTCCGGGTCGCGGCCGGCGATTCCGCTGATCCCGGGACTGGCAGGCAGCGGCTACCTGACCAACGAGACCTTCTTCAGCCTCGGCGGCCGCCCAGGCCGGCTGGCCGTGCTCGGCGGCGGAGCGATTGGCTGTGAGCTGGCCCAGGCAGCGGCCCGGCTCGGCGCCGCGGTTACGCTCGTCGAGGCAGCCGACCGGCTGCTGCCCCCGGCTGACCCCGAGGCGTCAGAGGCAGCCCGCGCGGCTCTGACCCGCGACGGCGTGCGGGTGCTGACCGGAACCACGGTGTCGCAGGTGTCCAGATCGGGCCCGGCCATCGTGCTGCGCCTTTCCTCCGGCGAGCTCGCGACCGCCGACCAGCTCCTGGTGGCCACCGGGCGCAGGCCGTCGACAGGCGGCTGCGGGCTGGAGGATGCTGGCGTCCGGCTCGGCGAACGCGGCCAGGTCATCACGAGCCGGACGCTGCGCAGCACGACAGCCGGCATCTACGCCGCCGGGGACGTTACCGGGCTGATGCCGTTCACGCACGCCGCCTATGCGATGGGCCGGATCGCCGCCAGGAACGCGCTCCGGTCTCACTTGACACCGCCCGCTTCTTTCCGCACCGCCGCGATCCCATGGGTGGTGTTCACCGACCCGGAGGTCGCTCAGGCCGGGCTCACCGAGCAGCAGGCGGCCCGGCAGCGGACCGGCGCCAAGGTCGCCTACCTGCCGATGGCCGAACTGGACCGGGCCGTTGCCGCCAGGCGCACCGACGGCTTCATCAAGATCATCACGGCCGGCCGGCCAGGACTGGGTCTGGCCGGCGGCGGGCGTGTCGTCGGCGCGACGGTGGTGGCCGAGCGTGCCGGGGAGATGATCAGCGAGCTGGGCCTGGCGATCCGGACCGGCATGTTCACCGGGAGGCTGGCGCAGGCGGCGCACCCCTACCCGGCCTGGTCGCTGGCAATCCAGCAGGCCACGGCGCAGTTCTTCGGCGAGTTTGGCGGCCGGACCGCCCGCCCCGCACGCGAGTGACCGCGAGTTCCGGCCCGGCGGGCGGGTGAGCATCGGGTCCGGCCGAGGCACCTGGTCACAGAGCGACCAGGCAGCCGTCCCAGTACGCCTCCACCCGGGGATTGCGGCGGCCCCGCATTCCGATCTCCAGCACGTCGGGCTCCCGGCCGCCCGGTGCCCTGAACCAGATCTCCAGATCCGGGTGCGGGACGCGGTGGAACGGCAGGTCCGTGCCTGGACGGCTGGTCGAGGCGTGCATATAGGCGGGGACGCCTGAGCAGCACCGCTTCGGATAGGCGGCCCACACCCACAGCACGCCGCCGACCGCCCGAATGTGACCGGCGGCGTCAGCGCTCACTTCGACCCTCATGCTGTCTCCATCCGACAATGTCGATCCGCGCGGCCTGCCGGCCGCTGTGACCGCGTTCCCAGCTTTCCTGCGGCGGCCCGCGATATCCAGGCCAAGTGACAGCGAGATGACACCATAGGGCGCATGGATGCGCGCAAGCTGCCGGCGCCGCTGAGCCGGGCAGCGGCTCTTCTTCCCGGCGGCAGCTCGGCCGATGCCGCCATCCGCCAGGCGGCCTGGATCGCCCGGTGCGTCGGCCGCGGCGAATCCGCGCCGCTGCAGCCCGGCGACGTCTCGGCACTGGCCTCGATCCTCGCCGTTCGGGGCTTCGAGCCTGGGGAGGTGCTGTTCGCCGCCGACCGGTCAGGTGACGGCGTGTGGATCGTCCGGGACGGCCGCGTCGAGCTCGCCGCCGGGTCCGGACCGCGCCGCGCCGTCGTCCAGCTGCTGCGCCCAGGTGACGTGGACGGCGACATCCAGATGCTGCTCGGGATGCCGATGCCTTACACAGCCCGCGCTCTCACCGATGTCACCTGCCTGTTCCTGGCCAGCGGCGACTTCGAGCAGCTGCTGGCCAGCAGGCCGGCCATCTCGCGGCGGTGGCTGTCCAGCGTCGCGCAGCGGCTGGCGGTCAGCCAGGGCCGGGTGCTTGCCCTGCTTGGCGGGTCGCTCACCGCCCAGATCGTCAGGCTGCTGGCCGACGAGTCCGTGGACGGGAAGGTCGAGCTCCCGCAGCGTACCCTCGCCGCCATGCTCGGCGTGCAGCGGCCGTCGCTGAACAAGGTGCTCAAGGACCTGGAACGGCAGGGCATGATCCGGACCAGCTACGGCGTGATCGAG
>DASWAA010000337.1:0-13639 GCA_036391385.1 Streptosporangiaceae bacterium
CCAGACCAGTTGCTGCGCGATCGCGCCGCCGTAGAAGCCCTCGGCCACGTCCCGGATCGAATGGCGCAGCGGGGCGTCGGAAATGAAGGAATGCCACCACGCGGTCATGTGGGAGTTCCACTCGAATACCGCGTAATACAGCCCGGTGATGTCGAGCGACCCGACATGCGCGAGCACTACGGCGGCGACGAGCGACAGCAACGTCAGGCCCAGCCACCGGATCGGGTGCCTCAGCGGGCGGACGAGCGGCGCGGGAAGCTCGGGCTGAGTGGTCGCCATGACTCTCCTGCGCGGGGTGGGGAGGACGGGGGGACTGCGGAGTGCCTTGCCGTGAAATTCGCCAACCTGACCGTAGTCAGTATGCCGTGTCCCCAACTGCACCGAACAGGCGATCTGTCGCGCTACCGCTCCTGGCACGGCGACCCTGGCCTGCCTCGGCCGATCGCCTGGTGCGCGGCGGCCTGGACGGCGGCCGCGCACTCCTACTGGTACGAGATCATGACCGGCGCCGGCGTCCTGGCCATCGTCTGCTGCGGGCCGAGCATGGGGGTGTCCTTGACGAAGAAGTTCTTCCACCCGAAGAACACCCGGGGCGGCGCGGTACCGGTGACGGCATCCCAGGTCTGCTGCTTGTCGGCCGGCGTACCCTGGCCGTCCATGTGAATGACGATCGCCAGGTCGTCGTGCCTGGTATCGAGCCGCTGCTCGCCAATGATCATCGACAGCCTGAACTGGTGCAGTACGAGCAGTTTCTGCGGCAGGTGGTTCCGTGCGGTCAGCCGGGCGAGCCAGCGGACGACGCTGTTGACCTCGCCGATGCTGACGCTGCCGATCTGGTGCAGCGGACGCTGGCCCGGCTGCAGCTTCCACTCGGCATCAAGCGCCAGCCCGACATCGGGCAGCCGGAGCAGCGGCTGGTACTTCCTGGCCTGCGCCAGCAAGTTCGCACGGCCAGGCTGCAGGTCGAGCACCACGTACATCCCGGCGGCGGTCGCTCGCCTGACCCAGGGCCGCAACGTGGCCACGGGCGACTCGTACGAGTAGGTGCCATCGCGTCCGGGGCTTGCCTGGGCGACCGTGGCGATGATCTCGAATGCCGGGACCACCGGGACACTGCTCAGCGACCGGTAGGCCGAAGCGAGCGTGCGCGCCCGCTGGATGCTCGCGGTCAGTCCCTGCTCGCCGAGAGCCCCTAGCACAGCCGAGCCCGGATAGCCGTAGAGCGCGACCAGCCGGTGCCCGGGAAAGAGCACCTGACCGCCACCGGGCAACTGGACGCCGGTGGCCGCGACCGCCACCCGCGCTGCCAGCCTGCTGGCTGGCCCGAAGCTGGCGCCGATCGCGAGCACGTGCACGGGCCGTGCGGCTGCCAGCGTGGCTATGGCGGCCGGGTCGGCTCGCGGGTCGGTGCTGTCGACCGCGATGACCTGCGCTCCCGCCGTGATCGCCGACGACACGACCGCAGCCGTCGCCGGGGCCGAGTCACCCTGACGCAGGAGCAGCACCACGTGACCCAGCGGAGGCGGAGCGGTCGTCGCGGGGAGCTGCGCCGGGTCGGTGACGACCCGGATCCGTGGCAGCACCGCCGCGATGGCTGGCGCTGGCAGGCCGACAGCGAGGATCGCGCGCGGGTGCAGTGCTCGGATCTCGTCTCGCACGACCCGAGGCAGCCGCGGTGAGCTCAGCAGCAGCGGAGCATGGGCGTGCTGGGCCAGGCTGGCCGCGATCGCCACTGCGGCATGCCCCCGCCCGCTGGCCACGACCACGACCGGCGCGGAGCGGAAGAGCCTCGCGGCCGCCTCGGCCGTGAGCACGGCCGGCCTGCCGGCAAGGACGGTTGCGGCCGGTACCGGAGTGCGGGCTACGGCGACAAGCCCCGTGACGGCGGGCGGCGCACCGGCGGCGGCCCCGCATGCCGTCATGCCGAGGACGACGATCAGCAAGATGGTGACGGAGCCGACCGCGCGCGGTGTCCGCGCACGAGCGGGATCGGTCATGTCCGCAAACGCTGCGCGGTCGCGCGTGGTCGCGGGAATGCGCCATGTCCAGAGCACCGGAGTTCTCCCCCGTGAGATCCATTGCCCAGTTCAGCGCGCTCCGGATTGGCCGCCAGCGATCGAGGGCCGGCCCAGGACAACGCCCGCTCATGATAGTCCGGGGAAAGGGTGCGGGAGTGACGAAGCAATGACAATGTTGCGGTGGGGGACCGCGACGAGAGCCGCGTCACTCGCACGCCCGCGGACCAGGTCGGCGCAGGGAGTCACGAACTCGCCCGCTTCGATGGCCGTCAGCCCGGGCATGACCCAGGCTGTGACGACGCGGAGAGGACGCGACTGATGGCCGATGTCGGAGCCATACAGCGCATCCCGGACTTCATCAAGCCGCTGCGGGTCAAACCTGGATCGAAGGTGAACCTGGCCAGGGACTTCGACCCGCGCTATAAGGCGGACTTCCTCAAGAAGGCGGACGGAGCCGAACTCCTGCGGGCCGGGATCACGGTCCTGGCGGACTACCAGGCTCGGCTGGCAGCGCAGGACACCTACGCGGTCCTGGTCTGTCTGCAGGCGCTCGACGCCGGCGGCAAGGACGGCACCATCAGGCATGTCATGAGCGGGGTGAATCCGCAGGGCGTGCACGTGACGAGCTTCAAGGTGCCCTCCGCCGAGGAGTTGGACCACGACTATCTGTGGCGCTACGCCTGCCACTTGCCAGCACGCGGGGAAATCGGAATCTTCAACCGATCCCATTACGAAGAGGTCCTGGTCGTCCGGGTGCATCCGGAGAACCTCGACCGCCAGCAACTGCCGGACGGCATGAAGGGTAAGGGGATCTGGGGGCGCCGCTTCCGGGAGATCAACGACTGGGAACGCTATCTCACCGACAACGGGTTCCGGCTGGTCAAGATCTTCCTCAACATGTCCAAAGAGGAGCAGCGGGCGCGCTTCCTCAAGCGGCTCGACCTGCCGGAGAAGAACTGGAAGTTCTCAGCGGCCGATGTCAGGGAGCGGCAGCGCTGGGACGACTACCAGCGGGCCTTCTCCCAGATGCTGTCCGCCACCAGTACGTCGTGGGCGCCGTGGTACGTCGTGCCGGCCGACCGGAAGTGGTTCGCCCGCATCTGCGTGCTCGCCGTGCTCAGCCACACGCTGGTCGAGATCGATCCGAAGTATCCGATCGTGAGCTCGGAGCGTAGGGAAGGGCTGCAGGAGGTCAAGCGCGAGCTTGAGGGGCAGGCGCCGAGGGGCGCGCCAGCAGACCCCTACGCGGCCGCTCACTCGCTGAAGGATGTGGGCGATGGCGACAAAGCCTGAGCAGACGGCGCAGCCCGGTCGCGGGGCTCAGTCCGATCGCGGGGGCGAGCCGGATCATCTGGCGCAGCAGCGCCATGACGGCGAGGCAGGGCCCGCCACCGAGCGCTGGTGGTCGCGCCCGTCCGACGAGGTCGCCGCGGCGCTCGGAGTCGATCCGCAGACCGGGCTGTCCGCAGACAGTGCCGCCCGGCTGCTGAGCGCCAGCGGTCCGAACGCCCTGCCCGAGGAGAAGCCCAAGCCACGCTGGCTGCGCTTCATCGACGAGTACCGCAGCTACATGCAGATCATCCTGGTCGTCGCGGCAGCGGTCTCGCTGGCCATCCAGCAATGGCAGACCGGTATCTTGCTGCTGGTGCTGACCGTGGTCAACGCGGTCATCGGGATGCGTCAGGAGGGCAAGGCCGAGAGCGCGATGAACGCGCTCAAGTCGATGATGGAGGCGACCGCGCGGGTGCGCCGCGACGGTGCCGAGGCGCAGATCCCGGCGGAGCAGGTGGTACCCGGGGATGTCGTTCTGCTGTCGGCCGGCGATCAGGTGCCTGCCGACGGGCGGATCATCGCCGCGAGTTCCCTGCAGATCGACGAGTCGGCTCTGACCGGGGAGAGCGTGCCAGCGTCGAAGGACGCGCAGGCGCTGCCGGACGGCGAACTGGAACCTGCCGACCAGGCGAACATGGCGTTCATGAACACGCCGGTGACCCACGGCAGCGGCACGGTGATCGTGACCAGCACCGGGGCTGCCACTGAGCTGGGGAAAATCTCCGGGATGCTGGCCGCCACGGCCAGGGAGAAGTCACCGCTGACCAGGCAGCTCAACACGCTCACGCTGTGGATCGCGGGGGCGGCCGGACTGACGATGATCGTGATGTTCATCCTGGGTCGGGCCCGCGGCCATGCCTGGGACGCGCTGTTCATCAGCGCCGTGTCCCTGGCGATCGCGGCGATACCTGAGGCGCTGCCGACCGTATCGCAGACGATCCTGTCGCTCGGCGGCGTCGACCTCGCCAAGCGCAACGCGATCGTCAAGGACCTGCCGTCGGTCGAGACACTCGGGTTCACCTCGGCGATCAACTCCGACAAGACCGGCACCGTGACGATGAACCAGATGACTGCCGTCGAAGTCGTCGACGCGACCGACCGGTATACGGTCTCGGGCACCGGTTACGGTCTAGACGGCACTGTCCAGCATGCCGTCGGCAAGTCACCCAGCATCGAAAAGGCGATCTTGCCCTACATCGTGGCCAGCGACGCGATCCTGGCCGACGGCAAGGTGGTCGGCGATCCGACCGAGGGCGCACTGCTGGTGCTCGGCCACAAGGCGGGCCTTGACCTGGATGGCACTCGCGAGGCGCTGCCCCGCCTTGCCACCTTGCCGTTCGATCCGGCCTACAAGCTGATGGCGACCTTCAACTCCGCAAGCGACGCGCAGGGTCACCCGGTCGTGCGCTGCTTCGTGAAGGGGGCGGCACCCGCCGTGGCGGCGCGCGCGGCCACCGCGCTCTCCGGCGACGCGAGCATCGCGTGGGACGACGACCTGAAGGAGCGTGCGCAAGCACAGCTCGAGCGGATGGAGGGCGAGGGGCTGCGCGTCATGGCGGCCGCCATGAAGGACCTCGACGAGGACTCGTTCGACCCCGATGGCGACCTGCTCGGCTACGTCACCGACCTGGAGCTGACGAGCATGGTCGGGATGGTGGACCCGCCGAGAGAGGAGTCCGCCGCTGCCGTCGCCAGCGCCCAGGCCGCTCACATCAGGGTTCGCCTGGTGACCGGGGACGATGTCATCACGGGAGCGGCGATCGCCCGGAAGGTCGGCATCGACGGCGAGGCGATTCTCGGCGCCGACTTCGCCGCGCTGTCCGAAGCGGAGCGGCTCGCCAGGATCGACGGCATCGGCGTGGTAGGCCGGGTAGCTCCCGAGCACAAGGTGCTGCTCGCCGAGACGCTCAAGAAGAAGGGCGACGTGGTCGCCATGACGGGCGACGGCGTGAACGACGCCCCCGCTATCAAGGCGGCCGACATCGGGGTCGCCATGGGCACGGGCACGGAGGTGGCGAAGAACGCCGGTCGGATGATTCTGTCTGACGACAACTTCGCGACGATCGTCTTCGCCGTGGAGCAGGGCCGCAAGATTTTCGACAACCTGACCAAGTACATCCGGTTCGTGCTGCTGCTGCTGGTCGCGTTCGTGCTGACCTTCCTCGGGGCCACGATCTTCAACATCGCGGCCGGGGAGCCGTTCTCGCCGGCGCAGGTGCTGTGGATCCACTTCGTGGTCAACGCGGCGTTTGGTTTCGCGCTCGGCTTCGACAAGGAGAGCCCCGGGCTGATGGAGCGCTTCCCGCGGCCACGGGGGGAGTCGGTGCTGACACGCGGGCTGACGGTCACCGTCGGCCTCGTTGGCCTGGCGATCGCCGTGGGCCTGCTCCTGCTCATCCAGTACGGGACGAGCCGCTTCGGCAGCGCCAGGGTCGGTCAGTCGATCGCGTTCACGTCCTTCGCGCTCTGCCTCATCGTCGCAGCCGTCGAATGCCGCAGCGAGACCGCGAGCGCGCTGACGCTCGCGACGTTCGACAGCCGCCAGCTGAACCGGGCGATGCTCATCGAGCTCGTGCTCGCCGTGCTGGTCACCCAGATGGACGCACTGCGCAGCTTGCTCGGCACGACCCAGCTGAACCTGCGCGAATGGGCCTGGGCGCTCGTCCCCGCGATCGGACTGCTGATCTTGTGGGAGCTGGGCAAGCTCCTGGTCCGCAGGCGTGCCGAGCGCGCTCAGCCGGTCCCGGCAAGCTAGCGAGCGGCTCGGTCAGACGATGACCGGGTGCCCGATCGCCACAAGAACGACCGTTACGGCGCCGACGATGCTGAGGAATGTGACGACCTTGGCCGTGAAGGCCAGGACCGAGCGCGTCAGCGGGCCGATGAGCGGCAGTGCCACGAATGCCGCGAGAGTCACCAGAATGTTCATGATCCCTCACCTCCTCTCTTTCTTCACGATGCGACGGCCCGCCAGTCAGCCACCACACATCTGCGCACACATCTAGCCCACATCCTCAGCCGAGGCGTTCGTGTGCATACCGGAAATGGCACGGGTCGAGATCGATAGCTAAGTGACCTAGGATCGCGGTAGATGAGGGTTCGACGTACCTGCGGCGAGCCGTCCCCTGCGTCGTGGAGAAGCGCGGGGAAAAGGCGGAGAGAGCGGTGCCCGTGACCGAACAGGCTGCCGAGAGTCTCGCGGCGCTGCTCCGGCGGCTGCGGGCTGATGCGGGCCTGACCCAGGAAGAACTGGCCAGCGCCGCTGGCCTGAGCCCGCGCTCGATCAGTGACCTGGAACGAGGCCTGCATGCCACATCCCGCAGGGATACCGCTCGCCTGCTCGCCGATGCCCTGAACCTGACCGGCGGGCAGCGTGCCGTCTTCGAGGCGACCGCACTCGGCCGCGGCAACGGCGCCGGGCCGCTGGTACCGGCTCCTGAGGCGGCTCTGGCCCGGTCGGTGGCGGCGACCACGCCCCGGCTACCGCGTGACATCAAGGAATTCACCGGCCGGGACGCGGACCTCGCGCGGCTGACAGCCGCCGTCGCCGAGGACGGCGGCGTCGTCGAGGTGTGCGCGATCGACGGGATGGCCGGAGTCGGCAAGAGCGTCTTCACCATCCATGCCGCCCACCTGCTGCAGGACAGCTTCCCCGACGGGCAGATCTACCTGTCGCTGAACGCGCACCTGCCCGGGCACCTGCCGGTGGACCCGGCGGACGCGATCGTGGGGCTGCTGATCGCCACCGGCGTGCCCCGGCATCAGATCCCCGACGACCTCGCCGCCCGCTCGGCGCTGTGGCGCGCCCACGTCGCGGGCAAGCGGATGCTGCTCCTGCTGGACGACGCGGCCGGGCACGAGCAAGTCCGGCCGCTGCTCCCCGGCACGCCGGGCAGCCTCGTCCTGATAACCAGCCGGCGCAATCTCACCGCGCTCGACGGCGCCACGTCCATCTGCCTGGAGACCATGCCGCCCGAGCAGGCGGCGGCGCTGCTGATCCGGCTGGCCGACCGGCCGGGCCTTGACCCGGCCGACCCGGCCATCGCCGTGATCAACGCCCTGTGCGGCTACCTGCCGCTGGCCATCGCGATGATGGCACGGCAACTGCGGCACCACCCGGCCTGGACGACGGAGAGCCTGGCCAGCTACCTGGCGGCCGCGCGCGGCCGGCTTCAGCTCATGCATGCCGAGAACCTGTCGGTAGCCGCCGCCTTCGACATGTCCTACCAGGACCTGACCGACGAGCAGCAGCGGATGTTCCGCCGGCTCGGCCTGAATCCCGGCACTGACATCGACGCCTACGCCGCCGCGGCGCTCGACGCCAGCACCCCCGACGTCGCGCGGCTGCGCCTGGACGAGCTCTTCGACCATCACCTGCTGACCGAGCATGCGAGCGGTCGTTACCGGATGCATGACCTGATCAAGGAGCATGCCCGCGCGCTGGCCGAGACCGAGGGCGCCGAGGAGCGTGATGCCGCCGTCGGCAGGCTGGTGCGGTACTACGTCCGGGCCACCGAGGCAGCCGGACATTATTTCAACCGCCGCCAGGTCCGCGCCGTCGAGTCTTCGTTCGAGCTGCCCGCGCTGGGAACGGTCGATGACGCCGCCGCCTGGACGGAGGCCGAACGGGGCAACGTCCATGCCATCGTGGACCTGGCGGCGCAGCGCGGCTGGTCGGATCCGGCGCTGGCCATCGTCACCTCGGTCAGCGGATTCCTGCGCACGTACGGGCACTGGATCAATATGCGCACCCTGCACATGACCGCGCTTGAGGCAGCGCGCCAGGCCGGTGATCGCCGGGGGGAGATCAGCATCCTGGCGAACCTCGGGGTCGTACAGCGCCTGACCGCGGACTACTCGGCCCTTGTCGCGACACTCAACCGGGCACTAAAGCTCTGTGTCCAGCAGCAGGACAGCGCAGGCCAGGCGAGGGCCCTCGTCGGCCTCAGCAGGGCCCAGCAGATCACGGCGGACTTCCGGACCGCGACGTCGACGGCGAAGCGGGCGCTCGATCTGTCCATCCAGGCAGGCGAGCTGCTCGGCCAGGCGGACGCGCTCAAGGAAGTCGGCCGGGTGCAGCTGCTGACCGCCGACTACGCCGGGGCGAGGTCCAGCCATAGCCGGGCGCTCGAACTCTACCGGAGCCTGGACCACCCGTTCGGAGAGGCTAGCTCGCTGCGCTACCTCGGCAGCACCTATCAGGACCCGCGGGATTTCCCCGTCGCCGCCGGATGCTTCGCTGACGCGATGGAGATGTGCCGTCGCCTGAACGACCGGCTCGGCCTCGCGTTCACGCTCAGCTACCTCGGCGTCTCCCAGCATCTCGTCGGTCACGACCGGGCCGCGGCGAGTCGCAGCCTGACCGAGGCGCTGGCGCTGCACCGCGAGTTTGGTCACCGTTTCGGCCTGGCCGAGGCGCTGATCAGCCTGGGGGACCTGAATGCGGACTCTGACCCCGTCGCCGCCCGCGAGTACTACAGACAGGCTCTCGCCCTGGCCAGCGAGATCTCGGCGAGCTACCAGCAGGCGCTGGCCCTGGAGGGGATCGGCACCATGGACCTGACAGCGGCCGGCGGGCCGGCCGCGCAGGCCTTACTACGGCGGGCACGAGAGATCTATCGCCGGATGGGCTCGCCGAGATACCGGCAGATCGACCAGCTGCTAGGCGACGGCTAGCACGCTGCGCAAGACTCGTCGCTGAGTCGCGACCGCGGCGGCCGGCTACCTGCCGGCAGATCCGAGAGGAAGCTCGTTATGAAACTTGGCCTGCACGTTGCGGACTTCACCTGGCCGGACGGGCCGGGCGGCATGGGCAAGGACCTTGCCCGGATCGCGACCGCCGCGGACGATCTCGGATTCGCCAAGCTGAGCGTGATGGACCATGTCTGGCAGATCGGCGCCGTCGGCCCGGCCGAGAACGACATGCTCGAGGCGTACACCGCACTCGGTTACCTGGCCGCCTGCACGTCCCGGATCGAGCTGCTCGCCTGGGTGACCGCAGTCGTCTACCGCGAGCCAGGGCTGCTCGCCAAGTGCGTCACGACGCTGGACGTGCTGTCGGGCGGCCGGGCCTGGCTGGGCATCGGCGCGGCCTGGAACGAGGACGAGTCGCGCGGCCTCGGGCTGCCGTTCCCGCCGACCGCCGAGCGGTTCGAGCGGCTGGAGGAAGCGCTGCAGATCTGCCTGCAGATGTGGAGCGGGGAAGAGAGCGCCTACGACGGCAGGCACTACCAGCTGCGGCGCACCCTGAACTCGCCGCAGCCGCTGAGCCGCCCGCACCCGCCGATCCTGATCGGTGGCGGCGGGGAGAAGAAGACGCTGCGCCTGGTCGCCCAGTACGCGCAGGCCTGCAACCTATTCGCCGGACCGGCGCTCGAGCGCAAGCTCGACGTGCTCCGCGAGCACTGCGAGACAGTGGGACGCGACTACGACGACATCGAGAAGACCGTCATGCTGCCGCTCGATCCCGGGCCGGACGGCGAGAACGTCGACGCGGTGCTCGAGCAGCTGCGCGAACTGGCTTCACTCGGCATTACGCACGCGCACGGGCGGGTGCCGCGGGTCTGGGAGATCAGGCCGCTCGAGCTGCTTGGCGAGCGCGTGATCCCGGTCGCCGCCGGGTTCTGAGCCATGTCGATCGCGTCTTTGCAGAGCCGGCTGAGGGAATTCGCCGCCGAGCGTGACTGGGAGCAGTTTCATACCCCGAAGAACCTGGTGATGGCGCTGACAGGAGAGGTCGGGGAACTGACCGAGATCTTCCAGTGGCTGACCCCCGAGGAGTCGGCGGCCGTGCTGGCCGACCCGGCGCGAGCGACAGCGGTGCGGGACGAGGTCGCGGATGTCCTCGCCTATCTGCTCCGGCTCGCCGACGTCCTCGGAGTGGATCTCGAGCAGGCCCTGACCGAGAAGATGGTCAAGAACGCCATCAAGTACCCGGTTACCTGACCCCGAACTGGAGGTAGAAGTAACCGACGTGGAACGCGAGGCTGAAGCCGCCGAAGTGGTGGACGATCAGGGCGGCCAGGATGACAAGGAGGATGGCCACAAGGAACCAGAAAAGCCACCAGAACAGGGAGGGCACATTTTGTCGAATGCTCATGGGTGGCCAGCTTCCCGCCGAAAGGGAATGTATGCACGCCAAGTTGCGGACATCAGGCACAGCCGTCGTCTGGC
Organism: Streptosporangiaceae bacterium; assembly: GCA_036391385.1. Classification (GTDB taxonomy): domain Bacteria; phylum Actinomycetota; class Actinomycetes; order Streptosporangiales; family Streptosporangiaceae; genus Chersky-822. Next base: position 10,524 of record DASWAA010000337.1, read on the forward strand.
GCGAGCGGTGACAGAGGTGGAGACAGTGACCATCGAGTCCGGGCTCGTGACCCGGACCTCAGGCACGATGGCCGGGCTGGCCCGATGAGCGTCCAGACGAGCCGAGCGGGCCGCGTGCTTGTCGTCACGATGGCGCGCGAGCAGAAACGGAACGCGCTGAACGCCGACATCACGGCCGGCATCGACGCGGCCATGAACCTGCTCGAAGACGATCCCGAGCTCTGGTGCGGAGTCCTCACCGGGGGAGTCAAGGTGTTCTCCGCCGGAGCCGACCTGGCCACCGGACCGGGCGAGCCGACCGAGCGTGGCGGCCTGGTCGGGCTGATCACGCGGCGCCGCGGCAAGCCGCTGATCGCGGCGGTCGAGGGCCTGGCACTCGGCGGCGGCTTCGAGCTTGTGCTGTGCTGTGACCTGGTCGTGGCCTCTCGGACGGCGGCGTTCGGCTTCCCCGAGGTCAGGCGGGGCCTGATGCCGGACTTCGGGGGGGCCTTCCGCGCCGCCAGGATGCTGCCAGCCAACGTCGCCAGGGAACTGCTGCTCACGGCGGCGAACCTGACCGCCGAGCGCGCCGAGCGACTGGGATTCGTGAACGTCCTGACCGACCCGGGCGGTGCTCTCGCGGCGGCCATCGCCCTGGCGGAGCAGATCTGCGAGCACGCGCCGCTGGCGATTCGCGAGTCCCTGGCGATCGTGAACGCCGAGCTGGCGGGTGACGAGGGCGAGAGCTGGCAGCGCAGCGACGCCGCGCACGCCCGGCTGATCGCGAGCGACGATGTGCGGGAGGGGATCGCGGCATTCTTCGATCGGCGGCCACCTCGCTGGAGCGGCTCCTGAGCGAAGGCGAGCTGCGGCGGCCGGCGGCTGCGGCTGAATCGGTCCGCGGGCATTGGTTTAAATCGCCTGTCACGGGAAGCTGTGTCGGGACTAAGCCGGCTCATGGAGGTTTCGATGCCCGCAACGACGAAGAACGGGGCCGCGAAGGCGGCCTCCACGGCGTGGGACCATACCCGTCAGGCCCGGGATCACGTCAAGCTAGCTGCCGCCCAGATGAAGCCCGCTGCCAGGAGCTCCAGGGAGGCGGCCGCGCGAGGATCACGCAAGGCGCAGGCCTGGGCGGTACAGCAGGCCGGGCACGCCCGGGTCAGGACCGCGGCCCTGCTGAGGTCGGCCGCCCAGCGCATCGAGTCGGGATCTGGCCGGCCAGGCCGCCGAAGGCGGGATTCCGGTGGCGATGCATGATCGGGCGGAATCCTGGTAGCTAGCCTTTCATGCTCACGTTCATCGTTGTCCTCATCGTCGTCGGACTCATCGCAGGCCTCGTGGCCCGGATCCTGGTGCCGGGGCGCGACCACATCGGCATTCTCGGCACCATCCTGCTCGGCATCGCGGGGTCCTTTGTGGGCGGCTTCCTGCAGCGCCTTGTGCTCGGCCACTCTCTTGAGGTGCATCACTTCTATGCCTCGGGCATTATCGGCTCGATCATCGGCGCTGTCGTGGTGCTCCTGCTGCTCCGGGTGACCGGGATGGAGCGGGGCCGCGCGCGGCGCCGCAGGTGGCTCTAGGTCGCGCAGGCCTGCGGATCGGCGGCGCGGAGGAAGCCGGCGATTGTTCGATGCGCAGGACGTTCGTCTTCGCCCCCGGGACGAACGTCACTCCCGGCGTGGCGCAAGCGGCGGCAGCCTGGGCGGCATGGGGAGCGGAGAAGGCTCCGGAATGGCCGGGGGCAGGCGGCCCGCGGGTCTCGTGGTCGGGATGGTGGCCGCCTTCCTCCTCGCTTCTGCCGTCGCGGGGTGCGGGGCCGCTGGTTCCGGCTTCCGGGCCGTCGGCAGCCGGATCGGCGATGCTGGCACTCGGTCGCATGACCTGGCCCCGGGGCTGTTGCCAGCCGGGGTGCGTGCCGTCGGCCTGGCCTCCGATCCCGCGACCGGCGGCTACTGGATCCTGAAGTCGACCGGCGGCGTCGACGCCTTCCATGCTCCCTGGCATGGTTCCCTGGCCGGGAAGATTCCGGCGGGCTGCACCGTGACGGCCATCGCGGCCGGCCCGCGAGGCGGCTACCTCGTGCTCACCTCCGACGGCGGGGTGCACAATTTCGGCACACCCTGGCATGGTTCGGACGCCGGCAGGCTCCAGCCGGGGGTGCGGGCGGTCGGCCTCGCGGCTGACCCAGCCACCGGGGGTTACTGGATCCTGAAGTCGACCGGCGGCGTCGATGCCTTCCGCGCTCCGGCGCGCGGCTCCGTGGCGGGGACGCTCCCGGCGGGTGCTGCCGGGGCGGCGATAGCCGCAGGGCAGGCTGGTGGCTATCTCATCCTGGCCGCGACCGGCGGGGCCCTTCCTGCTAGTCTCACGGGACGCCAGTGGGATGTCATTCCGACCGGCCGTAAGGTTGTCGCGCTTACCTTCGATGTCGGGCCGAGCGCCGGGGTGGCGAGCATCCTGGCGACGCTCCGCCGGGACCATGTACGGGCAACGTTCTTCCTCACCGGCCGGAGAGCGAGAAAGCAAAAGGCGATGGCGATGACGATCGCCGCGGCCGGCCAGCTCGTGGCGGACCATTCCGCAACCCATCCGCACTTCACCATGATCACCGATGCGCAGATCCGCGCTCAGGTGCTCGGCGCCCAGACCCAGATCGAGTCGGCCACCGGCCTGGATCCGTGGCCCTGGTTCCGCTTCCCCTACGGCGACCACAGCCGGCACGCGATCCTGGTAGTGAACTCCGCCGGCTTCGTCCCGATCGGCTGGACCGTCGACACCCTCGGCTGGATGGGCAGATCGGGCGGCATCACGGTGCGGACCGTCGTGGACCGAGTCCTTGCCTATCGCCAGGCGGGCGAGATCGTGCTGATGCACGGCGGCTCCGACTCGGGAGATCATTCCACCCTGGACGCGGATGCCCTCCCGATCGTGATCAGGAAGCTGAGAGCGTACGGATACTCGTTCGTCACCATCGATGCCCTCGGCGGGTTCGGCCCGCGCGTCCGGCCGGTCAACGGTCAGGTACGCGCCTTCGGGACGCCATGGCACGGCTCGGACGCGCGCAGGCTCCCGGCAGGGGTCCGCGCCGTCGGGCTAGCCTGCGACCCTGCTACCGGGGGCTACTGGATACTCAA
>DASWAA010000338.1:0-3834 GCA_036391385.1 Streptosporangiaceae bacterium
CGACGGCATGTTCATGCCGGCGGCTATCGCGTACGGAACCGACGCTCGCTCGACCCGGTCCCGCGCCCAGTCCGGCACCGGATTGCTCAGGTCCTTGCCGATCACCCCGTCGAACGACGCCACCTCGCCCGGCGTGTAAAGGTGGCCGAGCAGGTTGTCGAACGACCGGTTCTCGAACATGACCACGACGATGTGGTCCATGGCGGCGCTCTTGTCGGGATGTGGCATCGGCGAGCCTCCTGCGACAATTCAGCTCAACAATAGGGAATTACGGGCCGCCTGGCGCGGACCGCCGCTAACCCGGGCCAGCAAGCTCGCCGGGCCTGACCCGCAGGTTCCCGTGCTGATCGACCCGCGCGATAAATCCCGGATGCAGCGGAATGGTCGCTCCGTACTCCTCGATCACGGCGGGGCCGCTGATCGTATCGCCAGCCGCCAGGTCCGGCCGCCAGTAGATACCTGCCCGGACGAAGGGCTGGCCCCGGCGGAAGCAGACCTCGCGGTCACCGGTCCTCGCCCTGGCCGGGTCACCGTCGCCGGCCGGCAGTTCGGGCAGGACTGGCCTGCGGATCGGGCCGATCCCGGTGACTCTCAGATTCACCCACTCGACGTGCTGGCGGGCATCGCCGCGGAAGTCGTATCCGTAGAGCGCTCGATGCGCGTCGTGAAAGGCGCTCGCGACCGTCTCCGCGGTCGCAGCGCCGAAGTCGCCGTCGGGCACCGGGACGCGGACCTCGAACGCCTGCCCGTAATACCTCAGGTCCGCGGTCCTGACCAGCCGCTGAGCGTGCGTTGCGAAACCCTGGCTGAGCAGCCCCTGCCGGGCCTGAGCCTCCAGGCCGGCGAAGATCGCCGCGACCTCGCCGCGGTCCAGCGCGTCGTGCCTGCTCACCGCCGTCTGTACGTGGTCGATCCGGACGTCGACCGTCAGCAGGCCGAATGCCGAGACGTTGCCAGGGTTCAGCGGGACCAGCACCTCGCGCACGTCCAGGATGTCGGTCAGCGGGCATGCCAGCAGCGACCCGGAGCCGCCGAACGTCACCAGCGTGAAGTCCCTGACGTCGAGGCCGCGCCGGACGGTGATCTGGCGGACCGCGTTGGCCTGGTTCCAGGCGGAGACCTCAAGAATGCCGGTGGCGCAGTCCTGCGCGCTCAGGCCCAGCCGTCCGGCCAGGGCGGCGATCCCCGCCGCGGTCGCGTCCGGGTCGAGCGGCACCTCCCCGCCGAGCAGGTGCGGCGGGATCCGGCCGAGCAGCAGGTGAGCGTCGGTCACGGTCGCCTCGGTGCCGCCGCGGCCGTAGCACAGCGGGCCGGGGTCCGCGCCGGCCGACTGCGGGCCGACCTTGAGCGAGCCTTCCGGCGATATCCAGGCGATCGAGCCGCCGCCGGCGCCGACCGTCACGATGTCGACCATCGGGATCATCGACGGATAGGCGCCGACCTTGCCCTCCGTGGTCAGCGCGGGCTCGCCGTCGGTGACCACCGCGACGTCGGTGGAGGTGCCGCCGCCGTCACAGGTCAGCACCCGCGCCACGCCAGCCTCCCTGGCGAGCAGCGCCGCTCCGAGCGCGCCCGCGGCCGGGCCGCTGAGCACAGTGGTGATCGGCTGCGCCGTCACCTCCTGAGCCGACAGCACGCCGCCGTTGGACTTCATCACGTAGAACGGCAGGCCGGCCCGCAGGCCGTCCAGGCGCTCGCCGATCGACCTCAGGTAGCTGGCCACCCTGGGTTTCACGGCCGCGTCGAGCAGCGTGGTCATCGACCGCTCGTACTCCCGGTACTCCCGCAGCACGTCGACCGAGAGCGAGACGACAGCCGCCGGGTGCTCCCGTGCCAGCACGGCCGCCATCCGCCGCTCGTGCTCCGGGTTCGCGTAAGAGTGCAGGAAGCAGACCCCGAGCGTGCGGACGTCGTGATCGCGGAACCAGCGGGCCACTGCCACCGCCTGGTCCTCGTCGAACGGCCGCAGTTCGGCACCTGTGTGGTCCAGCCGGCCGCCCACGGTCTTGACCAGGTCGGCTGGCACGATCCGGGGCGGTTTCACCCAGAAATAGGAATTGCCGTACCCATCGGGAACGGACTGGCGGGCGATCTCCAGGATGAACTCGAACCCTTCCGTGGTGATGAAGCCCAGCCGGCCGACCTTCCCTTCGAGCAGCTGATTCGTGGCGATCGTGGTGCCGTGGCTGACCGCGATCACATCCGATGCGTCCGCGCCGACCAGGCCGAGAACTTTGCCGAGCCCCTCGACGAAGCCGACGGACGGATCGGCCGGTGTCGTCGGTGTCTTGGTGACGGTCAGCTCACCGGTCACCTCGTCGCAGGCCACGACGTCGGTGAACGTGCCGCCAGTGTCGATGCCGATCCGCAGCCGTCGCCGCCCGTTAGCCATGTACCTTTCTACCGTGAGCGGACTGTCATCGATCGAGCACGTGGTGGTTCTCATGCTGGAGAACCGATCGTTCGACCACATGCTGGGATTTCTCTACACCAGCGAGGGCAATAAGGCTCCGTCCGGCCAGCCCTACGAGGGCCTCGCCGGGACCGAGTCCAATCCGGACGGCAGCGGCCACCAGGTCACGGTGTCCCGGATCGAGCCGAGCACGCCGAACGCCTACTTCATGCCCGGTGCCGATCCGGGCGAGGGCTATATGGCGACCAACGCACAGCTCTACGGCAGTCAGGCGAACCCGGCCGCCGGAGCGGTCCCTTCGATGCAGGGCTTCGTCACGGACTTCGCCTACACCCTCGGCTGGCAGTCCCGCGGGAGCGGCTGGTCCATCCTGCCGGGCACTGTCGCCGGCGACATCATGGGCTGCTTCACGCCGGAGGCGCTGCCGGTGCTGTCCGCCCTCGCGAGAGGCTACGCGGTCTGCGACCACTGGTACTGCCCGGTGCCCACCGAGACGCTGCCCAACCGGGCGTTCGCGCTGGCCGCGACCAGCCAGGGACACATGGATGACAAGACCCGGACGTTCACCTCGCCGAGCATCTTCGGCCTGCTCGGCCAGCATGGGCTCACCTGGGGAATCTACGGCTACACCGCCGAGCCGCTGACCAGGTCCACGTTCACCGACATCGCGGGTGCCAGCGGCGGCACGATCGGCACCTTCGCCGAGTTCCAGTCCGCGGCAACCGCTGGCTCGCTTCCCGCGTTCTCGTTCCTGGAGCCAGCCTGGTCCTCCACCGGCAACAGCCAGCATCCGAACTACGACGTGGCACTCGGCGAGCAGCTCATCCACGACGTCTACGAGACCGTGCGGAGCGGTCCCGGCTGGCCGCAGACCCTGCTGGTCATCACCTACGACGAGCACGGCGGCTGCTACGACCACGTGCCACCGCCGTGGGGCGCCACGCCGCCGGACAACTCCGCGGGCGAGTTCGGCTTCGACTTCACCCGCTTCGGTGTCCGGGTGCCGGCTGTCCTGGTCTCGCCGCTGATCGCGCCAGGGACGGTCTACCGGGTGCCGGACGGCTGCACGCCGCTCGACCACACCTCGATACTCAAGACCGTGCAGCAGCGCTGGGGCCTGCCCGCCCTGACCGCCAGGGACGCGGCCGCTCCCGGGTTCGGCGACGTGCTCACGCTGGCATCGGCCAGGACCGATGACGTGCTAGCCGGGGTGACCGTGCCGACCTCTGGCGCGCCGAGCCCGAGTGCCGCCGAGCCGTCGCACCTGCAGCAGGTCCAGGCCGACCTGATCTCCCGGCAGTACCCGGCCGGCCAGCACGACGATGCCGACGCGCTCGCCCGCCAGGGCACGAACGAGGCCTACGCCAGCTACATCCGCCGGCACTCGCGCTGACCTAGCCGACGACGACCGTCAGGCTGAA
>DASWAA010000339.1:0-2345 GCA_036391385.1 Streptosporangiaceae bacterium
GACACAAGTGCCCCTGCTACACCGAAGTGGTAGCGGGCGTCAAGGAACGCGGGCCGGCTCACCGGCAGCAGTACGCCGACCAGGTAAATCAGGGCGACAACCGCGATCGCCCCGGCTGCCCACAAGCCGCCGGCCCGCGCCCGCTCCCGGGACAGCCCGAGCTGATGCCAGCTCAGCCCTCGCCAGCGCGCCAGCGCCAGCAACGCCACCGCTGCGAGCGGAGCGAGCCACAGACCGGCCGGGACCAGGTTATCGACCACATTCAAGATCGCCAGCGCGCCTACCACCAGGCCGCTGCCGACCAGCGCCGCCCTCGGCTTCGCACCGCCGAACCCGGCCCGGGCGTCAACTGTCTCGGCCGAATCCGACGACACGGACACCACTCCCCTCGCATGTAGACCAACAACTGGCCATCCGCTTTTCGTCCCCGGTGCCCAGGAGGCGGCAGGCAGGATGACCTTTGCCTCTGTCCTCGTGGCGGCCCTTGGGGGTAAGTCGTTTGGTAGCAGCCGTCGGCGGCACGCCAGTTCGCCGTGAACTGGCGCTTGGGGGGCGATCAGGGTGGCATGGCACGATCTTCGCCTAGCCGACCATCCGGTCGCGGCCGTCGCAGATGCTGGCGCGGAGGGAACCCAGCACGCGGCTGGCACAGCCGGGCACCGCCGGCTCAGGCACCTCCGGCACTATGCGCGCAGCCTGAGCTACGTCGGGATGACGTTCGGATGGCTGTTCTTCGTCTTGTCGCTCACGCCGTCGCTGCAGCCACGGTCGTGGCAGGCCCAGGGAATCGTCTCGGGCTGTGCGCTGGCTCAGGGGTATGGCCTGGGCGTGGCCATCTCCTGGACGAGCAGGCGTATCGGGGTTCCGCGCCCGAGCGCCGCCGCGTTTCGGCAGGCGTGGTACGGGCTCGGGGTGGCGGCGCTGGTCACGATCCCGCTCGTCGTCTATCTCAGTTCACTGTGGGAGCATCGCGTCCGCCAGGCCATGGCCGTGTCCGGCACCAGCACAATCCTGTATCTCGGGGTATTCGCGCTCGCTGCCGGGGTGGCGGCAGCGGTCGTCGGGGTGGCTCGGCTGATCCACGACGTGTACATCATGCTCGCCGAGCTGCTGCTGCGTTTCGTGCCACGCCTCGTGGCCCGGCTGACGGCGACCGTCGTGGTCGTCACCCTGGTACTGGGCCTGGGCTCCGGGTTCGCGGATCAGGTGCTGTTGCGCCTCGCTGACGTGACCTTCGCGGCCGCCGATCACGGCAACCTGCCCGGAGTCACCCGCCCCTTGTCGCCGTATCGTTCGGGCAGCCAGTCGTCGCTGGTGGCGTGGAAATCCCTCGGCATGCAAGGCCGGGCGTTCGTCTCGAACGGCCCGACCGTTGCCGACATCGAAAGGCTCACCGGGCGGCGTGCGGTCGAGCCGATCCGGGTCTATGCCGGGCTCGCCACGGCGTCGACGCTGCAGGGCGAGGCAAATCTGGCTCTCCGCGAACTGATACGCACGGGCGCGTTCCAGCGTGCGGTGCTGGCAGTAGCCACCCCGACGGGGAGGGGCTCTGTCTATCCGACGCTCGCCGACCCTCTGGAGTACATGTACGGAGGAAACACTGCGATTGCCGCGATTCAATACTCCTACCTGCCAAGCTGGGTGTCTTTCCTGGCACAGCGGCCGCAGGCGCGCCAGGCCGGCCGGGCGCTGTTCAACACCATCTACACCTACTGGTCAGGCCTTCCCCCGGCTCACCGTCCCCGGCTGGTGGTGTTCGGCGAGAGTCTGGGCGCGTACGGTGCCGAGTCTGCCTTCTCGGGGGTCGCCGACATCACGGCCCGTACCAGCGGGGCATTGTTCGTCGGCCCGCCTAACAGCACCGAGCTCTGGCGCGAACTCACCAGCGCACGTGCCAGAGGCAGCCCCGAATGGCTGCCGGTCTACGGCGACGGCAAGACGGTGCGCTTCGCCGCGTCCGCCAGGGACTTGCGCCTGCCCGGCGGTGTCCTGCGCCACCCCAAGATCGTCTACCTGCAGCATGCCTCTGATCCCGTTGTGTGGTGGTCGCCGGGGCTGGTCTGGCACAAGCCTGACTGGCTCGCCGAACCGCGGGGGCCCGATGTCACGTCGCAGATGCAGTGGTACCCGTTCGTCACGTTCTGGCAGATCAGCGCCGACCTGATCGTCAGTAATACGACACCCGGATACGGTCATCATTACGGCGCCGAAGTCCCGACCGCGTGGGCGGCGATCCTGCACCCGCCCGGATGGACAAACGCCGAGACCGCGAAGCTCACAGCCAGCGCCGCAGACGGGCAGCTTCCCTGAATGCGGCGTTGCGTCTCACAGCGGACAGCCCAAAG
>DASWAA010000340.1:0-5364 GCA_036391385.1 Streptosporangiaceae bacterium
AGGGCGGCCAGCGCGGCCGGGTCCGGCGGGTGGACCGGCAGCGAGCCGTCGATCTCGGGCAGCGGCGCGTCCGAGGCGACCCGCACGACTGGCATCGCGGACTCCAGGTAGGACCTCGCGGCGACGAGCTTGGCCCGGCTGCCGGCCGGCCAGCCGCCGTGGCCTGCGTCGATCGCGTCGAGCATCTCCTGCACCGAGCCGAAGACCCGGACCAGGGCAGCCGCCGTCTTCTCCCCCACGCCCGGTACCCCGGGCAGCCCGTCGCTCGGGTCACCGCGCAGCGCCGCGAACGCCGCGTAGCTCCGGCTTGGGATCTGATAGCGCGCGGTGACCGCCGCCTCGTCGATCTCCTCGAGCTTGCCGATTCCGCGTGCCGTATACAGAATTCGGACGCCGCGCGCATCGTCCACAAGCTGGAACAGGTCCCGGTCGCCGGTGACGACCTCGACAGGCCCCTGTGCGCGGGCGGCCAGCGTGCCGATGATGTCGTCGGCCTCGTAGCCGGCGGCACCAGCCATCGTCACCCCGGCCGCGGCCAGCACCTCGACGATGACCGGGACCTGGGCGGCTAGCGCGTCGGGCATCTGCTCCGAGCCGTCCGGATTGGCCCGGTGCTCCTTGTAGGACGGGATCGCCGCGACCCGGAACGCCGGCCGCCAGCTCGCGTCCATGCAGGCGACCAGGCCGCCAGGCCGCCGCGCCCGGACCAGCCGGGCGATCATGTCGAGCAGGCCGCGGACGGCGTTCACCGGAGTGCCGTCCGGCGCGGTCATCGACTCGGGAGGAATCCCGTAGTACGCGCGGAAGTACAGCGACGCGGTGTCGAGCAGCATCTGCGGGGCCACCCTGGTCATCCTGCCAGAAGCCGCCCGCTATGCCCGCCGGATCGTCGCCGGAGGCCTGCTCGCGGCGGGCGAGCCGAGCGCACGGGAGATCGCCCGGCTGGCGGCCAGGACCGGAACCGCCAGCGCCTGCGACTGCGCTCCCTCCGCGTGCACGACCAGCGACACCGCGGCGACGACCTCGTCCCTGGCCGCGCGGATCGGCGCGGCGACGGACAGCGCGTCCAGGGTGACCTGGCCGTCGCTGACCGCGTAGCCGCGCAGGCGCACCTCGGCGAGCGCTGCCCGCAGCTCCGCCGGGCTGGTCATCGTCCTGGCCGTCCAGCGCTCGAGCGGCCCGGCCAGCACCTGCTCCTGTACCTCTGCCGGAGCGTAGGCGAGCAGCACGAGGCCGACGCCCGTGGCGTGCATCGCGAACCGGCCGCCCACCCTGGTCAGCACCCGCACGGCGCCTCGGCCGAGTATCCGCTCGACGAAGACCACCTCGAGCCCCTCGCGCACTGCGAGCTGCACGTTCTCGTGCGTGGCCTCGTACAGATCCTGCATGTACGGCAGCGCCGTCTCGCGCAGCAGCAGGCCTCGCGGAGCCAGCGCCGCCACCTCCCACAGACGCAGGCCGACGTGGTAGCGACCGCGCTCGTCGCGTTCCAGCGCGCCCCAGTCGGTGAGGTCGCGGACTAGCCGGTGCGCGGTAGTCAACGGCAGGCCAGCCCGGCGGCTGATCCCGGACAGCGTCAGCTGGGCGTGGTCAGGGTCGAACGCGGCGAGCACGTCGAGCGCCTTGGCGGCCAGGGATCGCGGTGCCTGCGTGCTCGACATGTCCATCTCGCCATTGTCTACAGGTCAAGTACCAGCCCGGGCGTCAGCGACCTGGAGACGCAGATCATCATCACGTCACAGGAAGCCTGCTCGGCGTCGGTGAGCACCGAGTCCAGGTGCTCGGGTATCCCCGCGAGCACCGTGGTCTCGCAGGTGCCGCAAGTGCCCTCGGTACAGGATGACAAGACGAAGACCCCGGCCGCTTCGATCGTCGTGAGTATGGAGGCTTCCCGCGGTACGACCAGGGTCAGCCCGGACCGGGCGAGCATGACCTCGAAGCTGGCCGGACCCGAGCATGGCTCAAGCTCACGCGGGACGAAGCGCTCCACGTGCAGCGTGCCGGCCGGCCAGGCGGCACACCGTGACTCGACAGCCGCGATCAGCGGCGCCGGGCCGCAGCAGTAGACATGCGTGCCAGCGCCGGGCTGGCCGAGCAGTGCGTCCAGGTCGAGCAGCCCGCCCTCGTCCTGCGGCACCAGCGTGACGCGGCCAGGGTAGCGGGCCGTCAGCTCGGCGGCGAACGCCATGGACGACCTGGTCCGTCCGCCATAGACCAGCTGCCAGGGCGAGCCGCTGGCCTGCGCCGCCGCGAGCATCGGCACGATCGGAGTGATCCCGATGCCGCCAGCGATGAACTGGTAGCGCGCCGCGGGCCGCAGCGGGAACGCGTTGCGGGGCCCGCGCGCCAGCACGGACGCGCCGACGGTGAGCTTGTCGTGCACGAGCCGGGAGCCGCCACGGCCAGCGTCCTCCAACTGCACGGCGATCCGCCAGCGCCAGCTGTCGGCCGGGTCACCACACAGCGAGTACTGTCGCACCAGGCCGGGGCCGAGCATGAGGTCGATGTGGGCACCCGGCTCCCAGCCGGGCAGCCGGGTGCCATCGGAGCTGGCCAGCTCGAAGACGACTACCTGTGGCGTGGCACAGGACCGGCTGACCACGACGAGGTCGTGCCCGGCCCAGTGCCCGCTGCCGTCCGTCATGCTCACCGGCGGACCGCGTAACCGCGCGGCAGGACGGCGCCCGGCATCGGCTTCACCCGGTACATCACGCCACGGGAACGGCCACCGGGCCAGTACCGACCAGACCGGCGCCGACCGGGCCAGTGCCGACCGGGCCACTGTCTGCCATCATCGCGGCCAGCATCCGCCGCGCGGCGATGCCGCCCGTATCGATGTCGATGCTGAGTTCCTGCACGCCGGGCGGCTCGGAGGCGATGACCTGCTCGAGCAGGTTGAGCGCCTCGACGTCCTGCAGGACCACCGTCCGGTTGGACTCCCGCAGGAAATCCGACACCGAGTCGTCGCCGACCGAGAAGTCGCGGGCGACCGCCCAGAAGTCGTAGGTGCTGTCCCGCGTGCTCGGAGTGATCGCGTAGACCACCTCCACGTGAAACCCGCCAGGGTCGCTGCCGTCTGGCTCCGGCAGCACGCCCACCGGGGCGACCCGGCTGTGCAGCAGGTACAGGCACGGCGGGTGGTACTCGATGTCCTGCCAGCGCACGATCCGCCCCGTGATCCCCGTTGATCGTGAGTAAAAAGGCGGACAGGCCGCGTCGGCCATCCGCCTGCTGACGTAGATGACCCGGCGATCGTTGTCCACCGTGGTGGTGACCGGCGTGTCGGCCACCTCGGGCGTGCCGATGTAGCCGCCGTGCAGGTAGGTCTCGTGCGACAGGTCGAGCAGGTTGTCGACCAGCAGGCTGTATCTGGCGGCCAGCGGCTCCATGCCGCAGACGGTCGCATAGCCGGGGTCGGCCAGCCACGGTGCGCGCGGGATCAGGGCCTGGTTCGCCCGGTCCGGCTCGCCGATCCAGATCCAGACGAAGGAGTCCTGCTCGGCCACCGGGTAGGCGGCGACCCGGGCCGTGCGAGGTATCCGCCGCTGCCCGGGAACGGCCGTGCATCGCCCGTCGGGCCCGTAGGTGAAGCCGTGGTAGCGGCAGACAATCTCGTCGCCGACCAGGTTGCTGTCCGACAGCGGGAACCTGCGGTGCACGCACCGGTCGGCCAGCGCGGCCACCTGCCCGTCTGACGTCCGGTACAGCACCACCGGCTCGGCGCAGATGGTGCGGCCGAGCAGCTCCTGGCCGACCTCGGCGGAGTAGGCCGCCACGTACCACTGGTTGCGAACGAAGCTCATCGCGTGCCCCTGTCCTGGCAGTTGCGATGAGTGTGGTCCGGGCTGCGAGATGGCTCCAGCCCGGTTTCCGGCTGCCGGAAGGTCTAGCCGAGCCGGCGGATCAGCTGCATCTCCCAGTTGTCAGGCTCGTCGGGCCTGACAAGCTGACGCGCGCCGGTCGGGACGAAGCCCATTCGCTGGTAGAACCCGCGAGCCCGGTCGTTCATCTCGGTCACCCACAGGACTAGCGACCGTGCGCCGCCTGCGGTGCTGGCGTGCTGAGCGACGGCTTCCACCAGCCGGTCGGCGACGCCGAGCCCGCGGACGGCCGGATCGACCCACATGCCGACCAGCTGCCAGGCCCCGGGCACGGCGAAATCCTCGTCTGGGTCGTCGGCCTTGCCCGCGACCGTCCCGGCCGGCTCCTGGCCCTGCCAGGCGAGGAAGGTGGCGGCGACCGCCGAGCCAAGACGCCGGTGCCAGACCTCCTCGGCGAAGGCAAGCTCACGCTCCAGCGTGGAGCTGAAGGCGTACGGCGCCTCGGCCAGCGCCGCCAGCCGGACCTCGCGGTAAATCGCCCACTGATCGGGCCGGACCCGGCGGACGTCCACCTGGCCGGGCTCGGGTCCGCCCGGCTCGGGCCCGCCCGGCTCGGGTCCGCCAGGCTCGGGTCCGCCCGGCTCGGCCACTTCCTCGTTGGTCAGCATGCCCGCCAGCGTTCTGCACCGACGCCAGCCGCGCAAATCAATAACCACCCCCCTTCCGGGCGACTGAGACCCGCAATCCGCGCCGGGGACTGCGACCTGGGGGTGCGACGGCTTTAGCCGAAGAGTTGGCGTCACGGGTGACGCCTTTCTCTACGGCTTGAACGAAACTCTTCGTCTTAGCGGCGAGCTGGACCGGCGCGGGGGGCTGGGCCCGGCGCGGGGGGCGAGCTGGACCGGCACGGAGCACGCAGACCCGGCACGGAGCACGCAGACCCGGCGCGTGCGAGCTACTGGACCGAGGTGTAGGCGACTACGCCGCGGCGCAGGGCGCCGATCGCCGCACCGGCCGTGCTGGCCAGCGCCGTCTCGCCCGCCGCCTGGCGGATCTGGTCGAGCAGGTCGATCAGCTGCTTGACCGCCCGGACGAAGTCCCCGGGGGTCATGTCGTCCCCCAGCAGCACGTCGAGCGGCCGCCCCGACGCCCACGCGTGCGAGCGGACGGCGAAGCCGAAATCAGGCTCGCGCAGGAACGACAGCCGATGGCCCTTCTCGATCCCGTCCAGCTCGCCCCAGATTCTGGTCATGGAACTGACCACCGCGCCGACCTGGCCGCCAGGCAGCCGCGGCGGACCGGACTCGTCGGCCCGGCGCGTCTCGAAGGTCAGCCCGGAGACGCACGCGGCGAGCTCGGCCGGACTCAGGCCGTCCCAGACTCCCCTGCGCAGGCACTCGGCAGCCAGCAGGTCGAGCTCGGAGTAGATCCCGGCCAGCATCCGGCCGTCAGCGGTGACCTTGTCTCCCTCCAGGTAGCCGAGCTGGGCAAGCACAGAGCAGACCCGGTCGAAGGTGCGGGCGATTACGTGCGCCCGGCCGGC
>DASWAA010000341.1:0-21461 GCA_036391385.1 Streptosporangiaceae bacterium
GGACGACGGTACTTCACGGTGATAGAGCCGGTGAAGCCGGCCGCGAGCTGTGACATTCCGAGCAGGTCGTCGTACATCGCGGCGACCATGGCGCCGTGCACGTGGCCTGGCGGCCCCTGGTATACCGAGCCGAACCGCACCTGCCCCTGCGTGCGCCTGCCGTCGGGTCCGTCGGGACCGGTGGTGACCCGCCAGGTCTGCAGTGGCGGGGCAATCGCGTTGCAGGTGCCTGACACCGGATTGAACCGCAGCGGGTCGAACGGGCGGCGTACCGCACCGGGGGCGGGCGCGCGCACGCTGGACAGGCCGGCGAGGCCGTCACCGAGCGCACGGGCCTGGTCGACGAAGGGCGCGAGATCGCCGGCCAGCGGACGGAGGTCGACAACCAGCTCGAGCACCCGGCGAAGCTCAGCGGAGAGAGCGCGAAGCTCGGCGTCCACCTGCTCGGGCTGACCGTCCCCGAGCCAGGCCTCCTCCTCGCTGAACTGCTCGGCTGCCACAGCGCAAGACTAGCAAACTAGAACAGGTTCTACTGCGGGGAGCCCGCTCAGGTCGTGCTGCGGTCCTGGGCATGGGCGAGCAGAATCTCCCTGATCGACCGCCTCGGCGCCGGGGCAGCGAGGTCGACGCAGACCCAGCCGTCGACGACCGTGCAGGCATAGGCCCGCACCGATTCGTGCTGTAGTCCCACGCACTGCCCGGTACGCAGGTCGAACCGGCGGAAATGGCCGGGGCAGGTGACTATCCCGTCCCTGACGAGCCCGCCGGATAGCGCCACCTCACGATGCGGGCACGTGTCGTCGACGGCGCGCGGCTGACCGTCGGCCAGTGCGATGCAGAGCACGTGCCCGCCGTGCTCGAACCGGACGGCAGCCGTCCCGCCTAGCTCATCCGCCCGGACGGCCCGCACCCAGCCCATGGTCACGCTGCGCCGGACGGCCCGCCGCGCACCTGGGAGTACGGCTGTCCGCCGATGCCCCACTCGTCCGGGCTGACCTCGTAGATAGCGACCCGCACCCGGTCGACCGGCGTGTCGAGCGAATCGGCGACCGCCGACGACACCGCGGCGATGAGCGCGTGCTTCTGCTCGACGCTGCGCCCGCGCACCATCGTGACCTGGACGAACGGCACTGGCTCCTCCTGCACTCTCGGCGGGCTGGTCTACCGGCAGGCGACTTCGATGGTGCCGAGCCGGTCGAAGCGCGCGACCACGACGTCACCGGGCACTACCGGCACTGCCTCGGTGAGCGCGCCGGACAGCACGACCTGGCCCGCGGTCAGTCCGCGGCCCCGGCCCGCCAGCGCCCGAACCAGCCAGGCGACGGACGCTGCCGGGTGGCCGAGCACGGCAGCGCCGGCGGCCGTCGCTGCCACCTCGCCGTTCTTCTCCAGCACCACCCCGGTCAGCCGCAGGTCAAGGCCGGCCGGGCTGGTCGCCTGGCCGCCGACGACGAATCCGGCACCTGACGCGTTGTCCGCGACGACGTCAGGCAGGGTGAACGAGTAACCAGCGAAACGCGAGTCGAGCACGTCGATCGCCGGGTAGACGGCCGCGGTCGCGGCCAGCACCTGCGACGCCGTGACGTGCGGGCCGGACAGGTCCTCGCGCAGCACGAAGGCGATCTCCGGCTCACAGCGCGGCTGGATGAACCGCTCGCATGACAGCGGCTGGCCGACGTCGATCGCCATGTCGCCGGTGAGCCAGCCGTACAGCGGCTCATCCACGTTCATCTGCCGCTGCTTGGCGGCGCTGGTCAGGCCGAGCTTGGCGCCGACGATGTCGGCGAGCCTGGACGCGACCACGATGTCCTGCACGTGGTAGGCCGTCTCGATGTCGAAGGGCCCGGCGCTCGTCGTCAGCGCCTGGATGCCCTTGCGGCTGACCGCCGCCTCGACGAGTGCGGCGGCGAGCTCGCTAGGCGCGCTCATGACTGCCCCGCCCCGTTCCGTGCGGCCAGTTCAAGTGCCACCTCGATGATCATGTCCTCCTGGCCGCCCACGGCCTTACGCCGGCCGAGCTCCAGCAGGATCTCGGCCTGGGAGACACCGTAGCGCTCGGCCGCTCGCTGCGAGTGCAGCAGGAACGAGCCGTACACCCCGGCGAAGCCCAGGGTCAGCGCCGCCCGGTCGACGACCTGCGGCCGGCCGAGTGCCGGACGGACGATCTCCTCGGCGACGTCCATCAGGGCGAGCGCCTCGATGCCGGTCTCGATGCCCATCTTCTGGCACACGGTCACGAACGTCTCGGTCGGGTTGTTGCCCGCCCCCGCTCCGGCGCCGGCGGTGCAGCCGTCGATGTGCGTGGCCCCGGCCTCCAGCGCGGCAAGCGAGATCGCGACCGACAGGGACAGATTCTCGTGCGCGTGCATGCCGACACCGATCTCCAGGCCGCCGACCAGTGCCTCGACCCTGGCACGCGCCGCTGGGATGGTCAGCGCGCCCGCCGAGTCGACGCAGTAGACCACGTCAGCGCCGAAGTCCTGCATCAGCTTCGCCTGGGCGAGCAGTTCCTCCGGGCCGAGCATGTGACTCATCATCAGGAAGCCCACGGCTTCCATGCCCAGCCGCTTGGCCATCGTGATGTGCTGCTCGGCGATGTCGGCCTCAGTGCAGTGCGTGGCGACCCGGGCGACGCTGACTCCGACGTCGCTGATGGCCTTGAGGTCTTCTGCCGTCCCGATCCCCGGCAGCAGCAGGCAGGCAATCTTCGCCTGCTTCGCGGTCTGGACGGCCGCCTTGATCAGCGCCATCTCGTCGGTGCCCGAGAACCCGTAGTTGAACGAGGATCCGCCGAGCCCGTCTCCGTGCGAGACCTCGATCACCGGCACGCCGGCGGCGTCCAGGCCGGCCACGATGTCGGTCGCCTGCGTCAGGGTGTACTGGTGGGCGACGGCATGTGACCCGTCCCGCAGGGTCGAGTCGGTAAGCCGGAACGGAGCGGTCATGCCGCCACCTCCGCCTGGGCTAGTCCGGAGGGACGACCCCCCGGATCCCCCCGCAGGTGCGCGGCCTTGGCCTCGCCGACCGCCACCGCCGCGGCGGTCATGATGTCCAGGTTTCCTGCGAAGGTCGGCAGGTAGTCACCAGCACCCTCGACCTCGAGCAGCACCACGACCCGGTGCGGCACCGGGCCGCCCGGCGAGTTGAACGGGCCCTCCTCGATGACCGGCCGGTTCTTCAGGCGGTAGCCGGGGACGTAGGACGCGACGTCGGCCACCATCGCCTCCACCGAGGCGATCACCGCGTCGTGGTCGGTGCCGTCGGGCAGTGCGCAGAACACCGTGTTGCGCATCAGGATCGGGGGATCGGCCGGGTTGAGGATGATGATGGCCTTGCCCTTCGCGGCACCGCCGATCTCCTCCAGCGCCCGCGCCGTCGTCCGGGTGAACTCGTCGATATTCTGCCGCGTCCCCGGTCCCGCGGACCGGGAGGCGACCGCCGAGACCATTTCCGCGTACGGCACGGTCGTGACCCGGCTGACGGCCGCGACGATCGGGGTGGTGGCCTGGCCGCCGCAGGTGATCATGTTCACGTTCGGCGCGTCGAGATGCTCGCTCAGGTTGACCGTCGGCACTACCTTGGGGCCGCGAGCCGCTGGCGTGAGATCGATCGCCGCGATGCCGAGGTCGGCGAGCAGGCCGGCATTGCGCACGTGGACGTAGGCGCTGGTGGCGTCGAAGACCAGGTCGATCTCGTCGGCGTGCTCGCGGACCCAGTCGATGCCGGTGTGCGGCGCCTCGATCCCCAGGTCCCGCGCCCTGGCCAGCCCGTCGCTGGCGGCGTCGATGCCGACCAGCGCCACGAGCTCGAGCGCATCTGACCGCATCAGCTTGATCATCAGGTCGGTGCCGATATTGCCCGATCCCATGATCGCGCATCGCGTTGCCATCTCTCGCCTCCTCGTTTCTCTCGATCCCGCCGCAGTTCCCTCGGTCCCGTCACACCACTCGCAAGCCCACCGGCCCCAGCCGGTCGATCTCCGCGCGGTACCGCTGGCCCGGCGCGATGTCGACGGCCGCGTGCAGCGCGCCCGTCATCACGAACTGACCGGCCCGCAGCGACTCGCCAAGGCCGGCCAGCGTGCGCACCAGCCACGCCGTCGCCTGCAGCGGGCTGCCGAGCGCGGCCGCGCCCGCCCCGGTCGCGACCACCTCGCCGTCCCGGCTGAAGACCATCCCGGCCAGCCGCAGGTCGATGCCGTCGGCCGGGACCACGGCCGAGCCGAGCACGATGGCTCCGCTGCTGGCCAGGTCGGCGATGGTGTCGGCGAGCCTGATCCGCCAGCCGGATATGCGGCTGTCCACGATCTCGATCGCCGCAACCGCGCCGGCGACGGCCCTTGCCACGTCGAGCGCGGTGCAGTCCGGCCCGGACAGGTCGCCGTCCAGCAGGAGGGCGATCTCGGCCTCGACCCTGGGATGGATGAAGTCGGCGGCCGTGACCTCGGCGCCGTCGGCGTGCACGTGCGAGGCGAGCACCGGGGCGAAGTCGGGGGAGTCGACCGAGAACATCCGCTGCATCGGCTTGCTGGTCAGGCCCAGCTTGTAGCCGACGACCCGGTCGCCGTCGGCCAGCAGCCTGCCGACCAGATCGCTCTGCACGCGGTAGGCGTCGGTCATCGACATGCCCTCGTGGGTGTCGGTGAGCGGCTCGATCGGGACGCCGGAGCGCCTGGCCGAGTACAGTGCCTCGCCCAGCTGGCTGACGACAGGATCGGACAGCACGGTCATGCCTCCTCGGTACGCGCGAGTTCTCCCCAGCCGAGGCGCCGGCTGATCAGGGCGGCGCATTCAGTGACCGGACGGGCAAAACGGCGGAGATTATCATTATCCAGCCGCTGGACCGGGCCCGCCACCGAGAGGGCCGCGACGACCTCGCCGGCCGGGTTCCTGATCGGCGCGGCGACCGACGCGAAACCCATCTGCGCCTCGTTGACGTTCTCGGCCCAGCCGCGCGCCCTGACCCTGGCCAGCTCCGCCTTCAGCTGCTCCTTGCCGGTGATCGTATAGGGCGTCCTGCGGACCAGTCGGACCCCTTCCAGGCGCCGGTCGAGCTCGCCGGGCGGCAGGAAGGCGAGCAGCACCTTGCCGGATCCCGTGGAGTGCGCGGGGCCGCGGTGCCCGATCCGGCCGAACATCCGCACCGCGCCCGGGCTCTCCCTGCGCTCGACGTACACGATCTCAAGACCGTCGAGCACCGACATGTGCACAGTCTCCCTGGTGATCGCGCGCAGCTCGTCGAGCGCCGCCGTCGCGGCGGCGTGCAGGCCCGAAGTCGCCTGGGCGCTGGCGCCCAGGATCTGCATGGTGACGCTGAGCCGGTAGGCCCCGGTCTCCTCGACCCGCTCGAGCAGGCCTTCCTTCGTCAGCGTGTGCACGATGCGGTGCGCGCTGCTCTTGGCGATCCCGAGCCTGCGGGCAAGCTCGCTGACCCCGAGCTGCGCCTCGCCGCGGCCGAACTCGCGCAGCAGCCTGGCAGCGTTCGCCACGCTGCTGAGCACCTGCGTCTCGCCCCGGCCAGCCGGGCGCGGCGAGGCCGCGGAGGCCGGCGTCGTCATCGGCGCACGTCCGCTGACCGGACCGCGGCGAGAACGGCCCGCCGCACCGCCGCGTCGTCGTCGCCGGTGATCGCATCGGCCACTGCCCGGTCGTCACCGGCCAGCGCCGCGGCCAGCAGCCGCAGGCTCTTGTGCATGCCGAGCCGTTCGGCCGTGACCAGCTCGGTGACCAGGTCGGCCCGGCCAGGCAGCAGGGCCAGCAGGCTCTGGCCATCGCGCGAGAGGGCCGCGTGCTCGTTCACCAGCGCGGTTCCCGCATGCTGCGCATGGTGCGGCGTCAGCCCGCCGCCGGGCGACACGGACAGGTGGTAGAGCACGCCGCTGACACCGAGCACCCGCCGGACCGCGGCGTGGTCGGCTCCCGCCCCGGCGACCGGCTCGACCAGGCCGAGCTCGGGCAGCACGACCGGGTCATAGAAGCGCACCGTCCAGGTCAGTCCGTCAAGCTCGTCGGGCTCGGCGACCTCCTGGCCGGCCGGGGCCGGGAGCCGGTCAGTCGTGCCGATCAGGTGCAGGTCCCTGGCCGCGGCGACTACCACCGTGACCGGCGCGGAGGCCAGCAGGGGCAGTGCGGCGCGCTCGCCGGGTGCCAGCAGCCGGGCACCGCTCAGGTAGGCGTGGTGCAGCGCGCGGACGAAATCGCGCAGCTGAGCGCGGGCGTCCTCGGGGCGACCGAGCGGGGACTGTACAACCGGCATGCGACGACGGTAAGACAGGTGTCCCGCATAGAGGCACATCGGTCCTTTATACGGGACACCATATCTATCTTCCCAGCATGGCGCCGTAGCGGCGCGAAGAGCCTGACAAGCGCGCGGAAGGAGAGTGATCGTGGGCGTCCTGCGCCTGTCCCACGTCGACATCACCGTCACCGACCTCGATCTCGCCTGCGCTTATTACACCAAGGTCATCGGCATGGTTGAAGTGGAACGATCCGCGGACTCGGCGTACCTGAAGTGCTGGGACGAGGTCGACCATCACTCGCTGCGGCTCAGCTATGCGCCCAGGGTCGGCTTTGACCTGATGTCGTTCAAGGTCGAGCGCGCCGACGATCTCGCCGATTTCGAGAACGCGGTCACCCGCTACGGCTTCCCGGTCCAGCGGATCAGCGTCGGCGCCAGCGTCGGCCAGGGCGAGTCGATCAGGTTTGACACCCCGAGCGGCCACCCGATGGAACTGGTCCACGACGTGCGGAAGGTCGGCAGCAGCCTGCCCAAGCTCAACCCGCGGCCCTACGTGTTCAGCCCGGTCCAGGGTGGCGAGGCTGGTGACCAGCCGGGAGGACGCCCGCCCGGCATCGCGCCGCCCCGGATGGACCACGTGCTGGTGACCGCGGAGGAAGTCGGCGAGGCGACCAGGTTCTACACCAGCGTGCTCGGCTTCCGGGTGACCGAGCAGCTGCTGGACGGCAACGGGCACCAGGTCGGTACCTGGATGGAGCGCTCGCACACCCCGCACGACCTCGCCGTGGTCGCCGGGCCCAACGGCGGGCTGCACCATTTCGCGTTCTGGCTGGACGACTGGGATCACATCCGCGCCGCCGCCGACGTGCTGGCCTACAACGGCATCTCGGTCGACGTCGGGCCGACCAGGCACGGCATCACCCGGGGCTCGACCATCTACTTCTTCGACCCGCTCGGCACCCGCAACGAGGTGTTCACCGGCGGCTACCGGCCGGACCCGGACTTCCCGGTGATCACCTGGACCGAGGACAACGCGGGCCGGGCGATCTTCTACTACGAGGGCGAACTCAACGACCGCTTCATGAAGGTGCACACCTGATGTCCATTCTGCGGCTGTCCCATGTCGAGATCCGGGTACCCGACCTCGAGCTCGCCACCGCCTACTACAGCGAGGTGGTCGGGCTGATCGAGACCGCTCGCGAGCCCGAGCGAGTGTTCATGAAGTGCTGGGACGAGCACCAGCACCACTCGGTCGTGCTGACCTACGCCCCCACGCACGGGCTGAACCACGTCGGCTTCAAGGTCACCGACGCCGAGGATCTCGACGTCTACGCCGGTCGCCTGGAGGCCCGCGGCGTCGAGGTCCGCCGGTACGACAAGGGCGAGTGGGGGCCGGGACACGGCCAGGCGATCAGGTTCGCGCTGCCGAGCGGGCACGAGCTGGAACTCGTCTACGGCATGGAGCAGGTCGGGAACATGCTGCCGCGCACCAATCCGCCGCCGCGGCCGATGGGCCTGACCGGAATGGCGCCGCCGCGGATCGACCACATCTTCCTCACCGCCGAGGAGGTCGACACCACCACCGCCTTCCTGCGCGAGGTGCTCGACTTCCGGCTGACCGAGCAGGTGGTCGGTGACGACGGCTTCCAGCTCGCCACCTGGCTGGAGGTCTCGCACACCTCGCACGACATCGCGCTGATCACCGGTCCCAACTCCGGGCTGCACCACTTCGCGTTCTGGGTCGACGACTGGAACGACATCCGCACCGCCGCCGACACCTGCGCCTACCACGGCGTTCACATCGAGACGAACCCGACCAGGCACGGCGTCACCAGAGGCCAGTGCCTGTACTTCTTCGACCCGTGCGGCAACCGGAACGAGGTGTTCACCGGCGGGTACTGGGTCGACCCGGACACCGAGCCGACGACCTGGACCGAGGCAGAGATGGGCCGCGCGCTGTTCTACTACGACGGCGTGGTCAACCAGCGGTTCCTCACGGTGCATTCATGAGCGGAACGCACCCCGATCCCGGACTGCCGCGCACCGACCGGCCCGACGCGCCCGCGTACCTGACGAGCTATCAGAGCCGGGTCGCCGCGCAGCAGCGGGCTGGCGCACCGGCCGAGAACGGCGACCCCGCCGTGCCGCTGTACCTGCGCAGCTTCCGTGCGCGGCGGGCCGCGAGCAACGGCAGCGAGCCGGCCACCGATGTCGTCTGGGAGGGTACCGACCTCGGCGTCACGCCCGCGTGGGCAGAGATCACCAAGACCAAGGAGATCGTCCCCGAGCGCCGGGAGCAGGCGGCACAGGTCGTCACCGACGTCTATTTCGTGCGGCACGGGGAGACCCAGGGCTACTCGTCGGAGTCCGGGCTGACGCCGCTCGGGTCCTGGCAGTCGCACCGGCGCGGGCAGGAGATCGCCCGCCGCGTCATGACCGGGCACAAGGTGATCCTCGCGTGCGCCCCGACGAACCGGGCCAGGCAGACCGCCGAGCACCTGCGCCGCGGCCTGACCGACAACCTGGCGCTCTTCGGCCGGGATGCCGCCGTCGGCGAGATCAGCGCCATGGACGAGTTCAGGAACTTCTCGGTCGCCACGCCGGACGGGCCGCGGGACGTGACGGCCGCGTTCCGCCTGTACCGCCGCGAGCTTGAGCGCTACGAGCGGACCGGCCTGGGGGAGCGGCCAGGCTGGCTGGTCGAGATCGACCGGTTCTGGGCCGTGCAGCAGGGCGGCGGCGACCCGATCACGCACTGGCTGACGATGCCGCTGCTGTACTTCGAGCCGCCCATCTCCTGCGTGCGCCGGTTCTGGTCCGGCGTGCTGCGGATCGGCAAGGAGCACCCGGGCAACACCGTGGTCGTCGCGACTCACTCCGGCCCGATCCGCGCGTTCGCTACCTGGGCGATGGGCTACGACCCGGGCGAGCCGTTCAACGCCGAGTTCGTCCGCGTCCGGCTGATCGAAGGCGGGGTGACCGCCCTGGTGCTGTACCGCAACCGGGTCCAGGAGGTACGGATCCCCGATCCGGCCGACCTGGCAGCCGACCCGATCTGGAGGGAGGAACCGCAGTCGTGAGGACAGTGGCCTGGTTCGACTCGTTTACCCCGGCCGACACCGCCGGGCTGGGCGGGAAGAGCATCAGCCTGGGCGAGATGATCAGCGCGGGCCTCCCCGTTCCGCCTGGCTTCGCGATCACAACGCACGCGTTCCGGCTGGCACGGGACGGATCAGGAAGCCTGCCCGCCATCGGCGAGCTGCTGGCCGGCCTGGAAGTGAGTGACTCTGCCGACGTATCCGCGCGGGCCGCCGCGGTCCGCAAGCTGATCCAGAGCTGGCCGGTGCCCGAGCCGGTCGAGGCCGAGATCCGGTCCAGCTACCAGCGGCTGTGCGAGCTGACCGGGATGGCGGACGTGCCCGTAGCCGTGCGCTCGTCGGCGACCTGCGAGGACTCGCCGGACGCGTCGTTCGCCGGCGAGCACGACACCTATCTGTGGGTGCGCGGCGCCGACGACGTGGTCGCCCACGTACGGCGCTGCTGGGCGAGCCTGTTCACCGACCGGGCGGTCTGCTACCGGGTCGAGATGGGCTTCGGTCACCTGGACATGGAGATGTGCGTCGCCGTGCAGAAGATGGTGCGGCCGCGCTCGGCCGGCGTCGCCTTCACGCTCAACCCGCACGACGGAGACCGGTCCGTCATCGCGATCGACAGCGCCTGGGGCTTCGGCGAGGCCGTCGTATCGGGCGAGGTGACCCCGGACAACTTCCTGGTCGACAAGGTGCTCGGCTCGATCTCGCGGCGCACGGTCTCGCAGAAGGCGCACGCCTACCGGCTGAGCGACGACGGCCATGTCCGCCTGGTCGAGCTGGCGCCGGACGAGGCCGTCGCGCCGAGCCTGTCCGACGCGGAAATCAGCGAGATCGCCAGGTTTGCCCGCGCGGCCGAGCGGCACTACGGCTGCCCGCAGGACGTGGAGTGGGCGATCGACGCCGACCTGCCGGACGGCAGCAGCGTCGTGCTGCTGCAAGCCCGTCCGGAGACCGTCTGGAGCAAGAAGAAGGTCGTCGTCTCCACCGGCGCCGACCCGCTGGCCAGCATCGTGAGCACGCTGGTCAATCCCCTGTACGCCCGCAAGCCCTTATATCCAGCAAGCACGGAGAAGCCCTGAAGAACTGATAACCCCCCGGAGGAAGCAATGCCAGATCGGTTCCCGAGCCCGTTCGAGATCACGACCCCGCCAGGGGCGCAAGGATGGGAGCAGCTGTACCTGTATTCCTCGCTGTTCAGCGAGGACCGCCGCGAGTACGAGGACGCTGGCTTCTGGTTCCAGGACGGGGTGCACTGGCCGGAGGTGCTGACGCCGTGGGATGCGACCTTCTACGAGTTCGCGCTGGCGTCGCTGTCGCAGTACAACACCCGGCATTACATGATCCCGCCGGCGCTTGGCGTGGACTTCCGGATCCTGAACGGCTACGCCTACCTCTCGCCGGTCGGCGTCGCTAACCCGGCTGAGGTCGAGGCGCGCGTGCCGCTGTTCCTGGAGCGGGCCGGCTACTACTTCGGCAACTGGGACCGGCTGTATGACGACTGGCTCGTCAAGATCCGGGCCCTGGTCAAGGAGATCAGCGAGGTCGCGGTCGAGCCGCTGCCGGAGAAGGAGGCGCTCGAGGTCATCACCGAAGGCCGGGGGATGGGCAGCGGCCTGACCCTGCAGGAGAACTACCACCGGCTGTGTGACCTCGCGCTGCGGCTGTGGCAGCACCACTTCGAGTTCCTCAACCTCGGCTACGCCGCGTACCTGGACTTCTTCGGGTTCTGCAAGCAGGCGTTCCCGAGCATCCCCGACCTCGGCATCGCCAAGATGGTGGCGGGAGTGGAGGTCGACCTGTTCCGCCCCGACGACGAGCTGAAGAAGCTCGCCAGGCTGGCCGTGGACTCGGGCGTGGACGGTGCGTTCGGCGCCGACAGCCCGGACGACGTGCGCGACGCGCTGCGCGGGAGCGAGGCCGGACGGGCCTGGCTCGCCCAGTGGGACGAGGCGTGCGAGCCGTGGTTCAACTTCTCCAGCGGCTCCGGCTTCTACCACACCGACCGGATCTGGATCGAGCACGTGGAGATCCCGTTCGGGTTCATCCGCGACTACATCGGCAAGCTCAGGGATGGCGCCGACCTGGCCCGCCCGGTCGCCGCCATCCACGCCGAGCGAGACCGGATCGTGGCCGAGTACCGCGAGCTGCTGTCCTCCGACGAGGACCGCGAGGCGTTCGACGGCAAGCTCGGGCTGTCCCGCACGGTCTTCCCGTACGTGGAGAACCACAACTTCTACGTCGAGCACTGGGCGCACTCGGTGCTGTGGCGCAAGATGCGCGCCTTCGGCGAGATCTTCGCCAAGGCCGGGTTCTTCGGCGAGGCCGACGACATCTTCCTGCTCAAGCGGGACGAGGTCCCCGAGGCCCTGTGGGACATGTACTCGGCCTGGGCAGTCGGCATCGAGCCCCGCGGCGGCAAGTACTGGCAGCCGGAACTCGCCCGCCGCAAGGGGATTCTCGACGCGCTGCGGGCCTGGAGCGCGCCGCCCGCGCTCGGCATCCCGCCGGAGGTCGTGACCGAGCCGTTCACGGTCATGCTGTGGGGCATCACCTCGGACAGCGTGGCTAACTGGCTGCGCGCCTCCGAGGAGGGCCCGAGCGGCGCCGTCTCCGGCTTCGGCGCCTCACCGGGCGTCGCCGAGGGTCCGGCGCGGGTCATCTTCTCGGCCGACCAGATCGGCGAGGTGCAGCAGGGCGAGGTGCTGATCGCGCCGCTCACCGCCCCGAGCTGGGCGCCGATCTTCGGCAAGATCGTCGCGACCGTCACCGACGTCGGCGGCATGATGAGCCACGCCGCCATCGTCTGCCGCGAGTACGGCCTGCCGGCCGTCACCGGCACCGCCTTCGGTACCTCGAGGATCACGACCGGTCAGCGCGTCCGGGTGGACGGCAACGCCGGCACCGTCACCGTTCTCGACTGACCCAGCCACGGCGGCCGGCCGCCCCGCTCCCTGTCCGGGGTGGCCGGCCGCCAGGCACGAGCTGACCGCACAGGCGAGCCCGTACCGCAGACCCGCACCGCAAGGCCCGCGCAGAGAGGAAGGCCGGAGATGCTCACCGTCGAACAGAATGAGGAACTCACCAGCGTCGGGCCCGGCACGCGGATGGGCGAGCTGCTGCGCCGCTACTGGTATCCGATCGCCTTCGAGCAGGACTTCGACGTCCGGCCGAGCAAGACGGTCCGGCTGCTCGGCGAGGACTGGACGCTGTACAAGACGCCGTCCGGCACGTACGGCATCATCGCCGAGCGCTGCCCGCACCGCCGGGCCTCGCTGACCTATGGCGTCGTGCACGAGGACGGCATCCGGTGCGGGTACCACGGCTGGAAGTTCGGCCTCGACGGGCAGTGCCTGGAGCAGCCGGCCGAGTCCGACCGGACCAGCTTCCGCGACCGCGTGCGGGCCAGGGCCGGGCGTGCCCAGCCGCTCGGCGGCATGGTCTGGGTCTACGTAGGCCCCGAGCCCGCTCCCGAGCTGCCGAGGTTCGACGTGTACGTGCTTGACGGCATCCGCGACATCGGCCACACGATGCTGCCGTGCAACTGGCTGCAGATCATGGAGAACGCCGTCGACCCGCACCATGTCGAATGGCTGCACGGATACTACTTCGAGTTCCTCGGCCAGATCTCCGGCTTCGACGCACCGAAGTCGTTCCAGAAGAAGCACCTCAAGGTGGCATTCGACGAGTTCGAGTACGGCATCATCAAGCGCCGCGTGCTCGAGGGCCACGGCGAGGACAACGACGACTGGAAGATCGGCCACCCGCTGGTGTTCCCGTTCTGCATGCGGGTGGGCGGCATGTGGGTGGACCAGATGCAGATCAGGGTCCCGATCGACGACACCCACACCTGGAAGCTGTTCTACACGCTGCATCATCCCGAGGGCGGGACCTGGGAGCACCAGGACCGGCCGGTGGTGTACGAGTTCCCGTGGCGGCACGACGACGGGACGCTGATCACCGACTACGTCGAGGGCCAGGACATCATGGCCTGGGTCTCGCAGGGCGAGATCGTCGATCGCTCCCAGGAGCACCTCGGCCGCAGCGATGCCGGCGTGGCCATGCTGCGCAAGATGTTCAAGGAGAACATGCAGATCGTCGAGGACGGCGGCGATCCGCTCGGGACCGTGCGGACGCCGCACGAGATCATCGAGCTGCCCTGCGAGAAGGACAAGTTCGGAGCCGGCGCCGCCTTCACCGACCAGTGGATCCAGGGCGGCTCGATGCGATACGCGCCGATCATGGCCGAGCTGCTGGCCCTGCACAGGGACGCGGCCGAGGCGCGCGCCAGGGCCGGCGCCAATGGCTGACCGGCTCCCGGCCGAGCCGCACAGGCTGCCGATCGACTCGCGCAAGCTGCCGATCGACCCGCACAAGCTGCCGCCGCCAGGGGAATGGTTCGCACCGGACGCCGAGCGCCATCTGCTCGACCGTCCCAGGTTCTGCCCGATGTGCGGCACGTCCCTGGGCAGCGGCCTGGTGTCGGAGTCGTGGGCCGCCGACCAGCGGATCTTCTTCACCTGGTGCGCGGCGTGCGCCTGGATGGGCGACGTGGTGCGCTACGACAAGGTCGCGATCGACGAGCCAGAGCATTGAGCGCGACGAAGACCGGCCTCGTGCTCGACTTCGGCGGGCCGATCCTGCTCACTCCGTTCGAGCTCGCGAGCCGGGCCGAGCGGCGGCTCGGGCTGCCCGCCGGGGGCCTGCGGCTGACCGGCCCGTTTGACCCCGCGGGCGATCCGAGCTGGCAGGACGTGCTGACGGGCAGGCTCGGCGAGCGCCAGTACTGGGCGGACCGGGCCGCCGACTTCGCCGCCCTGACCGGCCGGCCCGGCGGCGTAAGGGAGCTGATCGGCGCGATCTACCGCGACGAGAGCGAGGCGGTGATGGTGCGGCCCGGCGCGAGCGCGCTGATGGCCGACGCTCGGGCCAGCGGGATTCCGGTGGGGATCCTGACCAACGACCTTGGCGCGTTTCACTCCCAGGAATGGATCGACAGCCTTTCCGTGATCCGCCTGGCTGACGTCCTTGTCGACGGCTCGCAGGCGGGCATTCTCAAGCCCGACCCGCGCATCTACCTGATGATGACCGACAAGCTGGGCGTCGAGCCTGCTGATGCCGTCTTCCTGGACGACCAGCCGGTCAACCTGGCCGGAGCCGCCGCGGTCGGCTTGACCGCGATCCCGGTCGACGTGACCGCGCCCGAGAAGGCGTTCGCCCGCGCTCGCGAACTGCTCGGGCTCGCCGCCGCCGCAACCGGGTGACGGCGCAGTACACGTCCCGGCTTCGGTCGGTCAGCGACGACAAGCACCTGCCGAGCCAGCTACGTCTGGTAGATTACGGCGCGCTCGGAGACTGAGCACGTAATTGCCATTGTCACGCAGAGCAGTCACGCAGATACGGAGTCGCCAGTCGCTGGCCCGGTTCTCGCCATCGCAAAGGGGCGAGGCTTGCTGTTAGCTACCGGATTGAACTGGTCACGCTCAGCCTGAGCCTCCGGACACCTGAAGGGTGCGAGTGATTTGGATCTGGATGATCGCAGTAGGTGGCTTCGTGGGCGATTCGCGATAGTCGTGATGCTTGGCTTGACGATGATCGCGGGCTATGCGACATGGGCTGGATCGCACGATGCCCGCGCGTCAGTGCCCGGACTCGCCTTGCCGGGCCGGACGAACGCGTTCGCTCTGCAGGCGGACTTCGCTCAGGCCGCGAAGGAATTCCGGGTCCCGGAGAGCGTGCTGCTCGCCGTCGGTTACCAGGAGTCACTGTGGGAGTCCCACGGCGGGCAGCCCAGCGTCACCGGTAACTACAACGTGATGGGGCTCACCCATCTCAACCCATCAGGCGTTGAGACGCTCTCGGCCGCGCAGCGCCGCGCGGTTGCCGACCAGCGCGGTGGCCACAGCCAGGCGGCCCGCCCCTCAGCGACCGCGCTGGCATGGGTGAACCAGGTTCCGGCGCATGATCCGGCGCTGCACACGCTGGACACGGCAGCCGGGCTGATCCATGAACCCCTCTCCGCGCTGCGCACGAGCATGCGCGCCAGCGTCCGCGCCGGCGCGTCCCTGCTGGCCAGTTACGAACGCGCTGCTCTCGGTCGGCTGCCCGCCAGCCCTGGGCAGTGGTACGTAGCCGTGGCCCGCTATAGCGGGGCAACCGACGTCCAGGGGGCCCGGCTGTTCGCCGACCGCGTGTTCGCGGTGATCCGCGACGGGGCGACAAGGACCACCGCTGACGGCCAGGTGGTAACCCTGCCGCCCGCCACCTCTGTGACCCCGGACCGTGCCTCGCTGACCCAGTCCAGGCTGATAGGCCACGTGGCCGCGAGCATCGCCGCTCCCGAATGTCCGACCGGCTTGAGCTGCACCTTCGTCCCAGCTGCCTATTGCTGCAGCTCAAGCAACTACGGCAACTACGATGCCGCGAACCGGCCGACAGACGGCACCGCGATCCGCTACATCGTCATCCACGACACAGAGGGCACCTATTCCGGCACGATCGCTGCGTTCGCGAACACGAAGAACTTGCTGTACGCCAGCGCCCACTACGTAGTGCAGTCGTCAACCGGCGACGTTACCCAGATGGTCCCGACGAAGGACATCGCCTGGCACGCCGGCAACTGGTACATGAACATGCACTCGATCGGCATCGAGAACGAGGGCTACGCACTGCAGGGCGCGACCTGGTACACCCCGTCGGAGTACCAGTCCTCCGCGGCGCTGGTGCGATACCTGGCTGCGCGCTTCAGCATCCCCCTGAACCGCCAGCACATCATCGGCCACGACAATGTTCCCGGCCCGACGGACCCCTACGTTGCCGGCATGCACTGGGATCCAGGCCCGTACTGGGACTGGAACTACTTCATGAAACTGGTCGGCGCGCCGATCACGCAGCCCGACGCCGGGTCCCTGCCCGTCGGCAGCGAGATCAGGATCGATCCGCCATTCAGCACCGCCAACGAGCCGATAGTGACCGGTTGCTCCGGCGCGGGAACCCCGTGCCCCGCGCAGCCAGCGAACTTCGTCTACCTGCGCACCAGCCCATCGTCTACTGCTCCGCTGCTAGCCGATCCCTATCTTCATTCGACCGGATCCGGCACCACTGATGCCTGGGACTGGGGCGACAAGGCGGTGTCAGGGCAAACTTTCGTTGTCGCGGGTGAGCAGGGAAGCTGGACCGCCATCTGGTATGCGGGTCAGAAGGCGTGGTTCTACAACCCCAACGGCCAGAACGCTGCCCCGGCCACCCAGACGGTGCAGCAAGTCGTGACGCCCATCGGGAGCACCGCCATCCCCGTGTACGGCCGGGCCTCCCCGGAGGCGTCCGCCTACCCTCCGACTGTGCCCTCGCAGACCGTGACGGCGCTCAGCAAGTACGGCATCCAGCCCGGCCAGGAGTACGTGCCCGATGCGGCGGTTAACAGTGACTACGTGGCCACCGACTACAACACACCGGAGATCGTGGTTATCGGGACTACCCAGTACTACCCGATCTGGTTCAACCACCGACTCGCCTATGTGATGGCAAGTGACGTCCAGCTCGAGCCAGCTGCGCTTCCGCCCGCTTATACCCCTACCGGCCCGACCCGGGTGCTGGACACCAGCAATGGCACGGGCGGCTACTCGGCGCCCGTGGGCGCCGGTCAGACGATCAGCGTGCAGGTGACGGGGCAGAATGGGGTTCCCTCCTCGGGCGTGACCGCGGTCATGCTGAACGTGACCGCGGTCAAGCCGACAAGGAGCAGCTATGTCACGGTCTATGCCGACGGGGCAAGCCGCCCGGCCACGCAGAACCTGATCTTCACCGCAGGGCAGACCTTCCCCAGACTGGTCCAGGAGCCGGTCGTTGACGGGAAGATCGACTTCTACAACAACGCCGGCAGCGTCAACCTGGTGGCCGACCTGGTCGGCTACTACAGCACGGCGGGCGGGTCGTGGCTTAACGGCGTCGGCCCGACCCGGGTGCTGAACACCCGCAACGGCACAGGCGGCTACTCGACGCCGGTCGGGCCGGGCCAGACGATCAGCCTCCAGGTCACCGGGGCGAATGGGGTGCCATCGTCCGGCGTGACCGCCGTAGCGCTGAACGTCACGCCGGTCAACGCGACGCAGAACAGCTATGTCACCGTTTACGCCGACGGGGCGAGCCGCCCGGCCACGCAGAACCTGATATTCACCGCCGGGGAGACGTTCCCGAACCTGGTGGTCGTGCCGGTCGGCACGGACGGCAAGGTCGACTTCTATAACAGTGTCGGCAGCGTCAACCTGATCGCGGATCTGGCGGGCTACTACAGCACGCCAGGCGGTTCGTGGCTCGATAACATCGGCCCGTTGCGGGTGCTGGACACTCTCAACGGCACAGGCGGCTACCGCACTCCGGTGGGGCCTGGAGCGACGATCAGGCTGCTGGTCACCGGGAAGAATGGGGTGCCACCGTCTGGGGTGACCGCGGTCGTGCTGAATGTGGTCGCGACCAACCCCACCAAGAACAGCTATGTCACCGTCTACCCCGACGGCATGACCCGCCCCGGGACTTCGAACCTGAACTTCACAGCCGGGCAGACGTTCCCGATCCAGGTGGTGGTGCGGGTCATCGACGGGAAGGTCGACATGTATAACAACGCCGGCAGCGTCAACCTGATCGCCGACCTGGTCGGCTACTACATGAAGTAAATCCGCATCAGGCCGGCTAGCTTCTGGATATGGCACTGGACCGGCCGGGTGCCGCTGACTTTCCGGTGGCCGTGTTTGCTGCGGCGATCCTGGCCGCCGAGGGAGTCAGCTTCATTCTGGTCGGCAGCGCCGCACTGTGGCTGCGCGGCGAGGCAGTAACTGTCGGCGATACAGACGTCGTCATCGAGCCGGGTGAGGCCAATCTTGACCGGTTGCACGACTCGCTGAAGACGCTAGCCGCGCACCCCGGCGGGCTGCCGTCACCGCGGCGTCTGGCGCTGCGGTCGATCGTTCCCGTGCAGACGTCCTTCGGCAAGCTCGATCTGCTGCTCGAAGGCGGCCGGCAGGATTGGAACTGGCTGCGCCCTGGCGCCGCATTCATCGACGTGACTGACGTCGGTGTGCTCGTCGCGTCGGCCGCAGACTGCTGGGCGCTGCGGCGCCTGTACAAGAGGTTGGTGAGGTGAGCGAGCGAAGCGGAGTGGGCGTCGTAGAACTGGCGATACTTGATGCCCTTGATACCCTGCGCGCGCGGCCAGGCCGCAGATTTTGCGGGTGCGAGCGGGTACTGGCCGTCGTCGAGGACACCAGCGCCGTCCCCCGCGGCTACGGCTATGAGGTGCTCGTCGACACGGCGCGCGGCTGGCTGACGCAAGTGCCGCTGATCGAACCGCAGGGAAATTTCGGCAACCAGGGCAACGACCCGCCCGCCAGCCCTCGCTACACCGAGGCCCGGCTCTCGCCCGCCGGCCAGCTGACACTCGCGGCTGAACGTGGCGAGCTGGCTCCGGTGCCAGTCGGCCTGATCAACGGAAATACGCACCGCGGCGGCCTGCGGCCTCCATTCCGGCCGCAGGGAGTCATCGACGCCATCCGCCTGGTCCACCGCAAACCACGAGTCGCCAGCCGTGAGCTACTCGACACGATCGGACCACCCGATTTCCTGACCGGCTGCACAGTGGCGGGCGACCTGACCGCGCTGAGCGCCGGACAGCTCATGGAGCTCCGCCTGGAGTCGCGCGTCACTATCACGGACCAGGCCAGCCTGCCGGAGTGGGCCCGGCCGCGCCGTCGACCTGATGCACCAGCCCGCAATCGGACGGTCCTCCTGATTGACCGCTTTCCGCCCTACTCCAACCCGGACGAAACCGCGAAGAGCCTGGCCGAGCGCTCGGAGCGACGAAGCTGGGACGACAACTATCCCGAACTCCGCCACGCCACCCGGCTGCAGCTACGCGATGTCAGGGACCTGTCTACAGACAGGCACCGGATCCAGATCGCCTGCATTCCGGCACCGGACGCAGACCCGGAGCAGGTACGTGACCAAGTGAGGGATGTCTACGGCGTCTGGGTCGGCGTGACCGTCCGGCTACGACGTCCGCTCGCGACGATGATCAGGCAGTGGGTCGTGAGGAACCGGGACGAAGACATCCTCGGCAGCCTGACGGCTCTAGAACAGGCGGTCGCAGCCTGCCAGCCACACTCCGGCCGTTGAGCACTCCGAACTCGCCTGCCCGCTGGCGAAGCCAGATGAAGCAGTTGGCAGCGGTGAGTAAGACCCTGGACAGGCGCCACTTCAGCGTGGTCCGGCTTTCGCCGGTCCTGGGTTCGATCCCCAGCCGCCCCACTCGCTTGGCTAGCTGTGCGTTTGCGCCTGCGGGTAGACCATTGCGCGAACCCCTCCTGCAGCTCCAGGCAACGCGTTGCGGACCTGCAGTGCCCGCTTGTCCTGCGCGTCGGGCACCGCGTCCCGGTCATGGCGCGTTCACGTTGCGCGGCATGCGTTCAGGGTTCCGCTTCGGCCTCCCGCCAGGGCGCCCTCGCTGGCCGGTCGGCGTCCTTGTCCGGTTGCAGTGACCGGGCGAGCGCGGCGACCGCAAGCTCCAGCGCGGGGAGGTCCTCGTCGACGGTGGCCTGCAAGATCGCGTGGGCGGTGTCGAAGTAGCGGTGTGCGAGGTGGTCGCGCATGCGGGCGATCCTGCGCATCGCGATAGCTCACAGGGCCACCAGGTCTCGTTCTGCCCTGCGGCGGACGGCGGGCTTGAGCTGTGCGGCGGCCACCAGGTCGACGCGGGTGCCGACAACGGCCTCGAGGTCGTCGGTGACCCGTCCCAGGCCGAGCAGTCCCATTCCCGCAGGAATATCGGCGAGCAGGTCCACGTCGCTGTCCGCGCGGTCCTCGCCACGAGCCACGCTGCCGAACACGCGCAGGTTCGCCACGCCGTGAGCCGCGGCTGCGGCCACCAGCTCGGCGCGGTGCCGACGTACCCGGCGGCCGACCGGGCCGGTCAGCCTGCTCAGTCTTCCCGGCGCCTCCTGCACGCTGACCTCCAGCTCATAGCCTGATGCCTCGACGAGCGCTGCCAGCGTCGCCAGGGAAGGCTGCCGACGCCCGGATTCATATGCGCTGATCACGCTCTGAGTGACACCGGCCCGAGCGGCCAGTTCGACCTGTGACAAACCCGCGCGCTTGCGCGCGGCCCGCAAGACCGCAGCGGCGCTCTGCCGGTCAGGACCCACCCCAGCAATATAGCTGATCGTCAATATCACGCCAGGGGCGATGCCCATACAGCCGTACCGGGTCAGAGCGATGTGCAACGGTCGGCTGAACCACCTGGCCGCCCGCTCAAGAGCAGGCGCCCGCCGGTTCACTTCACTGTGCTCGGTGTCCGTGACCTGGGCAGACGTACCCGAAGAGGGTCACCTTCGATGAGGATCGCGCGGTTCGCATGATGAGCCGTTCGGCCCACCCAGATTGACCTGCGGGATGTTTGCCGATGCGTCCCGCTATGCGAACCGGCGCCGATCGTGACCGGGTTGAGGGACAGTCTCGGCGCGGATGAGTTTCGTGGATTCCTCTCGTCCCGTCGGGAAGGACCCGCCAACCTGGGCATGACTGATTGGTTATAATTCGGGTATGGCGTGGGAGGTGAGCCTCCATCAGGAGGTCGAAGCATGGTACTTAGCGATGTGCAAAAGCGACCCGGAGTCTGCTGACCTGATCGAGGATGCGATCGATCAGCTCGCGGCTGAGGGTCCTGCCTTGCGCAGGCCGCTGGCTGACCGGGTGAAGGGCAGCCGGTATCACAACATGAAGGAGCTGCGGCCGCCGTCGTCGGGCAGTACCGAGATCCGGCTGCTGTTCGCGTTCGATCCCCGGCGCGAGGCGGTCTTCCTGGTCGCCGGGGACAAGGCAGGGAACTGGGACGGCTGGTACCGCGACGCGATCCCGCTGGCAGATGAGCGGTTCGCCCGGCACCTGGCCGATCTAGAAGCAGAAGGGGCGAAGAAGCGGTGAGCGACAACTACGCCAAGTGGAGCGACGTCCGGGCCCGGGGACGCGAAGCGGACCCGCGTACCGCCGAGGACCAGGCGGCCGGCAAGGCTGGGGCAGGAGAGCGCCGGGAGGCGTACGTGCGTGGGCATCAGCTGGCCGAGATGCGCATTGCGGCTGGTGTGACGC
>DASWAA010000342.1:0-11894 GCA_036391385.1 Streptosporangiaceae bacterium
GCGCGAGACTTGTCGCGACGGGATCCGCGGTCGTGCTCGGCCTGGCCGGCCTCGTCGTGACGCCGAGCGCGCTGTCCGCCCTGTTTCCGGTGCGCCGGTACATCCCGGCCTGGACCGGCGCCGGCCCGCTCGCGCACCAGCCCGTCCCCGCGATCTGGCCCGGAGCGCTCGTCACCGGGTCTGTCCTCGTGCTGGTGTGCCTGGTCTGCTGGCTCGTTCCCGCCGCCCTTCCCCGGGAGCCGCAGGTTCGGCGAGATCGGGTCCGAGCCGTTGCGCTGATCGCAGCCGCCCTCGCGGCCGGGTGTATCCCGGCGGCCGCTCACCTGACCGGGTGGGCCGCCCTCGGCGTGCTGACCGCGGTCGCGGCGGCCCTGCTGACCGCCGCGGCGGCGGCCCTGCTGAAGACCGGCCGCGTCCTTGGCGGCACCGCCACCTGGTGTGGTGCGCTGCTCGCCGCTAGCGCCGTCGCGTGGTCGCTGGACGCTCCGGCTACCACGATCGCCGAGCTTGCCATCCTGACTGTCGTCTTCGGCGTCACCGCCGCCTGGGCGCGGGACGCCGTCAGCGCGGTGGCGGGGACCGCAGGAGCACTCGTCACGACGACGGGCCTGGCCTGCGCGGTACCGCTGGCGAGCGGCTGGCCCGCCCGGTACGCGGGCTTCGCTGCGCTCGCCGTCGCGGTCGCGGCAGTCGCGATCGCCACTGCCTTGCGTCGGCGCCGCCCCGTGCATGCCCTGGTGCTCGACCTCGGCGCCGGTCCCGTCGCGCTGGTCTGCGCCGTGCTCGCAGCACGCCAGGCCGGCACCTTCGGCATCGCCGCCGCAACGGTGGCGCTGCTGGCGAGCACGACAGCCTGGCTACGCTCAGGCCCGCGGCGAGCCGTCGCGGTCGCCGCGGCAGCCTGCGCGGCCGTAGCGGCGCTGGCCGCGCAGTGGCGGTCGCTGGCGCTTGCGATCTCCGCTCCCTACCGGCTGCTCGGGCACGCCTGGGCCGGCGGCGGGGACTCGTATGTGCACGCGGCCCGGTCGGCGAGCCTGCCGATGGCGGCCGTCGTCCTCGCGACCTGTCTCGTCGCGGTCGTGACCGGAGTCGGTGCCTGGCGCGGCAGCACGCGGAGCAGCCTCGACGCGGTCGCCGCAGCGCTGCCGATCGTCGCCGCACCGCTCGGGCTCGCGGTCGGCTTCGGTTACTGGCTCACCGTCGGCCTGCTGCTGACTCTCACTCTCGCGCTGACCGCGTGGGCCGCACTCAGCCACAGCCTGGCTCCAGCCGCCGCAGCGCTGGCCGCCGCCTCGCTGGCGATCGGCTGGGCACTGGCCGGACCGGTCCAGACCCTGGTCGTGCTCGGCTGCCTGACTCTCGCCTACGCGGCCTGCGCCTGGCGGGCGCGACGAGCCGAGATCAAGGTCGCGGCCCTCTGCCTGAGCCCGCTGGCGGCGCTCGCGACCTGGTGGGCCGCGCTGGCCGCGGCCGGCGTCGGCATTCCCGAGGCCTACACGGTGCCCGCCGCGGCGATCGCTCTCGCGGCCGGATGGGCCTGGTCGCGACGCTCGCCGCAGGTGTCCTCGTGGCTGGCCTACGGACCGGGCCTGCTCCTGCTGCTCGTCCCGAGCCAGGTCATCGCCTGGCAGGGCAGCGGCTGGCTCCGCCCGTCGCTGCTCGGTGCCGCTGCTGCCGCCGTGGCGCTGACTGGCGCCTGGCGCGGGCTGCAGGCGCCGCTGCTGACCGGTGCGGCAGCGGCGGTGCTCGACGCTGGCCGGGAGGTCGCGCCGGTGGTGCTCAGCCTGGTCAGGGCGGTTCCGGGCTGGGCGCCGTTTGCGCTGATCGGGGTGGGGTTGCTGTGGGCCGGGGCGACGTACGAAGCGCGGCTGCGGAATCTGCGGAGCGTGCATGCGGCGCTGGCACAGCTGCGGTGACCCGTGCCGCCGCGTCGCGGCGGCCAATTGGTTACCTTTCCGGGTAAGGTGGGCTAATGGCTGACGATCGGGACGGCGAGGGGTCGGCGGAAGGCGACAGGCTCGCAGCGTTCGACACCGGGGTCGCGCACAGTTCGCGGGTCTACAACTACTGGCTGGGCGGCAAGGACAACTTCGCCGCCGACCGCGCGGCCGCCGAACTGGCGATCGAGGCCTTCCCGCAGATCGTCGTGTCCGCGCGGGCGAACCGGGCCTTCCTGGGCCGGGCGGTCCGCTTCCTGGCAGGTGAGGCCGGGATCCGGCAGTTCCTTGACATCGGCACGGGCATCCCGGCGGCGAGTAACACCCACGAGGTCGCCCAGGCGATCGCGCCGGAGTCCCGGGTCCTGTATGTGGACAACGACCCGATCGTCCTCGCGCACGCCCGCGCGCTGCTGGCCAGCAATCCGGCGGGTGCCACCGACTACATCGACGCCGACCTGCGCGACCCGCGGACGATCCTGGAAGCGGCGGCTGGGCTGCTCGATTTCAGCGAGCCGGTCGCCGTCATGCTGCTGGCGATCCTGCATTTCATCGGCGACGACGACAAGCCGCACGAGATCGTGGCCGAGTTGATGAGCGCGCTGGCGCCTGGAAGCTACCTCGCCATCACGCACGGGACGGCTGACATCACCTTTGTCGGCGAGGACGTGTCCAACGCGACGATCGACGGGCTGAACCAGGCGATGGTGGAGAACATCACGGTCCGCGACCGGGCTACGGTGGCGCGGTTCTTCGACGGCCTGGAACTCGTCGAGCCCGGCCTGGTACCGGTGTCAGCCTGGCGCGAGGCGTCGGCTGCGGAAGCGGGCCAGCCCGTCGTGCTGTGGGCCGGCGTGGGACGCAAGCCGCCCGGCTAGGCGTCCCTGAGCATCGTCTTCAGCTGCTTGATGCTGGCGGCCGGCGTGAGTGCCTCGATGCACAGCCGCTCCATCACCATCAGGTAGCTGTCCACGATCTCCTGCTTGTCCAGGTAGAGCGCGCTGGTCAGCTGCTCCAGGTACACCACGTCGGGCAGGTCGTACTCGGCGAAGCGCAGGACGCTGAATGGCCCTCCTGCCGCTGCGTGCCCGCCGGCGTCGAACGGGATGACCTGGACGGTCACGTTGGGCCGCTGCGTCAGCTCGATCAGGTGCCGAATCTGCGCCCGCATGACCTCGGCGCCGCCGATGGGCCGGCGCAGGACGGCCTCGTCGAGTACGGCCCAGATGTTCGGTGGCTCCGGCCTGGTGAGGATCATCTGGCGGGCCAGCCGCAGGCCGACCCGCCGGTCGATCTCGCGATCCGAGGCGTTGGGGAACCCGAGCAGGCTGACGGCGCGGGCGTAGTCGCCGGTCTGCAGCAGCCCGGGCACGAACTGCACCTCGTAGGCACGAACCTGGCTGGCAGCCTCCTCGAGCCCGATGTAGGCCTCGAACCAGGTCGGCAGGACGTCTGAGTAGTCATGCCACCAGCCCTGCGCGTTCGCCCGGGCTGCGAGCGAGCGCAGCGCCTCGCACTCCTTCTCGTCGGTCACGCCGTAGAAGGCGAGCAGGTCCATGATGTCGCGGTCCTTGAACCCGACCCGCCCGGTCTCCATCCGGCTGACCTTGGAGTGGGACGCGCGGATGACGCCTCCCGCTTCCTCCAGCGAGATCCGCTTCGACTCGCGCAGCCTGCGCAGTTGCGCGCCAAGGAGGATGCGGAGCACGGTCGGCCCGCCAGAGGCTGCTGGCGTGAGCAGGCTGCGGACCGGACTGCCCTCGGGCTCGGCGGCACGGATCATGCGTCCCCCAGTGAATAGCGTTCAGCTATGGTTGACGAACGGAGTCTCTCATGCGAGGGAAGCACTGCGCTATAAGTCGGCCGTAACATCATCGGAATGGCGAAAGTTCGCATTACTACCGGGTAGTAACTACGGATAGCAGGCTACCTGACGGTAACTACCCGAAGTCGCCGTCCCTCGTGCCAAGCACGAAGGCGTTCCACTCTGCCCTGGTGAAGACCAGTGCAGGTCCGTCTGGGTGCCTGGAGTTGCGAACGGCCATGCCGCCAGCGGGCAGTTCGGCCACCTCGACGCAATTGCCGCTCGGATTGCTGTAGCTGCTCTTGCGCCAGGTGACAGCGTCAATCTCGGATGCGGAGACGCCGTTGCGCGGCTGGCTCATGATAGTTCCTTCCCTTTGGCCCGCTGGCGCTTCTTCCTGGGTCTAGGGAAGTCGGTTGCCTCAAGGTTACCGTCGGGCAGATATTTTGTGCTGCTGCACTTGCATATGCACGTCATCAATGGCATCGTAACGGACGAGCAGGACCGTATCGACTCGGCCACCCCCAGGTCGGGTCGCGACCTAGCATGAGGGACTCTAGGTGACGTACGCGCACGCCCGGGACGTGAGTTTTGCTGGCGACGAGGTGCTGACGCCTGGTTCCGTGCCGCGCGGTCCCGTCCCGGTCAGCCCGATCGCAACGAGCCCGGCCCCGATCAGCCTCGTGCGGCCGGTGGCGGCCGACCCTATCTCGTTCAGCCCCGCATCGTTCGATCCTGTCTCCTTCGACCCCGGGCCGGCGAGTCCGGTCGCCGCGGGCCTGCTGGCTGAGTACTGCACCTGCCGGGTCCTCCTGTGCCCGGGGCCAGAGTCGGCGCGCGCGGCCCGGGAATTCACCGCCGAGACCCTGCGCGGCTGGCGCCTGGACGCACTGCTCGACGAGGCCATGGTCATCGCCTCGGAACTCGTCACCAACGCGATCAGGCACGGCATGTCACCGGAGGCGCCGCGGCCGGTGGAACTGTCCTGGCGGCGCGACGAGCAGCAGGTGGTCTGCACCGTGACAGACGGCAGCATCCGGCCGCCGGTGCTGGCCGAGCCTGACCTGACCGCCGACTGCGGCCGCGGCCTCCAGATCGTCCAGGCACTCGCGGCCGCCTGGGGCTGGATGATGCTGGGCTCGGCGCAGAAGGCCGTCTGGGCAGCGCTGCAGCTCGTCTCCGGCGGCTGATGCGGGGCGGCCAGCTAGATCGGACCCGGGGGGATGTGCCGCCGGACCCAGGGTGCAGCGGCCCGTAGCGAGTGAATCCCGGGGTCGGTCGCGATCGGCAAGCGGGATCCGATCCCGGGATTCACTCCGCGTTCCTGGCGGCCTGACGTCAGTCGCCGGGTCGTGACGTCAGTCGCGCGGCGGCGCGACCGATGACCAGTCGGCGAAGCCGGTCGGATCGTGCCGGCCCATGGTGGCATGCTCGAACATGCCCCACCCTTCCTCGCCGTTCATCCGCGCCCGCACCAGGTGGTCGGTGACGCCCCAGGGAATCCGCGCCGCCACGTCGGGCTCGGTCAGGTCATAGACGTTGGTACCGCTCCACTCAGGGCCCATCCACCGGCCGTGCGACCAGTCCGGGTCACCGTTGTACCCGGCGCCGATGTGCAACGGGACAGAGGTCAAGATCTCCACGTCAACGGTCACCGGCGAGCCGGTCGGGTCGGTCAGGTGAATCGTGGCCGATTCCGGATGCCTGGTGCCTGGCGTGTACCGGATCTCCGGCCGCGGCCAGCCCAGCTGCTCGATCCGGCCGTCCGGCCAGACCCGCTTGGCGTTGCTGAGCGTGCGGTAGCCGTCGTGGTTCTCCTGCATGATCACGATCAGCGCGCAGGATTCGAACCGCAGCGGCATGTAGACCCACCAGAACCCGGCCAGACCCTCGGCCGCGGCTCGTCCTGGCGGCTCGGACTCGCCGACCGGCCTGATGCCCCAGGACCGGTCACGGGCCCCGGACCAGAGGTCGCCGGTCACGGTGAACTCGGTGTCCCCGACCTTCAGGCTGCCGCTCCACGTGCCGAGCTGGGAGAACCGCGAGGCGTCCAGGATCGGGCGGTCACCGGCCAGCAGCAGATGCGGCTCCTCCTGTGCGGCCGGGAACGATCCGGTCCAGTGCAGATCGAAGTCGAGGCTGCCGTCGGGCGACTGGCAGGTCAGGTGCAGTCGCCGCAGCGGCTCGACGACTTCGATCCGGTAGCCGCCGACCTGCTGGTCGAGGCTGCGGCTGGCCAGGGCGTCGGAGAACTTGACGCTCCACTGCCGGTCGCCGTGGCGCGCCGCCGCGTACGCGTCGATTACCCCGAGGTTCGGGTACACGCCGAGACCGGTGACCATGAAGAGCTCACCGGAACGGTCAGCCGCGTTCAGGTAGCAGCGGTCGTAGAAGTTCCGGTCGCTGCTGGCCACCCGGTTCATCGGCAGCGGGGTCTGGTGAATCGGGTACTCGTCCAGGGGTATCGGCACGGTCGCTCAGTCCCATCCGTAGGTGCCGGAGAGCAGCTTGTCCAGGCTCGGCCGGTGCATCACGTAGTCGTCGGGGTCGTCGGGTACTGT
The DNA here is from genome assembly GCA_036391385.1 of Streptosporangiaceae bacterium. GTDB lineage: Bacteria > Actinomycetota > Actinomycetes > Streptosporangiales > Streptosporangiaceae > Chersky-822. Next base: position 6,303 of record DASWAA010000342.1, read on the forward strand.
CTCCTCGCCGAAATGGATCATCCGGCGCCTGATCCGTGCCATCACGATGGCGTGCCGCACCGCGGCGTAGGTCAGGTAGAAGTCCATATGCCGCGGCTCATAGCCCGTGAGCTCGGCATACGTGCTCTCCACGTCGGAGCGCCGGATGAAGTCGGGGATGCCGGGCAGTTCGAAGAACTCGGCGATGTCCTGGAAGAAGCGGTGCAGGAAGACGAACCAGCTGAGGTCGAGCTCGCGCGGGCCGAGCGCCGCCATCTCCCAGTCAAGGACGGCGACAGGGGTGAACCCGTCGAAGATGATGTTGCCGATCCGCGCGTCGCCCCAGGACAGGACATCGGGGCCGCGCTCGGACGGCCAGTTCTCTTCCAGCCAGACCAGGCCCCGCTCGATGATCGGGATGCGGAAGCCGTCGTCGGCCAGCGCCCAGCGGTAGTACTCGTGCTGCTGCTCTACGTGCCAGCGCAGCGAGTCCATGCCTCCGGGCGGTGCCAGCGCCGGGAACGTGGCCGCGGGCTCGGGGATGGCATGCAGGTCGGCAAGCACCCTGATGCTGTTGCGCTGCAGCAGGGCCCGTTCGTGTGCCTGAGCCTCGAAGAGCCAGCCGGCGAAGACGTAAGGCGGGTTGTCAAGCGGCACCCGGCCGTCGATCTGGTCCATCACGAAGAACGCGGTCCCGAGCGGGCCGCCGTCGGGCTGGTTCCACCGCAGCCGCGGCACCGGTACCTGGCAGGCCGCGCTGACCCGGTCGATGAGGTCGTACTGACCGGGCAGGTCGTAGCGGGGAAAGACCGGGACCGCGCTCGCCTCAGGAGCCATCCGGGCCACGTATGCGCCTCGCTGCGCTGCGCCGCCGCTGGTCCATTCCGCCTCGAACAGTACCGACGTGCTTGACAGGCCGCCGCTGACCGGCATCCGCACCCCGCTGATGGCTGGCGGCTCGCTCAGCGAGAGCCGGCCAGCCAGCCAGCCCCGCAGGGCCGCGCCCAGCGTCTCGGGATCACGCTGGCTGACGGTCATCTTGACAGCCTCGTCCGGTGGGTGCTCTGCCGACGCGGTCATGCCGGTCTCCTTGCTGTCTGGCGCGAGCCAACAAAGTGAAACACGTTCTAGCGGACGTTAGCGAGCAGTTAGGCAGCGGTCAATACGCACTTCAGTGCCCGTACCGCATGACGTCGACGGATGGTGGTATCGATCCGGGTAACTTCTCCATCTCGCAATGTCTGGTTCAGCGGGCCATCATCGTGGCTGCACCCGGCGGCCAACCAGAACCGTTAGTGTCGCCGCCGTAATGGCACGGTAACGGCAGCCCGCGGGCGCGGAGCGCGCCGTTCCCCGGCGGATTCCCACGAAAGGGCACCACATGCACATCAGGCTCAAGCTGATAGCCGCGGGCGCGACGGCGCTCGCGGGAGCGGCATGGCTGGTGGCGGCGCCAGGCATCAGCTCTGCCAGCGACGTGAGCGCGGGCATCCCGCGTTACCAGCACATCGTCGAGATCATGATGGAGAACACCAGCTACTCGACCATCATCGGCAACCCGCTGGCCCCGAACCTCAACGCGCTGGCTGACCAGTACGGCCTGGCCACCAGCTACTACGGGGTCACCCACCCGAGCGAGCCGAACTACGTGGCGAACATCGGCGGCAGCTACTTCGGAATCCAGGACGACAACCAGTTCTACTGCACCCCGGCTCTGGCCGGCACAGACCCGCACTGCGGCGGGACCACGGTCGACCACACCGTGTCGGCGCCGAACCTCGCCTCGCAGCTCACCGGGGCTGGCCTGACCTGGAGGGGCTACTTCCAGAGCCTCCCGCCGGTCCCGTCCAGCGGCGTTGTCATGACCGGCCCGAACGCGAACGGCCCGTACACCTTCAAGTACCCGAGCAACAGCAACGCGCTCTACGCCTCCAAGCACAACCCGTTCGTGAACTTCACCAGCACTCAGAGCGACCTGGCGAACATGGTTCCTGACACCCAGCTCGCCGCCGACCTGGCATCCGGCAACCTGCCGAACTACAGCCTGGTCGTGCCTGACCAGTGCCACGACATGCACGGCACCGGCTCGTGCACATCTACCAGCGGACTGATCTCCGCGGGCGACACGTACGTGGGCAGCATCGTCAACGAGGTCATGAGCTCGCCGCTGTGGGACAAGGGCAACAACGCGATCGTCATCACCTGGGACGAGGACGACTTCTCCGACGTGGGCCAGCCGGGTACCGGCTGCTGCGGTTTCGACCCGGGCGGCGGCCATGTCGCGACCATCGTGATCACGAACCAGGGCCCGCTGCACGTCACCGACGCCACCCCGTACAACCACTTCTCGCTGCTGCGCACGATGGAGGCGGCCTTCCGGCTGCCGTGCCTGCAGGCCGCCTGCGACACGCAGGACGGCGTTACCGAAATGAAGGCTCTGTTCAACCCGCAGGATGGCCAGTAGTCATCCGCGTAGCCGGCCGCGCGGTCACCACACCGCGCGGCCGGCCCGGTTCCTGGCGCGTGCCGCGGCTCTGGTAGCTAATGGGCTATGTACCTCACGCCAACCGAGGAGGACAGGCTCGCGATCTTCCTGGCCGCTGAGCTAGCCCGCCGCTGCATGGCCGACGGGGCCAGGCTGAACGCTCCCGAGGCGACCGCGCTGGTCTGCGACGAAATGCACCGGGCCGCCAGGGCCGGAGCGTCGCTGGACGGAGTGCTTCAGGCCGGGCGCCAGGCGGTACGGCGAGATGACCTCATGGACGGCATCCCCGCTCTGCTGCCCGAGATCAGGCTCGAGGTGCTGATCGGTGACGGCACCCGCCTGGCGGTACTGCGCGAGCCCTGGGGACCGCCAGCTGGGACCGAGCCCGGTGAGATCCGCAGTCGAGCGATGGAGGTCGTGCTCGCGCCCGGGCTGGAACGCCGGCGAATCACGGTGACCAGCCACTCGGCGAGGCCGATCCGGGTCTCCTCGCACTATCCCTTCTGGCGGGTGAACGCTCGGCTGGAGTTCGAGCGGTCGGCCGCCGAGGGCTTCCGGCTGGACATCCCAGCCGGGACGTCCGTGCGCTGGGCACCCGGAGAGGTAAGGGAGGTCACCCTGGTGGCCCTAGGCGGCGGGACCGCGCCGGGCCGGGCGGAGCCGGCATGAGCCCGGCCGGCGACTACGGCGCTCACTTCGGGCCGACGACCGGCGACCGGGTGCGGCTGGCCGACACCGACCTATGGCTGCGGGTCGAGGACGACCACGTGGGCTATGGCGACGAGCCGGTGTGGGGCTACGCGCGCAACATCCGCTCGCGGATGGCGCAGCAGGATCAGGCCACCGCCGACAGCGAGCTCGACGTCCTGATCGCGGGCGTGCTGGTCGTCGACCCGCTGCTCGGCGTGGTGAAGGCCAGCATCGGGATCAAGGACGGCCGGATCGCCGGGATCGGCCGGGCGGGCAACCCGGACGTCACGAGCGGCGTCGATCTGACGATCGGGCCGAACACGCTGCCGGTGATGGGCTACGGCCTGATCGCGACGGCAGGCGCGGTCGATTCGCACGTGCACCTGATAACGCCCCGGCTGATCCCGGTCGCGTTGTCGGCCGGCGTGACCACGCTGATCACGGCCGGCTTCGAGGAGCCTCCGTCGGCCATGACGACGACGCTCCGGGCGTTCGAGCACCTGCCGGTCAACCTCGGTCTGCAGGCAAGCGCGCGCAGCGAGGTCAGGCCGGCTACCGAGCGCGTGATCGAGGCAGGCGCGATCGGACTGAAGATCCACGAGGACTGGGGCGCCTACCCGGAGATCATCGACGCCGTGCTCGGCCTGGCCGACGATTACGACGTCGCGGTCGCGCTGCACACCGACGGGCTGAACGAGTCCTGCGAGCTCGAGGACACCGTGGCGGCGATCGCTGGCCGCGCCGTGCATGCTTACCACGTGGAGGGTGCTGGCGGCGGCCACGTCCCCGACCTGATCGGCCTGGTGCGCGAGCCCAGCATCATCTGCTCGTCGACGACGCCGACCATTCCGTACGGTGTCGCGACCGCGGCCGAGCATCCGGAGATGATCCTGGCGGTGCACGGCGGCTCCGGATCGGACCGAGGCGACCTGGAGCTGGCCGCCGAGCGAGTCCGTGCGGGAACGCTCGCGGCCGAGGGGCCGCTGCACGAGCTTGGCGCGATCAGCGTCATCAACAGCGACTCGCAGGGGATGGGCCGGATCGGCGAGACGATCAGGCGTACCTGGCAGCTTGCTCACGCGATGAAGGGGTGGCGGACGAACGCGGGTGGCTGGCCTGCGGCGCCAGCGGTGCGCCGGGCCGTCGCCCGTCCGGCGGAGTCGCTGGCCGACGACGGCCTCGGGGCGGACGACAACGAGCAGGTGCTGCGCTACCTGGCCAAGTACACGATCGATCCGGCCATCACGCATGGCGTGTCAGCGGAGGTGGGAACGCTGGCACCCGGCCGGCTGGCCGACATCGTGCTCTGGCGTCCCGGGTACTTCGGCGTGCGACCGGAGCTTGTGCTCAAGGCTGGCCACGTCGCCTGGGGACCGCTGGGGGAGGGGAATGCGACCGTCGAGGGCGCCGAGCCGCGCCGGTACGTCCCGCACTGGGGCGGTCACGGCCGGGCCCCGGCCTCGCTCTCGCTGACCTTCGTCTCACAGGCGGCACTTGACGCCGGGATCGCGGGCCGCCTCGGCACCAGACGGCGCCTAGTCCCGGTCACTGCTACCCGGTCAGTGCGACGGGACAGCATGATCGCTGGCCGGGCCTGCCCGCTGATCGACGTCGATCCGGCCGACGGCTCGGTCACTCTCGACGGCCGGGTGCTGGCGGCCGAGCCGGTGCGCGAGGTGCCATTGTCCCGCCGGTATCTGCTCGCCTGATCCGGCCGGCCCCGGACAGCGGACGGACCGCGCGCCGCGGGACTCAAGCGCACGGCCCGTTCCGGCTGCTTCGCGTCTAGTACCCGCCCGGGCTCTGCTGGTGCGTCTTGTGGCTCGGGCCACAGGCTGCCGCACCGACGGCCGTGCCGAACACGGCGAAGGCGACCAGCAGCGCCCGCAGGCACGTGCGCATCGTCGAGGCTCGCCTCGACGAGACTGATGCTTGGTCCACTGGATTCCTTTCGACCGATGTGCCGGACAGGGCACGTATGTTACGTCAATAAGTTGGTTAGCGTCATCAAGTGCATTTACCTCGCACGGAACGACCGGGAGGTTCCGAGCACCCTGCCATGGGCGTCGAGCGCCTGGACCTCGTAGACCTGGTAGTCCTGGCGCACTGCGATCGCCGTCTCGAAGCCCGACCTGGCAGCCGTCGCAACGGCGGACAGCTGACCAGCCCTCGGCCCGGCGAGCACTCGCCAGGACGCCACCTGGGTGGCGCCGTTCCAGCTCGCGTACACCGTGGCCCTGCCGCCGGACTGCCGCGCCGCGCCGCTCGGCGGGGTGAGCGGAAGGCCGACCCAGGCACTCGCCGGGATCTTGATCGCACGGTAGGTGAGGTCCGAGCCGGGGAAGAGCGCGTCCATCACCAGGTTGCCGTTCGCGTCGTACTCGGCGAAGAACGGCAGGTTCCCGTAACCGACGAACAGGTGCTGGTTCGGCAGCACC
>DASWAA010000343.1:0-2297 GCA_036391385.1 Streptosporangiaceae bacterium
CGCCGCCGTGCGGCGACCGTCCGAGAGTGAGAGTCCCGCCGGAGCCCTCGGCGATGCGGCTGGCGATGTCCAGGCCGAGGCCGGTCGAGCCCGCGCTGGACTGGCCTCGCTGCGCCAGGTCGGGATGGGAGAACCCAGGACCGCTGTCGGATACGACAATCCACGCGCCGCCGGCGGTGCGCTGGGAGACGCGGACGGAGAATGCCGTGCCGTCCGGAGTGTGCGCGAAGACGTTCTCGAGCAGGATGTCGACGCAGGCCGCCAGGTCCTGCGCGGCCACCTTGACCGGCAGGCCGTACGCAGGGATCTCGACTGTCATCCAGCGCTCCTGGTCCTCGGCCAGGGCGCGCCAGTAAGCGGCGCGCTCCCGCACCACGGCGGTGGCGTCACAGGTCGCTCCTGCGCTGTCGGAGCTCGGCCGCCGGGCTTCGTCGATGATCTCGTTGACCGTGCGGGTGAGCGCGTCCACGTCGCCGATGACCCTGGTCATGACCTCTTCGTCGGCGGTGAGTGACTCCGCGTCGATCCGCAGTGCCGTGAGCGGGGTACGCAGCCGGTGCGACAGGTCGGCGAGCGTCTCGCGCTCGTGCGCCAGCAGTTCCCCGATCCGCGCCGCCAGCCGGTTAAGCCCGTTGCTTACCTGGCGGATCTCGCGCGGCGCGTTGTCGTCGACCGGAGCCCGTGCGGTCAGGCCGCCCTGGGCTAGCTGGTCGGCGACGTGTGCCACCTCACCGAGCGGCCGCACCAGGTTGCGCGCAAGCTGCGCGGCGACGATGACCGCCATGATCAGCAGGCCGACAGCGACCACGCCGAGCAGCAGCCAGGCATGCGTCACCCCGCGGCGCAGCATCGAGTCAGGGACGAATGTCCTGATGACAGTGGCCTTCTGCTGCTGTCCCACTCCCGCGACGGCGACGAATATGTCCACGCCGCCCGGCGCCTGCTCACTGAAGCTCCGCCCGTTCGCCGCGAGCAGCACCGCGTTCGTCCTGGCCGCCGGTGCGCCCAGATGCTGCCCCCCGGGCAGGAAGATGGTGATCGGCTCGCTGGGGTTCTGAGCGTTCACCCGGTTCAGGTAAGTCCGCAAGTCCGCCGGGCTGAGCGTCGGCACGAGCGGCGCGACGAACTGAGCCCGGATCGTCGCGCCCGAGATCGCGTTGTCGGCGGCGAAGGTGCGGAGCAGCAGGGCGAGCGGCAGCATGAACGAGACCAGTATCAGCGAGCCGGTCGCGAGCACGAGCCAGATGATGCGGATCCTCATCGGGGTCAGACCGTGCCGGTCACGACGGGGCAGTCAGCTTCATGCCGACGCCCCGGATGGTGTGCAGGTACCTGGGCTGCTGCGCGTTCTCCCCGAGCTTGCGCCGCAGCCATGAGACGTGCACGTCGACGGTCTTGTCGGCGCCGCCGTAGGGCATCCGCCATACGTGCGTGAGGAGCTCGCGCTTGGTTACTACCTGGCCGGCCCGCACCGCCAGGTAGTAGAGCAGGTCGAACTCGCGGCGCGACAGGTCGAGCGGCCGCCCGTCGAGCGTGGCCTCGTGTGCCTCTCCGTCGAGGCGGAGCCCGGCGACGACGACAGGCTCATTACGCCGATCGTCGGCGGCGGCCCGGCGGAGCACCGCCCTGACCCTGGCCTCGATCTGACCGACGCCGAAGGGCTTGACGAGGTAGTCGTCGGCTCCGGCGTCAAGCACCCTGACGATGTCGGCCTCGTCGTCCCTGGCCGTGGCGACGACCACCGGTACTTTGCTGATCGCCCTGAGCATGCGCAGCGCCTCGTACCCGTCCAGGTCGGGCAGGCCCAGGTCGAGTATCACCAGATCGGGCGGAGAATCGACCACGAGCTGCAGCGCTTCCATGGCCGACGGGGTGCTCAGGACGGCGTGCCCGCGCTCGGTCAGCGCACGGATCAGCGCGCCGCGGATGGCGGCGTCATCTTCTACGAGCAGAAGCTGTGCCACTCTCAGAACGTATCCGCTAAAGCCGGCTACCCGCGCACTATCACGTTAGCTAAGTACCCAATCACGCAAATTGTCAGGACGGTACGGCATGTCCAGGCCGGCGGTTGAGGAAGGCTTTACCATGTTTTAACTGTCTTCACGAAAGTCTGTGTCACTGTGCGATCCAGAGTCCTCATCGGTGTAGGCGCGTGGCTGCTTGGCGCCGCCGCCGCTACTACTGGCGGCCTGTATGCGGTCGATCAGCTTGGCCAGGGGCTGCTCGGGCGGCCCGCCGGGCAGTTCACAGTCGCCATGGTCAATGCCCAGCTAGCTCTCGAGAGCCCGGAGCGGACG
>DASWAA010000344.1:0-6055 GCA_036391385.1 Streptosporangiaceae bacterium
TCCTTTAGTCAGCGACGAGTAGCGCACGCGGTAGGTCGGTCGTGCTGGATAGATCGCGGCGGGAGCTTAATTCTCCCTTTGGGTCATCACCGTCCTTTTGCCGTGGCATCTGGCCTGCACCGTTTCCGTGTACGAAAAAAAACCGGGCCCTGAACGTTCGCCAGGGTCCGGAGCTGTACGTTCCTCATTTTACTCTGCCCGCGTCTTTTTGGAAAGGTCATCCCACCCTAAATATGTAGAACCTTTAAGCAACTGCCTCCGAGGCCGGCCGGGCCGGTGAGCGCCAGTTCTGCCAGTCAGGGGCGGGCGGTGTCGAAGTGGTGGCTGGCGGCGGCTGCGATGGCGTGAGGTCGCCGGAGGCGGAGGTGACGACGAGGTCGCGGCGGCGCAGGTACCCGCTAAATGTCACTCCCCGTGCGGCTCGCCGGCCCCCAGGTCCGCGGCGATCTGCGCTGCCCAGGCGTCGATGGCCGGCCAGTCGCGGAAGTCGCCGGTCGGCAGGGCGGCGCGGGCGGCGGGCATGTGCTGCACGAACCGCTCGGCGAGGCCCACGGGGGGCGCGTCCGGGTCGTAGGCGCCGAAGAAGACCTGCTCACCCCGCGGGTGCAGCAGCTCCGTTAGCTCGTCGAACTCCTTGGGACGAGTGGCCTCGAGGACGTTCTTGCCGTCCTTGTCGACTAGGTCGGTGCCGAGCGGGCCACTGCTGAACAGCCACACCGGGCGCGCCGCGAGCTCCTTGCGATGACGCCGGGAGAACGCGACGGCGGGCTTCAGCCAGTGGAACATATAGGCCGCGCCGCCGAGGACGACCGCGTCGTAGGGCTCGACATTCTCGACGTCCTCGACGGGCCGGGCCTGCGCCGTCAGGCCCGCGGCTGTCAGGGCGGCTGCGATCCGCTCGGCGATTCCGGCGGTGGCGCCGTGCCGGGTGGCGTAGGCGACGAGGACTGTCATGGCATCTCCTCTTCGATAAGGGCGCACCTCCGTGTGCCCGGCGCGACGCGCAGGGCACGCCGCTGCTGACGCCGCCTTCGCTGCCGGGTGACCCTGGAAGCCGCCGCTAGCTGCAGCCTCGCGCCAGTGCGGGCGGTCCGGCAGGGCCGAACGTCACGATTGGCCAGGAAGCTGGGCACTGCGCACGGCCTGGGCTGCCGACGGCCGGCTCACCTGTCGATCCGGTCGGTGATGTGCTCGCGTTCTCCCGGGGTTCTGACCGTGACGCTGACCCTCGCCCGGCGGCCGCCGCCGTGCCGGTCCGTCGTGGCGTCGGTGAAGCCGTGGGCAAGGCAGCGGTCGGCGAACGCGCCGGCCTGCTCGGCGGTCCAGCCGTGATTGGCCAGGCCCGTGGCGCCTGGTCGTGTCAGCCGTTCGATGGCCACCAGCCGGCCCCCGGGCTCCAGGACCCGCCTGGCCTCGCGCAGGCCTGCGTCCAGGTCGGCCCAGTGGTGCACGGAGGCGATGGACCAGGCGATCGAGACCGACGAGTCGGTCAGAGGCAGGGCCTCCGCGCTGCCGGTGGCGTAGCGCACCGCGTGAGCGGAGCGCCGGGTGAGCAGGCGGGCGACCCGCAGCATCACCGGTGCGGGATCGATCCCGACGACCCGCGCACCCAGCCTAGCGGCGCGACGGGCGGCGGTACCTGGCCCGCAGCCGATGTCGGCCACCACATCGCCCTCGATGGGCTCGCAGAGGCGCACGGCCAGGCGGGCGTCACCTCCTCCGCCCAGCACCATGCTGGCAGCGGCGAGGAATCCGGCCGGACCGGCGAAGCCCGGATAGTTGGCGTGGTGATTCGGGACGGAGGGCTGCACGGTTGTCATGTCCCGACCTTGACAGTTGAACCCGACTTCAAGTCAAGTGGCTGCATGGCCGAACTGATGACGATCGGCGAGGTGGCCAGCCGGGCCCGCGTCGCTACCTCTACTATCCGCTACTACGAGCGGCGCGGGCTGCTGAGCGCCGACGCGCGGCAGTCAGGGCAGCGCCGGTACCGGACCGAGACGCTCCGCCGCCTGGTCTTCATCGGCATGATGCAGGACACGGGCCTGACCCTCGACGAGGTCGACGGGATCCTGCATGCCGCCACGGCGGCCGAGTGGAAGTCGATCGCCGACCATCGCCTCGAGGTCCTCGACGAGCAAATCGCACAGCTACAGCGTGCCCGCGGGCTGCTGGCCGCCGCGCTATGGTGCCGGTTCGACCACCCGGCGACCGACTGCAACGTCATGGGCGCCGAGATCGACCGCCGGCTGGACAGTTCCGCGGCCCGGCAGCCGGCCGCCGAGGACGCTACGCCCCCATGACGGCTTCCGGATGCTGGGTGCACCTCGATGAGCTCCTACCGGGCTGAAGGTCACGGGTGGCCGAAGCGCTCGCCGCTGTAGTGCTCTTCGGCGAGACGGCGCAGGGCCAGCAGCGCCTGCTCGTACACCACCGTGCCCACGACGATCTGGGCCACGGCGCGGGCGGTGCCCTGTCCCGGGTCTATGGTGGCCAGCTCGTACCGGGCGATCTGGTCGGCGGCCTCGGCGTAGGGCGTGAACACCTCCGGGCCGCACGGGCCGACCACGCGCCGCAGCGCTGTGAGCGCGACCGCGAGGACATCAACGGCGGGCGCGGCTGGGTCGACCTGCCATCCCCTGGCGGCTACGAAGTCCAGCACCGCGGTCCGCGCCATGGCGTGCGCGTCATCGGCGGCGGGTACCGGTGCGGGGCCGAGCGCATGGTGGGCGAGGGCGAGCACGTCCGGCAGTGCCAGGCTGGGATCATCGACGGCAGCCAGCACCGCGGCGACCGCGGCGACCGGGACCTGCCCGACCTCACGGAGCACCCGGATCAGGCGCAGCCGCTCGACGTGCTCCGCGCCGTAACTGGCCTGGGTCGCAGCAGTCCGCTCGCCGGCCGGGAGCAGGCCCTCCCGCAGGTAGTACTTGATCGTGGCTACCGGTACCCCGGACTGGTTCGCCAGCTCACTAATGCGCACGGGGCCTCCTTGACATCGCAACTAGATACTGACAGTATCCAGTGCTAGATAGTTCCAGTATCTAGTATCTCGGGAGAGCAGATGACCGCAGTCCAGCCTGGCCGGTACACCTTCGGCCACGACGGTGACGTTGTCGTGTTCATCATCGGCATGCGTATCAACAAGCTCTGGAAGGTCAGCAAGTGGCTGCCCACGGTGCGCGCCATGCCGGCCATGCTGCGCGAACTGGCCGAGGATCCGGACAAGGGCATGCTCGGCTGGCACAGTTACTGGGCCGGGCGGACGGTCCTGCTGATCCAGTACTGGCGCAGCTTCGCCGAACTTGAGCGCTTCGCCCGGGCGGCGGATGATCCGCATCTGCCCGCGTGGCGTGCCTTCAACCGGCAGGTCGGCACCAGCGGCGACGTGGGGATCTTCCACGAGACCTATCTGGTGCCCGCTGGCCACGCGGAGGCCATCTACGCCAACATGCCGGTGTTCGGCCTGGCGAAGGCCACGGCGTCGGTGTCGGTTGCCAGCCGCGGGCAGGCGGCGGCCTACCGGATGCGCATGAGCGATGTCGATGATCCCGGTCAGCCCGTGCCCGCTTGATCGGCCAGGCCGCGATGGTGGGGGCTCACGCGGCGGCCTCGTAGGCAGCAGATAGCCAGTCACGGAGCTGGCCGTCGAGATCGGTAGCGTCGGTGATGCGCACGCGATGGGTGAACAGGGCGTTCCAGTTCCCGGCGGCCTCCAGCCCGCCGGCCGGCGGGAGGCCGCCGGGCAGGATCAGCCCGAGGTCGATGCGCCCGGCGGCAGTGGGCTGGATCATGGCGAACTGCTTGCGCCGGCGCAGGCTGAGGTAGCCCTTCTTCGGCACGACGTCGAAGTCACCCAGCGCCCGGATAACGGCCATCAGCTGGTCGTGCAGCGGCAGCAGGCTGCTCTTGCGGCCGGTGTAGAGGCCGGCGACCGCGTCTGGCCCGGGTCCTTCGGCGGCCGGGTTCTGCGCGGAGGCGGTGCGATCCCGGGCGAGCAGGGACAGCCGGTGAGCCGCGCCGTGGGCTAGGCCGTGGTCGCCCTTGAGCATGGCCACGACCTGGTTGTGCTTGGTCAGGCCGCTGGCGTCGATCACGTCGAACCAGTGCTGCACCGGGTGGCCGTAGGTGGCTTCAATGTTGCGGAGCTGGCTTCGCAGAGCGGCGTCGACGTCGGTCACTGGTCATCTCTCCTGGTGATCCGGAGCGGGCTGGGCGGAGGTCAGTTCGAGGATCCGAGCCGTGATGGACCGGCATTCTGCCGGGGACGGGTCCATCGCGAGGGCTGCCTGGTACGCGGCGACGGCTTCGTCCGCGCGGCCGGCCCTGGCCAGCAGTCCGGCACGCGCGATCTGCAGCTGGGGCCATCGGCTCAGTTCGGGTCGGGAGGTGAGCGAGTCGAGTATCTCCAGCCCGGCGGGCGGGCCCTGCGACATGGATACCGCCACCGCCCGGTTGACCTGGATCACCGGGGATGATTCCCACCGCAGCAGCTCGCCGTACAGGGCAGTGATCTGGGGCCAGTCTGTCTGGTCATGGCTGGCAGCCTCGGCATGGCAGGCGGCGATGGCCGCCTGCAGCTGATAGGGGCCGGGCCGGTGCATGGCCAGGGCGGCCTCCAGCAGGGCGATCCCTTCCCCGATCTTGCTCCGATCCCAGAGGCTGCGATCCTGGTCAGCGAGCAGCACCAGGTCTGCCCTGGCGTCGAGGCGGGCCGGACGGCGGGCGTCGGTGAGCAGGATCAGCGCGAGCAGGCCGGTCACTTCCGGCTCGTCGCGGAGCAGCATGTGCAGCGCCCGCGCCAGCCGCAGCGACTCCTCGCACAGCCCGGCGTTGACGAGGTCGGAACCTGAGCGAGCGAAATGGCCTTCGGTGAAGACCAGATAGACCACCCGCAGAACTCCCGCGAGCCTGGCTGCGCGCTCGGCCGGATCAGGCATCCGCAACGGGATCACCGCCTCGCGGATCTTGCGCTTTGCCCGGACCAGTCGCTGGGCCAGCGTGGGCTCTGCGACCAGGAGCATCGCGGCGATCGACGCTGTGGGGATTCCGCAGACCACCCTCAAGGTCAGCGCCACCTGAGCCGCCGGGTCGAGCGCGGGATGGCAGCAGGTGAAGATCAGCGCCAGCTGATCATCCATGTCCAGCGCCGGCCGGCCGCCCGCGCCTGCCTGATCATGCCAGTCCGCCGCAGCCGCACGCTCCTTACCCGGCCGGGCCGCCTCACGGCGCTGCACGTCGATCGCCCGCCGCCGGGCCACCGCCGCTACCCAGCCACCCGGGTTAGCCGGAATTCCCTGCTCCGGCCACTGGGCCAGCGCGGCCAGGCATGCTTCCTGCACGGCGTCCTCCGCCAGCCCCAGGTCACCAGTCACCCGGGCAGTCACGGCCGCGGCCGGCCACCACACGGCCCGGAGAACACCTTCGATCTGGTGCGCCGGCCGGGCTGCTGACGGCGGCCGGGCAGGCGCGGTCAGCGCGGCATCTCCATCACCATCAGCGGCCTCACCTCGATCGAGCCGTACCTGGCCGAGGGTACCCGCGACATCCAGCCGACCGCAGCGTCCAGATCCTCGCAGTCCAGCAGGAAGTAACCGCCCAGTTGCTCCTTCACCTCGGCGAATGGTCCATCGCTGAGCAGCAGTTCCCCCGCCCTGATCCGCACCGTGGTGGCGTTCTGCACCGGCTGCAGCGGCGAGCTGTCTACCAGCACGCCGGCCGCCGCCATCGCCTCGGTCGCCGAACCGAACTCGGCCAGCATCTGCCCGAATTCCGCTGACCCCGGCGCCGGGCCGGCTCCTGCCTCCCCGTACAACAGGCACATGTACTTCACCGCGCGTACCTCCGTCCGGTCCGTCGGGATGACACCCGACCTTCACGCCTAATAGTCGAACCGCGGGCACCGAAATCGACAGCGGCACTGTCCTACTGGAGCCCGGCGCGGACGGACGTGATGCGCTGGGTGTTGAAGCCCAGCCAGTGCATCCGGCCGACGTAGCGCGCGTGCTCGACCTTGAGGCAGCGATCCATGATCACCGTCACGCCGCCGTCCTCG
>DASWAA010000345.1:0-5806 GCA_036391385.1 Streptosporangiaceae bacterium
CCTGGACAGGCCGCGGAACATCCCGGTGCACATCGTGACGCCGTCCCGGCTGATGCCGGCGAACAGCGCGATGCACTGCGCCGAGCCGATGATGACGGCCTGCACGAAACTGTGCGAGGTGATCCGGCGATCCGCCTGGACTGCCGTCGCGATCTCCCTGGACCGGATGGCGCGCTGGCCGGACGAGTGCACCCCGCCTGCCCGGCCGACACCCGCCCCCACAAGCTCGGGCTCCCGCTCCATTTCCCGCAGGACCACCTCGTCCGCTTCACGCGACCGCTTCGGGCGGAACCGCTCGCCGATGTACAGGATCACGCCGTTGACCACGAGGAACACGGCCGCGAGGACGGGAATGCCGAACAGGACCCGGAACGTGTGCTCGAACGCGAGGCCTACCACGCCGACCGGGATGGTGGCGAGGACGATCATCCATGCGAGCTTCTGGTCGGCGTTCTCCACCCGCACCGGGCGCCGCAGGTCAGGCCTGAACGAGGTGAAGAAGCCGCGCAGGATCCGGACCCAGTCCCGCCAGAAGTAGAACGTGATCCCGATCGCGGTCGCCACGTGCAGGCCGACGATGAAGGCCAGGTAGTCGGACTCCTTCCTGGCCACGTTGAGATCGTGCGCCCACTGGCCGCCGACCAGAGCCGGGATCAGCACGTTGTGGCCGAGGCTGGACACGGGGAACAGTTCGGTGACGCCCTGGATCAGGCCGACGACGATGGCCTCGGTGAAGCTCAGGTGGTTCACAGGTACGTGGTGCATGGCGGCCTCTCGGTTGGCAGGGCAGTGCCCCCGCGGCAGTAAGGATATTCATGCCAAACGGAGCGCGCCGCCCAACTCACGGTTCTGAACTGGATCGGCTTCCCGGCGCGTCCAGCCGCGCGCCTGGCACGTTCTGCCGTGTCCGGAGAAGGTTTCGGTCGCTACGCGTGAGCCTTGTTGCCTGGCGGCGATGCCAGGTGAGACTATTCACCCGCACATATCATCTTTCATGAAATACAGACTTCCGCGAGGTATTCATGGTCGGCTCAAGAGTTCGTCGTTTCCTCATCCTGCCGCTGGCCGCTGCCCTGCCACTGGCAGGCGCGGTACCGGCGCAGGCATCTACAGTCCCTGGCTGGCATGTCAAGACGGTCCTCAGCACCGGGACAGGCAACCAGGGATTTCTTCTCGACGTGAGCTCCGACGCACCGGGCGATGCCTGGGCAGTGGGCCTGGCCCACGGCACCTCCATCTCGCCGCTAATCGCACACTGGAATGGCACCGCCTGGAGCCAGGTCACGCTGCCAGCATCGGTCCAGGCCGCGCTCGGCGCTGACGGCCTGGTAAGCGCGGTCAGCGCCGGCTCGCCCAAGAACGTCTGGGCTTTCGGTGCCGCCAGCACCTGGGCGCACTATGACGGAGCGACCTGGACCTCGGGTCAGCTCGTGAAGCCCGGGTCGTCGGTACCGGCGATCATCGCCTCGGCGCTCGCGCTCAGCAAGATTAACGTCTGGGCGTTCGGGAGCAGGTTGACGTCCACCGGAGGGCATGCCTATGCCGCGCACTTCAACGGCGTCAAGTGGACGGCCACGTCAGTGCCTGGCACCGGCACCATTAGCGACGCCAGCACGATCAATGCCGGTGACATCTGGGCCGTGGAAGGCGGCGGGCTCCTCGGCGGTCCCGGCGGCGGCCACGGTGCCCTGGTCCACTGGTCGGGCGGCGCGTGGCACTCGGTGATCCTGCCCAAGGCGCTGGTCGGCCGGCCGCTCAGCAGCGTCGTCGCGAGCAGCGATAAGAATGTCTGGGTCGCCGGTGCGCTTCCGAACTCGAAGAAGGGGACGACCGAGGCCGTCGGGCACTGGAATGGCAGCGTCTGGAAGGTGCAGGTAATGCCAGTGCTGGCTACCGCCCAGAAGTTCGCGGTGTCCGGGATGGCCTCCGACGGTCACGGCGGGCTCTGGGCCACGGCGAACTGCTTGTCGTGCACAGGTAACGTGCCGAGCCGTATGTGGCACGAGTCAGCGGGCTCCTGGAAGCGTGCGACTGTGGCTTCTAAGTACCCGCTCGCCATCGTGAGCATGGCCCTGGCTCCCGGCACGACGTCGGTGTGGGGTGTCGGTGGCATCGCGATTGGCAAGACGACAGATGCCCTGATCGCGCTGGACGGCACCGCCCCGCATTAGCAGGCGGGCACTGCGTCGGGCTCTGAAAGTACCCGAACTGCCGGCGGGGCGCACCGCAGCACGATGGTCTGCGCGTTTCGGTTGCGTCCCGCAGGCATGCCCCGTGGTGCAGAGGAGGCCACAGCGGTGGTGCTTCGAAGGACATCAACGAGGAGTGGCTGGATGCTGCGCGGAGGGTGGTGGGTGCTGACACGAAGGTAGCCGCGATCAATGAGGCGCTTCGCGTCCAGGCGGCGAAGGAGCAGGCCCGCCAGATCCTCGCGACTCTGGACAGCGTGACCGTGGATTTCGCCGGATCCGAGGATTCTTCGGTTACGGCGGCGGGCGGGACCTGTCCGCTCTCGCCGAGAAGGCCGGGGACGGACTCGTCGTGTGATGGCGGGAGCCGTCTACCTGGCCGATACGTCGGTCTACGTGCTACAGGCTCGGCATGCCGTCGTACGCGACCAGTTCAGCCGCCTGCTCACCGATGGCAGGCTCGCTGCATGTCAGATGACAGCGCTGGAATACCTCATTAACGCGCCCGATCCTCGGGATACGAGATCATCTGCGGAGCCGTGATGGCGCACCGGTGGATCGACGTGACGGCTGAGGCTATGGACCGTTCACTCGAGGTCGACCGGGCGCCCACGCAAGCCAGCCAGCACCGGCATTTCCGCCTGCCCGACCTGATCATCGCTGCGACCGCAGGCCAGGCGGGCGCAACCGTTCTGCACTAGGACGCGTACTACGAGGGTCCGTCCGTCCTCCACGATCAGCTGTTATCGACCGTGTCCACCGATTCTACCATCGGAGAATTTTTGCTGATAATACGATAGATCTGCTAATCCATCGCATCGACAGGACGGGAACATGATCGACAGAGTCATTCGCCGTATCGGGCTCGTCGGCTCAGCCGGAGCGCTTGCCGTGGCTGCAGGCCTGAGCCCTGCGCAAGCGTCGGGTCCAGTACGGCCGTCGGCAGTGCCTGATTGGCGTCCTATTGCTAATATTATGTCATTGAATACGCGCACTTTTCTGAACAGCGTGGAAACGAGCGCTCCGCGGGAAGCATGGGCGGCTGGCTTCTCTCAGATCGAGATTGCACCAGGGCAAAGCAGGCTCGTTCCAGCAATCGAGACCTGGAACGGCACCGCCTGGACGGGGGTGGACCTTCCGCCCGGACTCAAGATAGGTAACGGCCCCCAGTATCTTGACGCAGTTAGCGCATCGGGCCCGCACAATGTCTGGATCGACAGCGATGCCGGCCACTGGCTCCATTACGACGGGACAACGTGGACGACAGGTGTGCTGCCCGACGCCTCGGAGGTATCGCTGCTGTCGTCGCTGGCGGTGTCGACGACCAACCAGTGGGCATTCGGCGGCACTGGCGCCGGACCTGTGCTCAAGCCCTACGCCGCTCGTAATACTGGTTCGGGCTGGAAGCGGACTGCCGTGCCCGGTACGGGGGCGATAGTCGGGGTGAGCGCGGTCACCGGCACCGACATCTGGGCCGTCATGGGCACTGGTTTCGAAAGCGCCGGGATACAGTCGCCAACCAGTGGCCTGGTCCGCTGGTACGCCGGAGCCTGGCACGCTGGCCCAGCGCTGCCAGCCTCGATGCATAACAGCGCCCTCGGCGCCATCCTGGCGCGGAGCGACACGAACGTGTGGGTCGGCGGTGCCGCGAAGAACAGCGAGGGCGGCTACACCGAGGCAATCGCCCACTGGAACGGGCATGCGTGGTCGGTAGTCAAGCTTCCGGTTCCGGCCACGACCACGAAGTGGCATGTCAACAGCATCGTCCCGGATGGATCCGGGGGCCTGTGGGCGCTGGGAAACTGCATCGGCAACTGCGTGCCGCATAAGAGCCGACTGTGGCATGAGGTTGGCGGACGGTGGACCGGCCCGGAGGTCCCGAGCTGGGAGGTACATAACACCGCGCTCAATCAGCTAGCCGCGACCGGTCATTCCGTCTGGGGCGCGGGGTCGATCACCGATGGCAGTCTCCTTGGCGGGCTGATCGCGCTATGGGGTCCGGTTCCAAGCTGAGAACGGCTAGGGGCGGCCAAACCCGCGAGCACCACGGGAGCGGCCGCCCTCTCGACGTGCTAAGGACTAGGCCTTCTTGCCGGGCACCTTCGGGGTGTCCTTGTGCACCTTGCGGGTGATCTTGCTGCCGAGCCAGACCAGCGGGTCGTACTTGCGGCCGACGACGCGCTCTTTCATCGGGATCAGCGCGTTGTCGGTGATGTGGATGTTCTCCGGGCAGACCTCGGTGCAGCACTTGGTGATGTTGCACATGCCCAGGCCGAAGTCGTCCTGCGCGATCGCCCGCCGGTCGGCGATGTCGGCCGGGTGCATCTCAAGCTCGGCGATCCGCATCAGGAACCGCGGGCCCGCGTAGGCGGGCATATTCTCCTCGTGGTCGCGGATCACGTGGCAGACGTTCTGGCACAGGTAGCACTCGATGCACTTGCGGAATTCTTGCGACCGCTCGACGTCGACCTGCTGCATCCGGAACTCGCCGAGCCCGACCTCCGGGTCCGGAGTGAACGAGGGGATCTGCCGCGCCTTCTCGTAGTTGAACGACACGTCGGTGACCAGGTCGCGGATCACCGGGAAGGTACGCATCGGCGTGACCGTGATGGTCGCGCCCGGCTCGAAGATCGACATCCGGGTCATGCAGGCAAGCCTCGGCCGGCCGTCGATCTCCATGGAGCAGGAGCCGCACTTGCCTGCCTTGCAGTTCCAGCGGATCGCCAGGTCGCCGGCCTGCGTCGCCTGGAGGCGGTGCAGGATGTCGAGTACGACCTCGCCCTCGTTCGCCTCGACCTCGTACTCGACCAGCTGGCCATCGCCGGCGTCGCCTCGCCAGACCCGCAGCGTCACCTTCTCGCCCATCGCTGTACCTTCCTTGCGCGACTCCGTCACGGCGTCTCCTCGCCCGCAGGTGCCGTCTCCTGTGCCGGGGGCGGCGGCAGTTCTTCCTCGGTCAGATACTTCTTGAGCTCCGCGCGGTCGAAGAGCGCGAGCAGGTCCTCCCGCATGGCAGGCATCGGCTGCTTCTTGATATCGACCCGCTGGCCGCCCTCGGCCAGCGAGCAGATCAGGTTGACCTTGCGCCACTCTGGCCTCATGCCGGGGAAGTCATCGCGGGTGTGCCCGCCTCGGCTTTCCTGCCGCTCGAGCGCGGCCTGCGCGACGCAGTCGGCGATCAGCATGATGTTGCGCAGGTCCAGGGCCAGATGCCAGCCCGGGTTGTAGGCCGGACCGCCCTCGGCGCGGACCGCGGCGGCCCGCTCGCGCAGCTTCTCCAGCTCCGCGAGGGCCGCCTTGATCTCGTCTTCCTTGCGGATGATGCCGACCAGGCTGCTCATGGTCTCCTGGACCTCGGAGTGCACCGTGTACGGGTTCTCCCCGACGGCGCGCTCGAACGGGGCGATAGCCTCGGCGTGCGCGGCGGCGATGTCGCCGTCACCCGCTACCGGGCGCTTGTCGCCGAGCGCCGCTACATACTGCGCCGCGCCCATCCCGGCCCGCCGGCCGAAGACCAGCAGGTCGGACAGTGAGTTGCCGCCGAGCCGGTTGGACCCGTGCATGCCGCCGGAGACCTCGCCGGCCGCGAACAGGCCAGGGACGATCGACTCGCCGGT
>DASWAA010000346.1:0-6247 GCA_036391385.1 Streptosporangiaceae bacterium
GGGCCGGAATGACATCATCACGTCGATGTGCGACGACCGGCGCTACCGGCTCGATTACGGCGTCGAAGGTCACCGTAGCTGCCGGACGAACTTCACCCAGGCGCTCGAGCCATGGGGGATCGCCGAATGGCAGATCCCGGATCCGGTCAACTTCTTTCAGAACGCGCCCATCCATGAGGACCGGACGTTCGGCAACGAGATCCCGACCGGCCGACCGGGCGACACGCTGGTACTGCGGACACTGATGGACTCCATCGTCGCGGTCTCCGCCTGCCCGCAAGAGCTCAATCCGTGCAACGGGTTCCGTCCGAGCCCGCTGATGATCCGGGTACTCAACCCGTCACCGGACGCCCCGTGAAGCGGATCCGGCTGGAAGGGCAGCTAGCGGAGCCGATCAGCCACTACACCGACGCCGTAGCGGCCGGCGGCTTCCTGTTCATCTCCGGCATGCTGGCGGCCGACGCGAACGGCAATCTCGTCGGAGCCGGTGACGTCGTCAGGCAGGCAGAGCAGGTGCTCGACAACGTCGCGGCCGTCTTGCGGGCCGCCGGAGCCTCGTTCGACGACGTCGTACGGGTCGGTGTCTACCTGACGAACATGGCCGACCGGGAACTCATCAACACAGTGCGCCGCCGCTACTTCGGCGACGCCCGGCCGGCGAGCACGCTGGTAGAGGTCAGCAAGCTTGCCGCCCCAGGCGCCTTGGTAGAGATCGAGGCCGTCGCCCTGCTGCCCCGCCGGAACGGTACGGGCGCCTGACGTGCGCCGCACGGCCGACGGCACATGATCACTGAGAGGTGGGCTATGAGACTCGCCGCGACAGCACTGGGAGCAGTACTCGCTCTGACTATGGTCAGCGCCTGCAGCGGGGCCGGCAGCGGCGGCTCGGCGCATGCGACGCTGGTGGTCGGGGAGTTCAACCCGTTCAGCGGGCCGGATGCGGCATTCGGGCCGGAGATGGTCGGAGGCTGTGTGCCGGCCATCCGGCTCATCAACGCCGATGGCGGTGTGCTCGGGCACCAGCTGAGCTGCGTCGAGGAAGACACCAGGGGCGATCCGGCGGACGCGGTGCCGGCCGCGCAGAAGATGATGGCGACCGAGACGTCACTGATCGGGGTGCTCGGGCCTAGTTCCGACGAGGCCCTGGCCACCGTCCCGCTGCTGGACCAGGGCCACGTGCCGATGTTCGCCGACACCGGCCAGGCGGCGTTCGACCACAGCAACTACCCCTACTTCTGGCGGATCACGCCCGCTGACGACGTCAAGGGCTATGCCCTGGCGCTGTGGGCGCACAAGGCCGGCTACACCAGGGCAGCCGCGGTGTTCGGCAACGACGCAGGCGCCCAGTCGGACGTTCCTACGCTGGTCCAGGCCTTCACCAAGCTCGGCGGAACGATCGTCTACAACAAGCCGGTCGCGCTCGATCAGAGTTCCTACCGCACAGAGATCGAGAACATGCTCGCGAGCCATCCGCAGGTCATCTTCACCGAGGTCGACCCGCAGACGGGGGCCACCTTCCTGTCAGAACTGCAGCAGCTGCACGGCCTGATTCCGGCGGTCGGAACCGAGGTCACCCTGCAGGCTCCCTGGCTCCAGGCCGTCAGCAAGGCGATCGGCTCAGCTGACATGGCGAAGTACTTCGAAGGGATGCAGCCATACGCGCCGCCCAGCGGTCAAGCCTGGCAGGCCTATAACCGGGCCCTGCTGGCATCCGGGTCGCAGGTGCCCAAGCCAGCCCAGTGGAGCACGGACCCGTACTCGATGACCTACTACGACGGCGTCAACGTGATGGCACTGGCCATGGTCGCGGCCAAGAGCACCAGCCCGGCCGTATTCAACAAGTACATAATGCAGGTCACCGAGCCAGGTCCGGGCAAGACCGTGGTGTACACCTTCGCCGCGGGAAAGGCCGCGCTGCAGGCCGGCAAGCAGATCCAGTATGTCGGCGCGGGCGGCCCGATCGTGTTCAACCGCTGGCACAACTCCACCGGCGCGTTCGAGGCCGCGAGATACGTGAACGGCAAGATCGTGCTGGTCGGCTCGGTATCGGCGGCGCAGATCGCGGCGCTCAGCCGGTGACGGCCAGCGCAGGCGCGGCGCCTGGGGGCGTCACCGTGGCGCCCGGAAGCCTGCTGCCG
Organism: Streptosporangiaceae bacterium; assembly: GCA_036391385.1. Taxonomy (GTDB): domain Bacteria; phylum Actinomycetota; class Actinomycetes; order Streptosporangiales; family Streptosporangiaceae; genus Chersky-822. The sequence goes on from DASWAA010000346.1 coordinate 2,139, forward strand.
CGGGCGGGGTGGCGATCGTGAGCACACTGGTGCCCGCTATCGGGTTCGGCATCGTCACTGCCTCGATCCTGGCCGTGGCGGGAGTCGGGTTCACCCTGCAGTTCGGCGTCACCAACATCCTCAACCTCGCCTATGGCGACACCATGACCGCCGCCGCGTTCGCCGCCTACCTGGCCACCAGCGCCGGGGTCAGCGTCTGGCTGGCGCTGGTGGTCGGAGCGGCGTTCGGTGCCGCCTTTTCCGTGCTGCTGAACCGGTACTTGTACACCCCGTTCGTCCGGCACGGGACGCGCCTGTTCGGAATGATCATCGTGACCATCGCGGTCAGCCTCATCCTGCAGAACGGCCTGCTCGCCATCTTCGGCGCCAACTTCTTCAGCCTGCAGATGGCCCGCCCCTCGTCGGTGCATGTCGCCGGGATGGTGTTCACCACGACTCAGCTCGCCGTCATCGGCATCGCGGTCACGGCCATGCTCCTGGTCCACCTGCTGCTCCGGTACACCAAGCTGGGCAAGGCGATGCGGGCGACCGCCACCGATCCCGAGCTCGCCCGCAACTGCGGGATCGCCACCGACCGGGTCATCGACCTCGCGTGGGCGATCTCCGGAACGCTGTGCGGCCTGGCCGGGGTCATCCTGGTGATGAACCTGACCGCGTTCACCGACACCACCGGATCGTCGTTCCTGATCCCCATCGTGGCGGTGGCGGTACTCGGCGGGATCGGCCAGCCCTACGGGGCCATGGTCGGCGCCCTTGTGATCGGCCTCGCTAGCGAGCTGGCAGCCGCGATCATCAGCCCCGACTACAAGGACGTGGTGGCCTTCGTGATCCTGGTGATCGTGCTCCTTGCCAGGCCGCAGGGCATCCTGTCGGAGATCGCCACCCGCAAGGAGGTGACGGCGTGAGCGTCGCCTGGCAGTTCTACATCTCCACGCTGCTGATCTACCTGGGCGTCGACGTGATGGCGTGCTGGGGGCTCAACCTGCAATTCGGGGTGGCCGGGCTGGTCAACTTCGCCTTCATCGTCTTCCAGGCCGCCGGCGCCTACACCGCCGCTGTGCTGACCCTCGGGCCCGCGAAGCCCGCCAGGCTGGGCGGGTTCCAGCAGTACGTGGGCGGAGCGCACTGGCCGTTCCCGCTGCCGATGGTGGCGGCCGGCCTGGTCGGCGGCCTGCTGGCCGCGGTGGTGGGCGGCTTCGCTATCCGGCGGCTGCGCAGCGACTACGAGGCGATGGTCATGCTCGTAGTGTCACTGATCGCCACCAGCCTGGCCACCAACCAGGTCGGCCTGGTGAACGGGCCGAACGGCCTGGCGCTGGTGCCCAAGCCGCTCGCGACGATCGTCAGCCTGACGCCGGTCGGCTACCAGTGGCTCTTCGTCGGCATCACCGCAGCGGTCTGCGTCTGCGTGTACTGGCTCGTGCACATCGTGACCAGTTCGCCGCTCGGGCGCACGCTGCGCGCGGTCCGCGACAACGAGCAGGCCGCCGCGGCGCTGGGCAAGAACGTCACGGGCCTGCGGATGGTCGCGTTCATCCTGGGCGGCGTGATCGCGGGGATCAGCGGCGCCATCCTGGTCGAGTTCATCTCCGCGTGGTCGCCCGGCTCGTGGCTGTACCCGGAGACGTTCGTGTACTTCACCGCCGTGATCGTCGGCGGCTCAGGGAACAACCTCGGTGTCATGCTCGGTGCGCTGCTCGTCCCGGTGGCCTTCCTTGAAGCCACCAGGTTCATTCCGCAGTTCGGTCCGCCAGGGTTCATCGACGCCATGCAGTGGATCGTCGTCGGCACGCTCGCCCTGCTGTTCCTGTGGTTCTGGCCTCGCGGCGTGATTCCCGAGCGGCGGCGGCGCTTCCCCCTGGCGGCCGATCCCGCGACCCGCCGCTCCCTGATCCGCACCAGGACGGGACGATGAGCAGGCCGGCCGAGGCCATCCTCACGGTCCGCGACCTGTGCAGGCACTTCGGCGGGGTCCTCGCGGTGAACGGCGCGTCCTTTACCGTTCCGCCTGGCCAGATCACCGGCCTGATCGGGCCGAACGGCGCCGGGAAGTCGACCGTGCTCAACATCATCGCCGGCGCGCTCCGGCCGGATGGCGGGACGATCACCTATCGCGGGCAAGAGATCACCGGGCAGCCGTCGTATCAGGTCGCCAGGCACGGAATCATCCGCACCTTCCAGGTCGCCTCCGAGTTCGCGGCGCTGACGGTCATGGAGAACCTGCTGGTCGCCGCGCAGCACCAGCGCGGGGAGCGGCTGTGGCAGGCGGCGCTCGGCAAGCGGTACTGGAAGCAGCAGGAGCGGGCGAACGTCGAGCGCGCCAGGCAGCTGCTAGCTCGCTTCGACATGTCCGCCAAAGAGGACGAGTACGCCGGGAACCTCAGCGGCGGCCAGAAGCGGCTGCTCGAGCTCATGCGCGGCCTGATGGCCGAGCCGGCCCTGCTGCTGCTCGACGAGCCGATGGCCGGGGTGAACCCGTCCCTGGCCAGGAGGATCGAGCAGCACCTGCTCGACCTGTGCGGCGAGGGACTCACCATGCTCATGATCGAGCATGAGCTGGCGGTGGTGGAACGGCTGTGCGACCCGGTCGTCGTCATGGCTCAGGGACGGGTGATCTCGCAGGGGACCATGGCCACCGTGCGAGCCGACCAGGAGGTGCTCGATGCCTACCTCATCGGCTAGCCCGTCTGGTACCCCGCCGCGGCCGCCCGCCATGCTGCGCCTTACCGGCGTCACGGCCGGCTACGGGGGCGCCCCCATCGTGTCCGGCGTAAGCATTGACGTCGGGCCCGGGGAAGTGGTCTCGGTCATCGGCCCGAACGGGGCCGGGAAATCGACCTTGCTCAAGGCCATCACCGGCAGGCTCCCGGTCATGACCGGCACGGTCACCTTCAGAGACCGCGAGATAACGAACCTGCCCGGGCACCTGCTGGCCCGGCGGGGACTGGGTTTCGTGCCGCAAGTCAAGGACGTGTTCGACACGCTGAGCGTGCAGGAGAACCTGGAGATGGGCGGCTACCTGCTGGCAAAGCAGCAGCTGGCCGCCCGGATCGAGGCCATGCTGGCCGCGTTCCCGGCACTGGCCGACAAGCGGCATCGAACCGCCAGCAAGCTCAGTGGCGGCGAACGGAAGATGCTCGCCGTGGCACGGGTCCTGATGCTCGAGCCCGCAGTACTCGTCCTGGACGAGCCGACGTCCAACCTGTCAGCGGAGCTGTCCCGCACGGTGCTGCGGGACCAGGTACGGCGCCTCGCCGACTCGGGAACGGCCGTGCTGCTGGTCGAGCAGAAGGCCTTCGAGGCGCTAGGCGTATCCGACTGGGCTTACATCCTGGTCGCCGGGCGGGTCGAGATCGCCGGCCCGGCCACCGAGCTGCTCACCCGGCCCGACATCCGCGAGGTCTTCCTCGGCCGCACCGCACCGGACGGTACGCCGCAGCCTGCCGCCAGCTCTTCCGACGCCCCGCCGCGCCCAGCATGAGGATGCCGGGCACATGAGCGAGACGGGCGACGCCGCAGACGCTGCCTCCGGACCTCCGGGCGAGGCCGGGGATCACGCTGCCGGAGCGATTCCCGGACCCGCGCCCTGGCCCAGGGGCACGTACGTCAGCAAGAGCGACATGGTCACCGATGCGCTCAGGGAACTCATCATCGGCCGCCGGCTGTCTCCCGGCACGCCGCTTCGCCAGCGCGAACTCGCCGAGCAGTTCGACGTGAGCTACACGCCCGTCCGAGAAGCACTGCGGCGACTTGAGTCAGAGGGTCTCGTGGTCAGTGACGTGCACCGGGGAGCCATGGTCGCACGCACCGAGTCGGAGGAACTCGAGGAGAACTACCGGATCCTGGCCGTCCTGGAAGCGCTGGCCGGAAGCCTCGCGGTGGCCAAGATGACAGACGGCGACCTCGCCGAGATCGAGGCGCTCTACCGCCAGGTCGCCGCATGCGGCCCGGACGACGATCGGCTGTCGGAACTCAACCGGCAGTTTCATTTCCGGCTCTACGAGTGCGCGCGGTCGCCGATGCTCCTGCTGCTCCTGCGGCTACTCTGGCGGTCGTTCCCGCACGGACCTCAGGCCGGCCGGCCACACGCAGAGTCGGTCGGGCAGCAC
>DASWAA010000347.1:0-1554 GCA_036391385.1 Streptosporangiaceae bacterium
GCGGTGTAGGAGGTCTGCCCGATCTGGCCGTCGAACGCCGCGACCGACGCGGTGAGCACGATAGCGCCGCGGTCGCCGTCGAGCAGGTCGTTGCCGCTCATCCGGGCCGCGGCCAGCCTGAGCACGTTGTAGCTGCCGGTCAGGTTGATCCTGACCACCTGCTCGAAGCTGTCCAGGTCGCCGGGCTTGCGCTGCCGGTCGATGATCCGCAGCCGGTCGCCGCCCCGCCCGGCGCAGTGCACGACGGCCCGCAGCGGACCGTTCTCCTCCGCGACATCCAGTGCTGCCTGCACGGCGTCGGTATCGGTGACGTCCGCCGCGACGAACCTTGCCGCGGGGCCAAGTTCCCCGGCCGCCTCTTTCCCGGCCGACCCTGGCAGGTCCACCAGCACCACCTTGGCGCCGCGCTCGGTGAGCAGCCGGGCGGTACCCAGGCCCAGCCCCGACGCGCCGCCGGTAACGAGCGCGGACAGTCCTTCGATGCGCATGACCCTCCTTGCGGCCCGCTTGCCTACAGGCCGAGTGACTTGCTGATGATCGACTTCATGACCTCGCTGGTGCCGCCGTAGATGCGGGTCACCCGCGCGTCGGCGTACAGCCGCGCGATCGGGAATTCCATGATGTAGCCGTAGCCGCCGAACAGCTGCAGGCAGCGGTCAACGGCCCGGCCCTGCATCTCGGTGCAGAACAGCTTGGTCTTGGCCGCCTCTACCCCGTCAAGCTCGCCGTCGACCAGGGCCGCGATCGCCCGGTCGAGCAGCGCCTGCCCGGCCTCGATCTCGGTCGCGATCGCGGCAAGCTCGAACTTGGTGTTCTGGAAGCTGGCCACCGTCGTGCCGAACACCTTCCGTGACTTCACGTACTCGATGGTGGCGTCCAGCGCGGCACGAGCCTGAGCGACCGAGCCGACGGCGATGGCGAGCCGCTCCTGCGGCAGGTTGTGACCGAGGTACCCGAACGCTTCGCCCTCCTCGCCCAGCCGGTTGGCGACCGGAACCCGCACGTCGGAGAACGACAGCTCGGCGGTGTCCTGCACCTTGCAGCCGAGCTTGTCCAGCTTGCGCGCCTTGACGAAGCCCGGCATCGCGTCCTGTACGACCAGCAGGGTCAGCCCGGCGCGCCGGTTGCCCTCGACGACCGAGGTGCGAGCCAGCACGATCACCAGGTCGGCCAGGCTCCCGCCGGTGATGAACGTCTTGGCCCCGTTCAGCACATACTCGTCGCCGTCGCGCACGGCAGTAGTCCGTACCCCGGCCAGGTCCGATCCGGTGTCCGGCTCGGTCATGCCGATCGCGGTCAGCAGTTCGCCGGCCGCCATGCCGGGGAACCAGCGCTGGCGCTGCTCGGCGCTGGCGTAGGTCAGGAAGTACGGCAGGATCACGTCAAGCTGGGTGCGCACCGTGCCGAGCGTGACCAGCGCCCGCGCGGCCTCCTCCTGCAGGATCGCGTTGTAGCGGTAGTCGTCCTGCCCGCCGCCGCCATGCTCCTCGGGAATGGCCATGCCCATGATCCCGAGATCGCCCAGCGCCCGGAAGACCTCGCGCGGCATCTCCC
>DASWAA010000348.1:0-5142 GCA_036391385.1 Streptosporangiaceae bacterium
CATCGGGTACTCAGCGGCCTCGGGCCGGTCGACGACGACCACGCCCGGCGCCTCGCTCAGCAGCTTGCGCGCCTCGTCGGCGTCCACCTCGGCGTCGAACACGGCGTGCAGCGCGAGCGAGTGGCCGGTGATCACGGGCACCCGGACGCAGGTCGCTGAGATCCGCAGGTCGGGGTCGCCCAGGATCTTCCTGGTCTCGTTCCTGATCTTGAGCTCCTCCGAGGACCAGCCATCCGGCCGCAGTGACCCTGCCCAGGGCACCACGTTGAGCGCGAGCGGTGCGGGGAACGGCCCGGTGTCGCCGACCGCATCCCTGACGTCGCCAGGGTGCTGGCCGAGTGTCCGGTTGCCTGCGACAGCGGCGAGCTGGTCATAAAGCGCCTCGGTGCCTGCCTGGCCCGCTCCGGACGCGGCCTGGTAGGAGGCCGCGAACATCTCGCGCAGCCGGTAGGCCTGGTGCAGCGCTCCGATCACCACGATCAGCGACAGCGTGGTGCAGTTCGGGACTGAGATGATCCCCTTGGGGCGGTCGAAGGCCTGCGCCGGGTTGACCTCGGGCACGACCAGCGGCACTTCGGCGTCCATCCGGAACGCGCCCGACTTGTCGATCACTACGACACCGTGCGCCGCCGCGATCGGCGCCCACGCCTCGGAGACCTCGTCGGGCACGTCGAACATGGCGATGTCGACTCCCTGGAACGCCTCCGCCGTGAGCTCGTGCACCTGAACCTGCTCGCCGCGGACAGGCAGCAGCCGGCCTGCCGACCTGGCGGACGCGATCAGCCTGATCTCGCCCCAGATGTCCGGTCTGGTGGAGACGACATCCCGCATCACGGTCCCGACAGCTCCGGTGGCGCCGACGATGGCGAGCACCGGACGCCGGTCGGCGGCTGCCGCGCTCACCGGCCTGTCCCGCCGTAGACGACCGCCTCGGACTGACCCGACTCCAGGCCGAACGCCCGGTGCGTGGCGATCACGGCCGCGTCCAGGTCGGCCGCGTCGACGACAGCCGAGACCCGGATCTCCGAGGTCGAGATCATCCGGATGTTGATGCCGGAATCGGCGAGCGCGCCGAAGAAGTCAGCGCTGACGCCGGGGTGCGACTTCATTCCGGCGCCGATCAGCGAGATCTTGCCGATGCTGTCGTCGAACACCAGCGAGTCGAATCCGACGTCCTGCTGCACGCCCCGCAGCGCCGTCATCGCTGCCTGGCCGTCCTGCCGCGGCAGCGTGAACGAGATGTCCGCCTGGCCGGTCGAGCGCGAGGTGCTCTGCACGATCATGTCGATGTTGATCCCCGCCAGCGCCACTATGCGGAAGATCTTGGCAGCGACGCCTACCTTGTCGGGGATACCGGACACCGTGATGGTGGCCTCGCTGCGGTCGTGCGCTACGCCAGTGATGATCGGCTGGTCCATTCCGTTCCCCTCGGGCTCCGTGACGGTCGCTGCGGTCACCCAGGTGCCTTCCCTGCTGCTGAACGATGACCGGACGTGAATCGGCATGTGATAGTGCCGCGCGTACTCGACGCACCTCAGGTGCAGCACCTTGGCCCCGGCGGCCGCCATCTCCAGCATCTCGTCATAGCTGATCGCCGGGATGCGCCGTGCGCCGGGGACGATCCGCGGGTCGGCGGTGAACACCCCGTCCACGTCGGTGTAGATCTCGCAGGTCTGCGCCCCGAGCGCGGCCGCCAGCGCGACGGCGGTCGTGTCGGACCCGCCGCGGCCGAGCGTGGTGATGTCCTTGCTGTCCTGGGAGACGCCCTGGAAGCCGGCCACGATCGGGATAGCGCCGTCGTCGAGTGCGCTGGAGATCCGGCCTGGCGTCACGTCGATGATCCTGGCCTTGCCGTGCGTCGAGTCGGTGATGACCCCGGCCTGGGAGCCGGTGAAGGACCGCGCCTCGAAGCCGAGGTTGGCGATCGCCATGGCCACCAGTGCCATCGAGATCCGCTCGCCCGCCGTGAGCAGCATGTCAAGCTCGCGGCCTGGCGGCAGCGGGCTCACCTCGAGAGCCAGGTCATGCAACTCGTCCGTCGTGTCGCCCATCGCCGAGACCACGACGACAACCCCGTTGCCCACCTTGCGGGTGGCCACAATCCGCTGGGCGACCCGCTTGATGCCATCGGCATCGGCCAGTGACGAGCCTCCGTACTTCTGCACCACCAGGGTCATGGCGCGGCGCTCCTCGCAAGATCCATGCTGGCCACTATATCGGATGTCGATATACCGGCGAGCGATTAATCAGCAGCCTGGTCGGCTGAGCCAGCGGAACCCGAGTCTACCTGCGGCGCTGCGCTACCGGCCGGGCCGGAGCCGGGCCTGCGCCCCGCCGGCGCCGTGCCTGACCGGCGGCCAGGACAGCGCCCGAGTTCCGTTCGGCGGTGCCCCGCGCTGCTCAGACGTTGAGGGTCCGCCGACCCTCGAACGCCCGTCCCAGGGTGACCTCGTCGGCGTACTCGAGCTCACCGCCGACCGGCAGCCCGCTGGCCGGCCTGGTCACCCGCAGGCCCAGCGGCTTGATCATCCGGGCCAGGTAGGTAGCCGTCGCCTCGCCCTCCAGGTTCGGGTCCATCGCCAGGATCAGCTCGGTGACCACGCCGTCGGAAAGCCGGGCCATCAGCTCCCTGATCCGCAGGTTCTCCGGCCCGATCCCGTCCATCGGGCTGATCGCACCGCCGAGCACGTGATAGCGGCCGCGAAACTCCCGGATCTTCTCGATCGCCGCGACGTCCTTGGGCTCCTCCACCACGCAGATCACCGACGGATCACGCCGGACGTCCAGGCAGATACGGCACTCGTCGCTCTCCGCGACGTTCCCGCAGGTGCGGCAGAACTTCACCTTCTCGGTGACTTCCATCAGCGTGGTGGCAAGGCGCCGCACGTCCTCCGGGTTCGCGGTCAGCAAGTGGAACGCGATTCGCTGAGCCCCCTTCGGCCCCACGCCAGGGAGCTGGCCGAGCTCGTCGATCAGGTCCTGGACAATTCCCTCGTACACCTCAGGACTCGCCGGGGCCGGTCGGTTCGCCGGATGCGCTGTGGCCGTGGCCGGGCGTGCCTGGCCGCGGCGGCTGGCCGCCAAGGCCGGGTATGCCGGGGAGGCCGGGAACACCCGGCAGGCCCGGAATCCCGCCGCTTGCGCCGAGATCACCGAAGCCGCCGGCGATCGGGCCCATCATCGATTCCTGCACGTCACCAAGCTCCCGGTAGGCGTCCCGGCAGGCAGCGAGGACAAGATCGGCCACCGTCTGAGCCGTCTCCTGCGGATTGCCAGGCTCGATCACGTCCGCGGCGATGGTCAGGTCGACCAGTTCGCCCTGGCCGTTGATAGTCACCTTGACCAGCCCGCCGCCGGCGGTGCCCTCCACCTCGGTCTCGGCGAGCTGCTGCTGAGCGTTCACTATCTGACTCTGCATCTGGGCCGCAGCAGCGATCAGCTGCTGGAAGTCGATCTGCCCACCAGGTTCCATGCCACGCTCACCTGCCTTCTCGCATCGCTGGGTCAGGGTCTGTGACGAGCCTACGACCTCCGGCCCCGCAGGGCACCTTGCCGCCGACCGTGCCCGCGGCCTAGGGCTCGCCGATCTCCTCGATGACGCGGCCGCCAAGCTCACGCATGATCAGGTCGGAGCCGGTCAGGCCGTCAGCGGATTCGGCCGGTTCGGCGTCGGTGAACGGCCGGGGGTCGTCGGCCAGGTCGTGACTCACTGACCGGGCGGCCGGCCGGCCGCCAGCCTGAGTGCCGTTACGCCGAGCCGCCGGGGGCTGCCCGGGCGAACCGTTCGCAGCGCCACCGCGGGCCTCAGCCGCTGCTGCGGGCCGCGGGCCAGCGTCGTTCTCGCCGCCCGCGGCATGCCGCCGAGCGCCAGCAGGGCTGTCGCCCGTGCTGCCGGTGCCGCCTGATCTGCCCGAGCCGCCTGATCTGCCCGAGCCGCCTGCGCTGCCCGAGCCGCCTGCGCTGCCGGAGCTGCCCGCGCTGCCGGAGCCGCCTGTGCTGTCCGAGCCGCCTGCGCCGCGCGGCTCGTCGGGTGCGGCTGATCCGTCCCGGCCGGGGCCCGGCCGAGCCGGTCCCTGACCAGGGCGACTGCCGCCAGCCTGGCGTCCGGTGGCGGACCCGTCACCGGGCCCTTCACCGCCTCGGCGGGAGTCCGGCGCTCCGCCTCGATCACGAGGCGCCACGATGGCCCTGACCACAGGGCGGACCCCGAACATTCCCTCGATCACGTCGGCGAGGTTGCCCTCGCTCCCGCTGGTCCCGAAGCCCTTCGCATTGCCTTCGGTGTCGAATCCGAGCGTCAGCACCGCCCCCTCGACCGAGTCCAGGCTCGCGTAGTTGCTGAGCAGGATCCAGGCCGTCTTGCGCACCTCGCGGACCGCATCGAGGACATCTGGCCAGCGGCCGCGCAGCGTGGCAGCGTCCAGTCCGCCCGCCGCACCATGCGCGCCGGCCGAAGCCGCTGACGGAGTCGATGACTGGGGCGATGGCTGGGGCGCAGACTGCGGCTGCTGTGAGGGGCGGGACTGCGGGTGCGGCTGCCGGGACTGCGGCGGCGGTTGCGGCTGGGTGGAGGCTTGCTGGGAGGCTGCTTGCTGGGAGGCTGCCTGCGGCTGCTGTGCCTGGAGGTGCTGGGACGCGGACTGCGATGATCGCGCCGACGGGGCGGCCTGCCCCGGCTCCGCGCGCGCGGCGCCGACAGCGGGTCCCGCTCGGCTCTGGCCCGAGCCGATCTGGCGTTCCAGGCGCTCGAGCCTGGCGGCGAGGTCGTCCAGTGCGGCCACGCCGGCCTGTCCTGACGACGCGGCCGGTCCTGTCGGCCCGACAGCCGCGGGCAGCAGCACCTGCGCGCACATCAGCTCGAGCAGTAGCCGGGGCGACGTCGCGCCGCGCATCTCGACCAGGCCGGCGCTGATCGTTTCCGCCGCCCTGACGAGCCGGTCCTGGCCGAATCCGGCGGCCTGCTTGCGCATCCGCTCAAGCTGGTCCTCAGGCACGTCGAGCAGCCCGGACGCGGCAGCGTCCGGTACCGCGGCCAGCACGATCAGGTCGCGCAGCCGGTCGAGCAGGTCCATCGCGAACCGCCGCGGGTCATGCCCGGCCTCCACGACGTGGTCGATGGCACCGAAGATCGCTGCGCCATCC
>DASWAA010000349.1:0-12106 GCA_036391385.1 Streptosporangiaceae bacterium
ATTCGGGGCGGGCTCAGCCCCGCCGACAACGGCGCCGCGAGCACCGACCGGTTCTCCCGCCTTGATGCCGGCACGGTGCGGGCCGGCGGCCTGAGCTACTACCGCGCGGGTGACGCAGGATCGGGCCCGGCCGGAGCCGCCGGGATCGCCGGGGCCGCCGGGATCGCCGGGATCGGCGAGGCCGCCGGGATCGCCGGGGCCGCCGGGATCGCCGGGATCGGCGAGGCCGCCGGGATGGCCGGAGCCGCCGGGACGCCTGGTGGCAGGTCCGCCCAGGGAGCGCCCGCGGCGCAGGTGCCGCCGCAGGCGAAGGCCGCGCCAGACGCGGAGCCCATTGCTCCGCCGCCCGCGCCCGCTGAGCAGGCCGAGCAGGCCGAGCCGCCCGCCGAGCAGGCCGTACCGCCCGCGCCCACCGGGCAGGCCGAGCAGGGCATGGTCATGCCGCCGGAGATACCGTCATCTGGCGAGCCGTTCGAACCGACAGCCGCCTGGCAGGCTCCGGCGACGCCGGAAACGCCCGAGGATGCTGCGCAACCGCACGCGACCGAGCTGTGGAACATGGAACAGGAACTCGCCGACCACGGTGCCGGCGGTCCGGCCGTCGACATGATGAAGGCGGACTCCGGCCCGGCCGGGGAGGCGGAGCGCGAGGTCACCGAGCCGCCCCCGCCGTTCCAGGCCGCCGGTCCATTCCAGGCCGCCGGACCGTTCCAGGCCGCGGAACCGGCCCAGGCCGCGGGACAGTTCCCGCCCGCCGAGCCGTACCCGCCGGCCGAGCCATACCAGTCGGGCGAGCCGTTCGAGGCAGTCGTGCTGGGACCGGGCAGCGGGATAGACAACCCGCCGCGCCAGCCGTTGCCGAAGGTCAAGGATCTTCCGCCCGGCACCAGCAGCTACGTCTCCAAGGGCCCGATCATCCAGGGTGTCTACTGCAAGAACGGCCATTTCGACGATCCAGAGGCGCTCTTCTGCGCGATCTGCGGCATCTCGATGAACCAGCAGACACTGGTCCCGCGCCCTGGCGAGCGACCGCCGCTCGGGGTGCTGCTGCTGGACGACGGATCAGTGTTCCAGCTTGATCATGACTACGTGGTGGGCAGGGAGCCCGGCCTGGACGCATCGGTGGCCGCGGGAAAGGCCAGGCCGCTGCGGGTCACCGACGACTCGGGGATCGTGTCCCGCGTGCACGCCCGGGTGCACCTCGAAGGCTGGCGAGTGCTGGTCACCGATCTGGGATCGGCGAACGGGACCAGGGTCCAGCTGCCGAACCAGCCGACGGAGCAGCAGCTCGTGCCCCAGGTCCCGGTGGTGCTCGCGACCGGCAGTCAGGTCGACCTCGGCGGGCGCGGATTCCGCTACGAGTCGCACCGCGGCCGGTGAGCGGGTTCCGCCAGGCCGGTAACGACAAGGGCCTGATGCCGAGATGACCGACCAGGACGTCCAGCTGCTGCTCTTCGATCTTGCCCTCATCATCATCCTTGCGCGGCTGCTCGGCGCTGCCGCGAAGCGGATCGGACAGCCGCCGGTGCTCGGCGAGATCGTGGCCGGCATCCTGCTCGGGCCGACGATCTGGGGTACGCACATCACGGCTACCCTGTTCCCGGCCACGCTGCTGCCGCCGCTGACCGCCCTGGCCGATCTCGGCCTCGTTCTTTTCATGTTCGTGGTCGGTTACGAGGTTGACCTGAGCCTGGTGCGCGGCAGGGAACGGATCGCCGCGAGCGTGGCCATCGGCTCCATCCTCGCCCCGCTGGCCCTGGGCATGGGCCTGGGCGTCTGGCTCGCGCACCGCTATCACGTGCACGACCAGGCAACCTTCGTCCTGTTCTTCGGCACCGCCATGTCGATCACGGCGTTCCCTGTGCTGGCCCGCATCCTGACCGACCGCGGCCTGCACCGGACCAGGATCGGCGGTCTGACGCTCGCCGCCGCCTCGGTCGACGACGTACTGGCATGGGCGCTGCTCGCGATCGTGCTGGCGGTCGCGGGGGCGGGCAGCGGGCACAACCAGCTCAGGCTGCTCCTCGCGCCCGTCTACGCCGCGGTCATGATCTGGCTGGTCCGCCCGCTGCTGCGCAGGTTCGCCGACACCTACCAGCGCCAGGGCCGCCTCACCCCGAACGTGCTGGCCGGGGTGCTCGCTCTCCTGCTGCTCTCCAGCTATGCGACCGACTGGATGGGCGTGAAGTTCATCTTCGGTGCGTTCATCTTCGGCATCGTGATGCCGCGGGATGTGCCAGCGCTCCGCGAGGCGATACTTGAGCGTCTCGAGCAGATCAGCGTGCTGGTCTTGCTGCCGGTGTTCTTCGTCGTCGCCGGCCTGAACGTCAACCTGCGGGGGATCGGACTGTCCGGGCTGGCGGACCTCGGGCTGATCATGCTCGTTGCCGTGGTCGGCAAGTTCGGCGGCGCCTACTACGGCGCCAGGCTGGTCGGGGTACGCAAGCGGCAGTCCGGTGCGATCGCCTCGCTGATGAACACCCGCGGCCTGACCGAGCTTGTCATTCTAACCGTCGGCCTGCAGATGGGGATCCTGAACAAGTCGCTCTACACGCTGATGGTCGTGATGGCGATCGTGACTACCGGCATGGCCGGGCCGCTACTGAGGGTGATCTACCCGACCCGGATCATGGAGCGCGACATCGCCGAGGCCGACCGGGCTCAGCTTGGCCAGGCGGCCGCGCATCGGATCGCGGTCCTGGTCGGCGACCTGGCCACGGCGGCGCCACTCGTCGACGTCGCCGTGGCGCTGGCGGCCAGCCGACCGAACAGCGAGGTCGTGCTCACGCACCTGGTGCCGCACCGGACCGACCGCAGACTCGAGGTCGGGTCGGGCCTGGGCGGTGAGCTGCTCGTGATGACCCAGACGATGGGCGCGCTGCAGCGGCTGACCGACGCGGCGCAAGCGCGTGGTGTGGCCGCGGTCGTGCAGTCCAGGTTCAGCGACGACGTCAGCGCCGAACTGCCCGGTTATGTCGCCGCAGCCGGACCCGGCACGATCGTGCTCGGTCCGGGCATCAGCGCCGGTCTTGCCGAGGCGCTCCGGGCTGACGGCACGACCCAGCTGGTAACTGTCGCGAAACCGCTTCCGCCGTCCCCGTCCGCAGCCGTCGCGCGCTGGTCTCGCAGCTCAGATGGCGAGGCAGCGGTGCAGGTCGCCGCGCAGCTGTCGGTCGCCAGGGACGTCGACCTGGTACTAACGCCAGCAGGCCGCGCGAGTACCTCCCTGGCTTCGGATCTCACCAGGCGAGGGCTGGCGGCCAGCGCGGGAACGCAGCCGGCAGGCGCGATCGTCGTCGGGCCGGCCGGCGCCGAGGGCGACGGTGACGTGCACCTCACCGTCGTGGCGGGCAGTAACGAGGCGAGCGATGATCCCGATCAGTGGGTTCAGGCACTGAACGGACGCGACGGCCAGCGAAGCACCAGCGAGCAGAGCACCAGCGAGCAGAACAGCAACGAGCGGAACAGCAGCCAGCAGGAGAGCAGACAGCCGTGAACAGTAGCGACGCACGCCTTGCCGCCGACCGGGCCGGCATCGCGGATTACCGTTTCATCAGGATGCTCGGCGGGGGTAACCACGGCGTCTTCTACCTCGCTCAGCGCCCGCAGCGGCTGAACATCGACGCCGACCTGGTCGCGGTGAAGGTGCTCTCCGGCTCGAACAGCCAGGACACGTTCCGCCGGGCCACCCGCGAGCTTGCCGCGTTCGCCGCTGTCAGGTCACCGTTCCTGGTCACGCTCTACGACGCCGGCCAGCAGGGCGATGACCTGTACTACTCGATGGAGTACCTGCCCGCGGGGTCGCTCGAGGACGCGGCGGGCAGCCTGAGCGCGCGGCGGGCTCTCGACGCGGTAGCCGACGCGGCCCGGGCTGCGCACGCGCTGCACGAGGCCGGGATCGCGCACAACGACATCAAGCCCGCCAACATCATGCTGCACGACACGGGCGCGAAGCTGAGCGACCTCGGGCTCAGCCAGCTCCTCACACCGGGGCTGACCATCACGGGCCTAGGCTCGGCCGAATCGGTGGAGTACCTTGACCCGGCGGTCATCCGCGGCGAGCTGCCGTCGCGTGCCACTGACATCTTCGCGCTCGGGGCCACCTTGCACCGCGCCCTGACCGGCACCGGGCTGTACGGGGACCTGCCCTCGAACAACACGATGCTCGCGATGCGCCGGGTGCTGTCACACGAGCCCGAGTTCTCCGCCAGCCTGCCGCCCGGGGCTCGCGAGGTGATCGCGGCGGCTATCGACAAGAACCCGTCCGCGCGGCCCGCGACCGCCGCTGAGCTTGCCGATCGCATCGACGCGATCAACGACGACGTGCTCTGATCAGTGCGCCCGGCGCGGGCGGACTGCGGACTCCCCGCCGCTGGCGCGAGTGAACAGGAACCAGCCAGGCCCGGGTGAGCGGCCAGGGCTCCATCGGTTGCCGAGCAGCGCGGCTAGCTCACCGGGGCTGATGCCGGAAGGACCGATGCGCCGATGGCCGCGGGCGGCCGCCCGTACCAGCAGCCGGCATCCCGGTGCGGCCAGGGCGTCGGCAGTGCGCGCCCATCCGGGTCGGTCGCGGTCAGATATGCCGTGCAGGCAGCCATTGTCGAGCAGGAGCGTGACCTGGCCCGCCAGCGTGCCATCGGGATCGACCGCCGATGGCCGGGTCACGTCGGCCACCCGCCAGCTGACCATGGCATCCGCGTCGCCGCGGCGGGCGGCGTCGATCGCCTCAGGGATGAAGTCGACACCGGTCACCGCCCATCCCCGGGCAGCGAGGTAGCGCGCCTGCCCGCCGTTTCCGCAGCCGAGATCGACGGCAAGGCCGGGCGTGCCTGGCCAGCCGCCGACCATGGCGGCAAGGGCAGCGGGGATCTGGCCGTCGTCCCAGGGAGTCGCCCGCAGCCGGTAGAGCAGGCGGTACGTGCGCTTCATGGTCGCCCCGCGCGAACCGGCTCGGACGCTGGCCCCGGCCGGGCGGCGGTCCCGCGCCGGGGACGCCAGCGCAGGAGAGCGGCAATGAAGATCACCGGCATGAAGGCCGCGGTGCCGACCTGACGCAAGGTCAGCTCGGCTGCCAGCAGGTAGCCGAGGGTGGCCGCCCAGTCGACGGCCTGGATGGCGATCATGGTGTCGATCCAGGTCCGGTGGCGCCACGGGTCCCGGGCGGCGGCGAACATCCCGGCGGCGTACCCGAGGAAGCGGGCGGCCATCATCGCGAACAGCCAGGTGGCCCAGGCCGGTGCGGCCGGGTGCAGGCCGAGCAGGTGGGCGGTCGTGGCTGGCGCGGCGAGGAATGCCAGCCCAAGGACGAGCTGGAAGGCGCCGATGGTGATCAAGGTGATGCGCAGCTGTCTCATGACTGTGTCCTTTGCTCGCGTCGGACGTGATGCCCTGACGGTAGGCGCGAGCCGAGGTCGGTTGTCAAAGAGTGAACTAGTATCATGTTCTGAACTAACGGCGCTGAGCTGAGGAAACACGTGGACGAGTGTCTGGACGAGAGCTGCCCGGTGGCCCGGGCCGTCCGGGTCCTTGACGGCAAGTGGACCATGCTGGTCATCCGGGACCTGCTCACGGGGACCAAGCGCTTCTCCGAGCTGCGGGCGTCCCTGACGGGTATCTCGCCGAAGACGCTCACCGACCGTCTGCGCGAGCTGCAAGAAGCCGGGCTGGTAGAGCGGGCGATGTACGCCGAGATCCCGCCCCGGGTGGAGTACTCCCTGACCGCGCGGGGGCTCACGCTCAGGCCGGTCCTCGATTCGCTGGCCGAATGGGGACGCGCTATGCCCCAGTTCCGGTGATCTGCACGATTGATACCGTATTGCCATCGGGATCGGTGATCACGACCTTGCGGCCCGCGCCGGGGATTTCCTCCATGGCGCCTGGAACGATGCCGCGCCCGCTGACCTCGGCTACGAGAGCGGCAAGGTCATCGACGACGAGCGTCGCGATGCCGCGCCCAGCGCGGTCCGGGTCGGCGAGCACGTAGAGCGACGCCGTTCCAGCCAACTGCCAGACCGCCTCGGCTTCGTTGGGCAGGAAGGTCGGGGGGCGGCCAAACAGCCGGGAATACCAGGCAGCCGCCGCGTCGCGATCGCGGACGATCAGGCAGGCGAAGACATAGGTCACGTCCACGGTATGACGTTAGCCGGGCACTCGTTCGGGGCGGCCGATATTCGCGGTCACGGCGATCACGCTCAGGTAGCTGCCGGTCGCGACCGCCAGGATCCCGAAGCTCGGCGGGATCTGGGGCACGGCGTAGGCAAGCAGCAGGCCGGCCCACATGGCGAAGACCGCCAGCCCGGCCGACAGCCACATTCCGGCGAACGGCCGGGCGGTCAGCCGCTGAGCCGCTCCGGCGGGCGCTGCGAGCAGCCCGAGCAGCAGCAGCGCGCCGACGGCCTGGGTCGCGGCGGCGGCAGTGACTCCCACCAGGCCGAGGAACAGGAATCCGAGCAGCCGGACCGGGACCCGGCGGACGCTGGCTACCGCCTCGTCGATGCTGGCAAAGAGCAGCGGTCGGGCGATCACGAGCATTGCCACGCAGACCCCGGCGGCAACCGCCGAGTCGGTGACAGCCTGCGCGGCTGACAGCCCGAAGATCGTGCCGAACAGCACGCTCACGCCCGACGTGCCATTCGCGCCGGTCGGAGACGTCATGTAGATCCGCAGGAACAGCGCGCCGAGCCCGAGTATCCAGGCGAACACGCTCCCCGTGACGGTGTCGTCGGCCTGACCGCGGCGGCCGAGAGCGGCCAGCGCCAGGGCGACTACCACGCAGGCGCCGTACAAGCCGATCAGGAGATCCGCTCCGGCCGCGAGCGCCGCCAGGGCCCCGGTGAACGCGACATGGCTGAGCGCGTCGCCGGTGAACACCTGCGAGCGCAGCACCACGAAGTAGCCAACCAGGCCCGACGCGGCGGCGATGAAAGCGCCTGCCACGAACGCGTACCGCAGGAACGGCTGGTCCGCGATGCTCGACAGGCCGGTCAGAGGACCGGCGGCTACGCGCAGCCCGGTCATCCCGAGGTCACCGCGGCCCTGGCCCGGACCGGCCGGCGCGCCCGGTCGACGACGATCCGGCCGGCCGCCGCGAGCACATACCCGGCGAAGCCGAAGGTCGTGATGTAGAAGCCGACCGGATAGATCGAGAAATAGGCGACAGCCAGCCCAAGCCAGACGGTCGCCAGGCCGAAGAGGATCGTCAGCGCGAAGCTGGGCATCGGCCGCGCAGTCAGCTGCTGCGCGGTCGCCGCCGGCATCACGAGCAGGGCGAAGACCAGCAGCGCACCGGTAATCTGGCTGACCTCGGCCGCCGCGCAGCCGAGCAGGATCAGGAAGACGGTGCTCAGCAGCCGGACCGGGACCCCTCGCGCCGCCGCTACATCCGGATCCACGCTCGCGAAGAACAGCGGTCTGCCGATCACCGCGAGCACTGCGAGTGCCACCACCGCCACGGCGAGCAAGGTGACCACCTGGCTGGGGGAGATGCCGAGGAAGGAGCCGAACAGCAGGCCGGTCAACAGGGCGCTGAGGAACCCGCCGTACAAGCTGATGAACAGCGCGCCGCAGGCCAGCGCGAAGGCCTGCACAGTCCCGATGATGGCCGACTCGCTGCTCCTGGCCCGCCCGCCCAGTGATCGCGGCACCGCGGCGATCACCAGCGCGGCCGCGATGGCCGCGCCGAAGTAGCCGACCGTCACGCTGATCCCCGCCAGGATCGCCCCGGCCGCGCCAGGGAAGGACACGATCGCCAGCGTGTGCCCGGCGAAGGCCTGCCGCCGCAGCACCATGAACCAGCCAAGTGCGCCGGCTAGCACAGCGACGATCGTGCCCGCCCGGAACGCGCTGACCATGAAGGGAAAGAGGAACAGCTGCCTGACGTCGCTGATCAGGTTCCAGCTGGGTGTGACCACCAGCGGACTCCCGGCCAGGATCATGCCCGGCCTGTCGCGTCCGCGTGCCGGTCGGTGTGCCGCGCCGGCACCTCCGGCTCGCCCACCACGACAAGCCGGCCGTCAGAGGCGCGCAGCACCTCGACCGGAGTCCGGTACAGCGCGCTGAGCGTCTGCGACGTGATGACCTGGTCCGGCGCGCCGCAGGCGGCTCCGCCCTGGCCCAGGTACGCGACGCAGTCGAGGTAAGGCAGGATCGGATTGACGTCGTGGGCGACCAGCATGACGCTCACGCTCTGCTCGCGGCAGATCCTGGAGATCAGCGCGGCGACCGCTGCCTGGCTGGGCAGGTCGAGGCTGTCCAGCGGTTCGTCGAGTACCAGCAGCCGCGGTCGCCTGACCAGGGCCTGCGCGATCAGCAGCCGCTGCTGTTCGCCACCGGAGACCTGGCCGATCGGGCGCGTCGCATAGGCGGTGGCACCGACCAGGTCGATCACCTCGTGCACCCGCTCGGCGGCAGCACGGCGAGAGGGCATGAACTTGCCGACCAGCGGGAGCGGCACGCCCCATCGCTCGCCGTCGCTGCCGAGGCTGACCACGTCGATGCCGCGGACCCGGAGCCCGGCATCGAAGCTGCGCCGCTGCGGCAGGTAGCCGATCTCACGGCCGGCCTGCCCCGCCGGGCGCCCGAGCACGGTCACCGACCCGGCGGAGAGTGCGACCAGGCCGAGCGCGGCCTTGACCAGCGTGGACTTGCCGGCGCCGTTGGGCCCGAGCACGGCCATGAACTCACCGGCGGCGAGACTGAGGCTGACGTCCGACCAGATGACGCGGCCAGCCACCACCGCCTCGGCGCGGTCGAATCGCACTGCCTCGTCCATCTTCGTGACGGTCCCCGTCCCGGCGGCCCTTCGTGCTCCTAGCATCGCGGCTAGTGTCCCGTCGTCCGGGCCAGGGCGGCTGCCCTGGCGAGCGCCGCCTCGATGCCGTGAAGCTGCCTGACCTGCCAGGCCTGGAAGGTGTCGGATGGCGGGGCCAGCGTCTCGGTGATCGTCGTGACCGGGATGTGTGCCGCCTTCGCCGCCGCGAGCTGTGCCTGCACGTCAGGCGTGAGGTTCTGGCTGTTGTAGACGTAGATCCTGATCAGGTGGTGCCTGATCTGGTGGTCGATGACCTGCTTGTCGGCGACCGAGACCTCCGTGCCCTCGCTGATCGCCTTGAGAAAAGAGTACGGAGTGATCAGCCGGAGCCCGAGCGCGGGAGCCAGCATCGCGAAGATGGACTCCGAGGCGCCAACCGGCGTGCCCCCGTACCTGGCCCTGATCGTGGCGATCAGCGAGTGATAGGGCCGCAGGGCGACCGTGTCGACGTAAGCACGGCGCCTGGAATAGTAGGCCTTGTCTGCCGGGTCGATCCTCGCGTACTCAGCGGCCAGCCGGGAGATCACGGCCCGCACGTCGGCCGGGCTGTACCAGCGGTGCGGATTGCCATCGGCCGGGACACCGAGCATGCTGCCGACATCCAGCACGCGCTGCTGCCCCTGGTCGGCGGCGAGCAGCCTCGGCATCCAGGGGTCATAGCCGACGCCGTTCTCGATCACAAGCCGGGACAGCGCGATCGCCCTGGCATCGGCTGCCGTCGGCTCGTAGCTGTGCGGATCGGTGTTCGGGTTGCTGATGATGCTCAGCACATGCACGTGGCGGCCGCCGACCTGCCTGGCGATGCTGCCCCAGAAGTTCTCCGCGGCCACCACCTGGATCACCCGGCCGTCCCTGGCCACCGGCGCGAGCGCGACCGACGAACTGCACGAGGCGACGAGCGCGAGCACGGCCGGCAGCGTGACGGCGAGCAAGGTCCAGGACGGCACGGCCCCGCGTGCGTCCGGACGCCTCATCGCTGCACACCCCGCGTCTCGCCGATCCAGATTCCCGGGCACCGGGCCAGTCGAGCGGTCATCGCCTGCCGCGACCCCCTGGTCATCGGTGAACCTATATGAAAACCGTTTTCATTTCAAGTTGGCGGACCGCGCCGCTGACGCCTGCCCGGCTCGGATCCGGGCGGTCGCGTGGGGCAGGGCTTCGCAGGGACGGTGTCGACGGCTATCACGCCGCCCGGTATTACACCGCCCGCCACCCACCGCGTGCGGGCGAGCCGAAACGTGAGCGCTGCTCTTGACTTTGTCCGACCGTTCGAGCACACTGCTCTATATAGAGAGCAGCGCTCGCACATGAGGGAGAGTCAGATGTCAGCCAGCCCCGGTTCGCCAGACAGTTCAGGTCCCGCCAGCTCCCGGTACGTTATCCCGACGACGTCAGCGGGGCTCCGGAATTTCCGGGCCTTCAACGCCACCGTCGCCTGGCTAACCCGGCGAGGAATCAGCGTCTGGGGGAGTCGCGTGCTGTACGTGCGCGGCCGGACCAGCGGCGAGCTCCGGTCGAACCCGGTGAACCTGCTCACCGTCGACGGCCGCAGGTACCTGGTCGCGCCGCGCGGTCACACCCAGTGGGTGCGCAACCTGCGAGTGGCCGGTACCGGCGAGCTCCGGGTTGGCCGCAAGATCGAGCGCTTCACCGCGACCGAGCTGTCTGATGACCAGAAGCCGCCGATCCTGCGCGCTTACCTCAAGCGGTGGAAGGTCGAGGTGGGCGTGTTCTTCGACGGCGTCGATGCCAGCGCCTCCGACGCCAGGCTGCTGGAGATGGCCCCCGGCTACCCGGTCTTCCTGATCAGCTAACGACTCCGTGGCTCGCCAGCCCGCGCGGCCTAAGGCCTTCCTATGGGCTTCCGCTACGCTTCGGGAATCACCACGTAGTGGTGCACCACCGTCGAACCGTCTGACTGTCAGCGGGGGAGGGCGACGCACCAGTTCGGCTACAGAAGGGATTAGCGATGGCAAGCAAATTCGTACTCAAGAAGGGCGCGAGCGGGAAGTTCCACTTCAATCTCGTGGCGACGAACGGCCAGGTGATCGCCACCTCCGAGCACTACGAGAGCAAGGCTGCGGCGCTGAACGGCATCGAGTCTGTGAAGAAGAACGCCCCGGTCGCCGAGCTCGACGACCAGACCGCCAGCTAAGGCCGCGGTCCGCTGGCTTCGGGATAATTTGGCGGATCAGGCAGGCACCATGCCGGTCATCGCGCAGGCTGAGGTGATCGCGCAGGCTGAGTAACATCAGGCACCTGCGGGCGCGTCTGGCTTGAGCTTGCGCCAGCCGCCCGCCCGGTTGTCGGCGATGATCTGCCGGAACATGGCGATCAGCGCCGGACCGTTGATGGCGTCGCCTTGCCAGAAGGCGACGGTCCGAGCGGTCTTGTTGTTGTGCCCAGCCGTGATGATGCCATCGGGATCAGGCACGATACCCCCGTCGTAGAGGAACACGTTGACGTGGTCCTTAGCGGCTAGCAGCGCGCAGACATTGCCCTGGAGCACGAAGTACGGCCGAGTGCTCCGCTTGATGGTCTCGATGACCTCCAGGTCGACCGCATGGAATGTGGAGCAGGCCAGGCTCGTGATCAAGCAGCTCGGCGGCGATACAGTGAGCCATCCCACAGAGCAAGCCGTGATCGTTCGGAACATCAGGCCTGCCTGGGTTTCTCGATGATCATGGCCTATGGGCCGTCTGCCGGATTTGGACGTTATAGTATTGTCTAGCATATAGTGCCTGATTGTGTGTGCCAAGGCTCGCACATGTCAGGCCTGGTGAGAGGCGCGGTTCGCTGAGTAGCTGGGCGGAGGCCCGGCGTTAGGCAGTTCTTGAAAGCAGTCTCAGCACTCATCACGAAGCTCCCGACCACGATCCGCGCCCAGATCCGGCGCAACCCGAGGACAGGCCGCCACCAGGCGCCGTCGAAGATCAAGAAAACATACCTGCGAGCAGGCATCGTCGCCGTCGCAGTCGCGGCAGTCGCCGGAATCGCCGCCATCCCACTGACCAGCAGCCTCGCATCGGCGGCCCCGAGCGCGTCGATCAGGCAGGCCGCGCATCAGGCCGGTACGTCGAACCGTCGGTCCAGCCACTCTCGGCCGGCCAAGAAGTCCAGCGGCCGTGGCAATGCCTCCGCCGCCTCGCACGGCGCCAGGCTCGCTCACGCGTCGGGCAAGAAGGCAGCCCAGCCGAAGGCGAACACGCAGTCGGCCGCAAAGAAACCGAGGGTTGCTGCTATGCGGTGCACAGGCACGTCCGGCATGCTTCCGCAGAATTACGGGACGATCGTCAG
>DASWAA010000350.1:0-2329 GCA_036391385.1 Streptosporangiaceae bacterium
AGCCACCTGGTCAGCTGCTCGTCGAACGGCGCGAAATGGTCGCTCAGCCGCGAGCGCAGCGACTGCGGCATCGGCGCGCGGGGCCGGGAGTTGTGCCGCTCGAACGGCGGGTTGTCCTGGTCGGGCAGTCCGAGGAACTCAAGCACCCCGTGGTAGACGGGCTCGGGGTCGGTGAAGAAATCGCCGCTGTCGATGACGTGGATCCGCTGCGCCCCGATGATGGCCTCGATCCGGTCCAGCTGCTCCACGTACCGCCCGCGGGCCAGGTAGGCATGGTGCTGATGGCTGTAGCTGAGGTAGCCGGGGTCGGCGACGATCCGCTCGGCCTCACCGCGCAGCCGCAGCGGCTCGAGTTCCAGGGCGCGCTCGAACGGCTCGGTCTCGAATCCCCGCGCCAGCTCGTGGGCGTGCGCCGAGTAGGCGCGCTCCACCGGGTCGCGGACCAGGACCAGCAGCCTGACGTCGGGCAAGTCGCGGGCGATTCGGTCGGCGGCGAGGGGGTGGAACAGGTAGTACGGACTGGACTCGAACGTCAGGCCGCTTGCTCGCAACGGGAAATGCGCCCGGTACCAGCCCATGCCCTTGTCGTAGTTCATGTCGAAGAAATGCACGCCCTTGTGCAGCACCGCCTTGCGCACGTCTGGGTGCTGGCTGAGCGCCCGGTACAGCGAGGTAGTGCCGCAGCGCTGGGCGCCGCCGATCAGGAAACCAGGAAGCATCCTGATCGGACTGGTCAGGCGCCCGGCAGTCACCGACAGCAGGTGTACTGCGCGCCTGGCGGGCGGGGCGACGGATCTGGTGATGGCGGTCACTCTCCTGAGGTGGTACTAGGCGGGCCGGCGCGACCTGGCCTCTGGTCTGGCGGACTAGAGCTGGCTGGCCCCGGCGGTCAGTGCCGGGATCAGCCAGCGCCGCGGTGCGCCCAGCCTCGCCCCGGCATGTTCCTGCCGGTCCGCGAGGTACCGTACCGAAAGCTCAGCCAGGTAGACCAGTGCGGTCAGGCGGGCGCACGGCGGCGCGACACCGAACGGCTCGAGCAGTGCCGGAGCCCGCCGCACGCTCTGTGCGGCGGTCGCGGCGGGGTCGCGCCGGCCTGGTACGACCTGCTCCTGCAGCCAGTAGTGCAGGGCGTCGAAGCCGACCGGGACTCCGGCGGCGAACCGCTCGAAGTCCCAGACCAGCAGCCCGCCTGCGGTGCTTGCCATGTTCCATGGTGTCCAGTCGCCATGCCAGGAGCCGAAGCAGAGCTCGGTGCCTCCGGCCCGGCTGGCGAGCTTACCGAGCGCCGTCCGCAGTGCATCGGCGTCCGGGCCGCCGGGAAGCCCGTCCAGCCGGGTGCCGAGTTCCCGCCAGTACTCACTCGCGGCCAGGGGTGCCGCTCGCAGCCCGTCGCTGCCCGCGAGCTCGGCCATGGCCGGTGCCAGCCGGGCTGGTCGCACTGGCACGCGCCTGCGCCGCACCGGCAGCGGGGTCAGAACCAGGACGGCCAGGCCCCGCCAGTCGCCGTAGTCGAGCACCCGCGGTAGCTCGATGCGGGTAAAGCTGGCTGCCGCCAGCCGGGTCAGTGCCGCGTGCTCGGCTCGGACGAGGTCGGCTGTCAGCGGACTGACTCCGATCTTGGCGTAACCGACGGTGTCGCCAGCAGCGGTGAGCAGCTGCAGGACTGGCTTGCGGTTGGCCCGGGCCGCTCCGAGGTGCATGCTGATCGTGATCCGCTGCCCGAGCACGTCGCTCAGATAGGCCTCGATGGTCTGGCCGCCGGCTGGGACCCGTACGAGGAGACGATCACGAAGCAGCGCGCTGCCCAGTCCGCTGGCCAGCGCGACGGCCAGGGTCCTGGCAGCTACCTTGCTAACCGCCGATACTGGCTTGCCGTACCCGATCACGGCGGCGGCGCTAGCCTTGCGCTCGTGCGGCACGACAAGCCGGGGCCGGCGCAGCCCGGGCAGCACGATCAGCTCGCTGTCGCCCGGGCCGGCCGGCTCGGCGCGCGACGAGGTGAGCACAGTACGGGCGGGTGCAGGCCAGAGCAGGGCACAAACCTCCCGCAGGTACTCCGCCCGCTCGCTGTCGCCCGGGTCCGCCCGCCTGGTGGTCATGCGCGGTATGCGACGACGGGACGGAACTCCGGCCAGCGGAGCATGTCGGCGAAGGCTGTCAGCGCAGGCTTATTGCCGCCGAGCCAGTCCTGAAACGGGTGCCCGTTGCTGTCGATGCCGTTCGCGTCGAAGTACGCCATCGCCTTGATCTGCTTGTCGAGCCCGGCTAGCTCGCCGGCGGCCAGCAGCCATTCCGCCAGTCCCGCCGGGTCGTTGTTCACGCCGAACTC
>DASWAA010000351.1:0-7000 GCA_036391385.1 Streptosporangiaceae bacterium
GCTCGGCCTGGGCGGCAGCTCGAGCACGGACGGCGGGGCGGGCATGGTGCAGGCCCTCGGCGCGCGGCTGACCGACGAGCGCGGCACCGACTCGCCTCGCGGCGGTGCCGCCCTGGCCGCCCTGGCCCGAATCGACCTGGCCGGTCTGGACGGCCGGCTGCGGGCCGTGCGATTCGAGGTGGCCTGCGATGTCGACAATCCGCTGCTCGGGCCGTCCGGAGCCGCGGCGGTGTTCGGCCCGCAGAAGGGCGCTACGTCGGCCGAGGTCGCGCTGCTCGACCGTGCGCTAGCCCGCTGGGCCGAGCTGAGCGGCCCGGCGACGCGCGCAGACGTTGCCCGTTTCCTCGGCCCGGGCGCGGGCGCGGCCGGAGGGACCGGGTTCGGCGCGCTTGCCTATCTCGGGGCGCGACTCGTGCCAGGCATCGAGCTGGTGCTCTCGCTTACCGGCTTCGACGCCAAGCTTGCCGAGGCTAGCCTGGTGATCACCGGCGAGGGCAGCCTGGACTGGCAGACGCTGGGCGGCAAGGCACCGCTCGGCGTGGCCCGCGCCGCCGCCCGGCGCGGCGTGCCTGTCGCGGTAGTCGCTGGCCGGGTCCAGCTGACCGACGCCGAGCTCGCCGCGGCCGGCTTCACCGCCGTGTACTCACTCGCTCAGCTCGAACCCGACCCGGCACGAAGCATGGCCGCGGCGCCCAGGCTCCTGGCCGAGATCGGAAGCCTGATCGCCAGGAAACCGCCCATCGCCAGGAAACCGCCGGTCGCCAGGATCTAGCCCGCGCTGGCCGGTACCGGCCGCAGGCCCGGCTGGAGCCGCGCCCCGTCTGCTAGCGGCGCGGCAGGCTCTGCTCGGCCGCTGCCCTGGTGAGGACGTCGTCCAGCGGCCGTCGCGGCGAGCCAGGCTGGTCCTGACCGAAGCCGAACCTGATCACGATCTGCGGGTTCTCCTGCCATGGCCAGGCCGGCGCGTTCGCGCCGCGCATATCGTGCAGCTCGATCGGCTGGTACAGGAACGATGTCGCGAGGCCGTGCGTCGTCGCGGTCAGCAGCACCCGCTGCAGTGCCTGGCCGGCCCGCAGCCAGTCGCCCGGCTCATCGCGTTCCGTCGTGAGCACGGCTAGCTGGGGCGAGTGCTCGTAGTCGCGGCTGGGCCGGTGGACGGCGGGCGCGGCGGAGGTCATGTCGGTGCGCACTGGTCCGGGCTTCCTGCTCGGCTGGGAAGGCAGCGCCTCCGCTGGTATGCCGTCGGTCTGGCTGTCCGTCGCGATCCAGTTCTGCATCTCGATCTGGTGCTCGACATCGCCGGCCAGCTCTGCCGAGGCCCTGTCGGCCAGCTCGACGACCGTCGCCGCGTCCCGGTCAGACAGCATCCGCAAGGTCGCGAACTCAAAGCCGGCGGCCTGCTCTAGGGCTACCCGGATGGAGTCGGAGACTGGCTCGTCGGTGAACGGTGCCCGGTTGGTGTGCCGGTGCCAGATCGCCTCGTACATCTCGCGCTCGGCGAAGCTCGGTGACCGGCCGGGCTCGGCCTGGACTACCGCGAGCACCATCGGCGAGAATCTCGGATGCGGCAGTGGCCACACCAGCGGGTTGTAGCCGGTCATCCTGATCGCCGTGCGGATGTTGAACAGCGCGGCGCCGCAGCTCATGTACAGCGCCCTGGCGTGCGGGTCGGCGACCCACAGCGCCCGGCCCGGGTCCGCGCGAACCTCGAGCAGGTCGTCAGCGACCGCGACGAACCGCCACGGCTGCGTGTTATGAATGGATGGCGCGGCCGAGGCCGCCTCGATGACCCGCCGCAGAACGCCTTCGCGTGCAAGAACTTTCAGCATCTCGGGCCTCCATCCGCTCAGCAGTCAGGCGCAGCGCCTCTCGACCGCGCCGCGTAACGAAGCGCTGGAGGGCGCCTTCGGCGTCATCCTGTATTTCGACTCTCGCCGAGGGGCATCATCCTGGGCAGGGTCTTTGGATTCCAGGCAGAGGGTCGTTGGTCCCGTCAGGCCGTGCGGCGTTTCCTTCCGCCTGCCTGCGCTGCGCCGTCGGCGCAGGTCAGGACCTCAGGACCCACGTCCCGGCCGCCCACGGCACTTCGGCCCTGCCGCCTCGGGTCATCAGATGATGAGATCCGGGTAGGGCCAAAGACGCGGGCCTGTCGACTGGACCAGTGGAGGTCGCCATGAGCCGGAAAGAGGAGTACTTGCAGTCGATGCTCCGGGACCTCGGCTCGGTGTACTACCAGACGCTGCAAGGCGAGGCGAGCGAGGCGGACGTCGCACGGGCGGTCGAGACGGTCCGCTCGCACAAGGCCGGCCAGGACACCGCGCCCACGGAAGGATCGTCAGGCCCCCAGGCCGTCGGCACGTCCACGGCCGGATCGAACGTCGCCGGGGGCATCCCGCTACAGGGACGCTGGCGCGTCGCCGACGTGATGGCGACCGACGTGGTCAGGATCGGCAAGGACATGCCCTACAAGCAGGTCGCCAGGGTGCTGGCGGAGAACGGCCTGAGCGCGGTGCCGGTCACCTCGGGTGGCGGGCACGTGCTCGGCATCGTGTCCGAGGCCGACGTGCTGCGCAAGGAAGAGCGGGCCTTCAGCCGGGTAGGCTCCGGGCTGCCCAGGCGCACCCGGCATGAACGGCAGCAGGCCAGGGCGGTCACGGCCAGCGAGCTGATGACCTCGCCCGCGATCACGATCCATCCGGACGCTCCGCTCGGAGCGGCGGCCCGCCTGATGAACGGGCACAACATCACCCGGCTGCCCGTCGTCAACGCCGACAGGGAACTGATCGGCATGGTCAGCCGCAACGACCTGCTGAGTGTCTTCCTGCGGCCAGATGACGACATCGCCGCCGAGATCACCGCCAACCTCGCGCAGGTGCAGGACGGCCGCCTGGCTCAGGTGACCGTGTCCGTTGCCGACGGTGAGGTGACGCTCACCGGGGAACTGCGCAGTGCCGACCTGATCAGCGAGGCCGTCGGAATCGCCTCCGGCGTGGACGGCGTTGTGACGGTCAGCAGCAGGCTGACCGTCGGCCAGGCGCTGCGGGGCGCGAGCTAGGCCCTGCCGCGCGACGCCGCGGGTCGCCGGGAATGCCAGTGCCCGTCCTTAGGTTGATACCCCTGCGGGTATCCTAGGGAGTGATGCCCAGGCGGAACGGAGGCAATGCAGTGGCGACAGTCGAACTGACGGCGCAGAACTTCGACACGGTGGTCGGCGAGGCTGACATGGCTCTCGTGGACTTCTGGGCATCCTGGTGCGGTCCGTGCCGGATGTTCGGCCCGATCTTCGAGCGCGCCTCGGAGAAGCATTCCGACCTGGTCTTCGCCAAGGTCGACACCGAGGCACAGCCCGAACTGGCGCAGGCTTTCAGCATCACCTCGATCCCGACCCTGATGGTCATCAGGGACAAGGTCATCATCTACGCGCAGCCGGGCGCCTTGCCCGAGGGCTCGCTCGAGGACTTGATCGCCCAGGCGCGCAACGTCAACATGGACGAGGTCCGCGCCGAGGTCGGCGCTGGCCAGGCAGCCGCGAAGGGTACCGACGCCTGAGCAGCGGCGCCAGCGGCGCGGCCGCCCGGAACCGGGCGGCCGGCGTCGGCAGACGCAGGGCTGCGGAGCGGCCGGGCGAGCGAAGGAGACGGCAAGCGTGGAGCGACAGGCGTGGGACGAGCGTTATGCCGGTCCTGAGCTGATCTGGGGTGCCGGACCGAACCGGTTCGTGGTCGAGCAGCTGGCCGGCCTGAGTCCTGGTCGTGCCATCGACCTGGCCACCGGCGAGGGACGGAACGCGATCTGGCTCGCCAGCCAGGGCTGGAAGGTGACGGCCGTCGACTTCTCGGCCGTCGGCGTGGCCAGGGCGGCTGATCTTGCCGCGCAGCGCGGCGTGAGCGTGGACTGGGTCACCGCCGACCTGCGCGAGTACCAGCCTGAGCCGTCCGGCTTCGACCTGGTGCTGATCGCGTACCTGCAGCTGCCGATCGCTGACCTGACCCCGATCCTCGCCCGGGCTGCCGCGGCGCTCGCTCCTGGCGGGACGCTGCTGCTGGTCGGCCATGACCGGGAGAACCTGGAGCACGGCACGGGCGGGCCGCAGGACCCGGTCAGGCTGCACACTCCGCAGGAGATCGTGTCGGCGCTGCCCGGTCTGCGGATCGATGTAGCCGAGCGCCGTAAGCGGCCCGTCACGACACCCGACGGCGACAAGGACGCGATCGACACGCTGGTGCGTGCGGTCCGCCCGGGCGCCGGGTCAGAGCACGAGTAAGGGAAAGAAGCTACCGATGACGACTGGCGAGAGTGCCGAGACCGTCAAGACTGTCGAAGACGACGACGCGCGTGCCGCGGTGCTCAACCGGCTGCGACGTGCTCAGGGCCAGCTGGCCGGCGTGATCGCCATGGTGGAGTCCGGACGAGAGTGCCGGGATATCGTCACTCAGCTGGCCGCCGTGTCGCGGGCACTCGACCGGGCCGGGTTCAAGATCGTCGCCAGCAACATGCGCCAGTGCCTCAACGGCAACTCGGCGATGAGCACCGAGGAGCTTGAACGGCTCTTCCTCACCCTCGCCTGAACCAGCGAACTGCCGTACGGGAGCGACCATGGACTACGGATTCACCGTCCGGACGGCGACGCCGTTCGCCGAGGCGGTCGAGCAAGTGCGCGACGCGCTGAAGTCGCAGGGCTTCGGCGTGCTGACCGAGATCGACGTCCAGGCCACGCTGCTCGCCAAGCTTGGCGAGCAGATGGAGGACTACCTGATCCTCGGTGCCTGCAACCCGCCGCTCGCGCACCGGGCGCTATCGCAGGACCGCCAGATCGGGCTTCTGCTGCCCTGCAACGTGGTGGTGCGGACCCAGGACGGTCAGACCGTCATCGAGGCGCTCGACCCGATGACGATGGTGGCGGTCACCGGTGCGGAAGGACTTCGTCCGGTAGCCACCGAGGCGGCAGCCCGGCTCCGCGCGGCTCTGGCCACCGTCGGCAGCTAGGGCGTGCCTCAAGAGGGCACGCCCGCCCTAACGGACAGCCGCCGGCAGGTAGGCGACGGCGTCTGGGGCGATCAGCTCGCGGTCCGGGCCGAGCACCATAGCCCCGGCTGCCGTGAGCGCTTCCCTGGACATCCGGAAGTGGTGCATGCACAGCAGCAGGTCCGTCCGGTGCCCGCGGCCCGGAGCGGGCGGGATGACGACCATCACGGCCGGCTGTGCCGGGCAGCAGCACGCCCGAGCCGCCTTTCGCAGGCCGTCCCAGTCGATCCGGTAGAGCATCGCCGGCCGGGGCTCGGCACTCTCGTCTGAATGCCCGCCGCCCCGCTGCGCCGGGACGATCGCCCGCGATCCGATCGCCCGGAGGCGAGCGCGTGGCCGCATCGCTCTCATGCTCACAGCTTCGCCTGGCAGCGGCGCCGCTGATAGGGCCTAAGTACACGGCCCGGCTGGGACGAAGGGCCTGTGGCGCAGGGCCGGGCGAGCCGAGAGGATAGAGCCATGAGCCTGCAGGCCGGCAGCACGGCGGCGCAGGCCCCTGAGCTTGCCCGGATTGGGCTGACCTCGGCGCAGGTCGCCGAGCGGGTGCAGGCGGGTCAGGTCAACGACCAGGGGCGGCAGCCGACGAGGACGGTTGCCCAGATCTTCCGTGCCAACGTCCTGACGAGATTCAACGCGATCCTCGGCGCGCTCTTCGTCGTGATCGCGATCGTCGGCCCGCTCCAGGACGGCTTGTTCGGCTTTGTCCTGGTCGCCAACAGCGCGATCGGCATCGTGCAGGAACTGCGCGCCAAGCGCACCCTGGACCGGCTGACCGTGCTGCACGCGCCCACCGCCAGGACGCTGCGCGACGGGGTGATACAGGAGATCCCGGCCGCCGAGGTGGTGCTCGGCGACGTGCTGGAACTGCAGCCAGGCGACCAGATCGTCGCCGACGGCACGGTGCTGCGGTCTGGCGGGCTTGAGGTCGACGAGTCGCTGCTCAGCGGCGAGGCCGAGCCGGTGGCCAAGCTGCCGGACGACGCGCTCATGTCCGGCAGCTTCGTGGCGGCCGGGAACGGCCGGATGACCACGACCAGAGTCGGTGCGGCGTCGTTCGCCGCCAGGCTGGCCGGCGAGGCCCGGACCTACTCTCCGCCCAGGTCGGAGATCCGCGATGCGATCAACCTGCTGCTGCGGTGGATCAGCTGGCTGCTCGTCCCGATCGGCATCCTGCTCGTCGTTCGGCAGCTGCAGTCCGGCCAGGGTGTGCACGAAGCCGTCAGGGGCTCGGTGGCTGGCCTGGTCGGCATGGTTCCGGAAGGACTGGTGCTGCTCACCAGCGTGGCGATGGCGGTCGGCGTCGTCCGGCTCGCGGCGCGCCGGGTCCTGGTCCAGGACCTGCCCGCGATCGAGGGCCTGGCCAGGGTCGACGTCGTGTGCTGTGACAAGACGGGAACGCTCACCCAGGGGAGCATGCACGTCGTATCGGTCACCGCGATGAACCCGGCCGATGATCTGGCCGACGCTCTGGCCGAGGTGCTCGGCGCCATCGCGGTCGCCGACCCGCGGCCCAACGCGACGATGCGCGCGCTCACCGAGAGCTTTGCCGACCCTGGCTGGGAGGCGAGCGAGGTTACCGCCTTCTCCTCGGCGCGCAAGTGGAGCGCCGCGAGCTACGACGGGCGGGGCAACTGGCTGATCGGCGCCCCGGAGATGATCCTCGGCGCGGGAGGCGCGGGCGGAGGGGCGGACGGGCGGCAGATCGCGCTAGACCGGGCCGGACAGCTCGCCGCCGACGGCTACCGGGTGCTGCTCCTGGCCCGCTCTGCCGAGCCGCCCGACGGGCAGCTCCTGCCCGGCGGGATCGAGCCCGCGGCGCTGGTCGCCCTCCAGGAGCTGGTCAGGCCGGATGCGCAGGAAACCCTGGAGTACTTCGCCAGTCAGCACGTCTCGGTGCGGGTGATCTCGGGTGACAACCCGGTGACCGTGGGCGCGATCGCGCGCAAGCTCGGCCTGCGAGGAGCCGACAGGGTGG
>DASWAA010000352.1:0-4376 GCA_036391385.1 Streptosporangiaceae bacterium
CCGATAGCGCGCCGGACGACGGCCAGCCGGGTCCCGACGCTCCGCCCGGCCCGGACGGCGATCGCTGGGCACCGCCGCTGCCCGGCGAGGCCACGCCGCGGCCAGCCAGGCCGTGGGACCTGACCGATCCGGCCGACCGGGACTGGTTCGGCATTCTCGGTGACGGCCTGGTGGTCACGCTCGACACTCCGCCTGCTCCCGGCGTCTGGACGACGGCGAGCACCGCCTGGCTGCACGTGAGCCCGGCAGGCCTGGTGACTGCGTTCACCGGAAAGGTCGACGTCGGCCAGGACAACCGGACCGCGTTCCGGCAGCTCGTGGCGCAGGAGATGGGCGTACCTCTTTCTCGGGTCAGGATCGCGATGGGCGACACCGACCTGTGCCCGTACGACATGGGGACCTTCGGCAGCCGCTCGCTGCCGGACGCTGGCCAGACGCTGCGCAAGGTAGCTGCCTATGCCAGTACCGTGCTGCCGGTCACGCCCGGGGAGCGACGGGTCGAATCCGTCACTGGCGAGCCCGAGCTGACCGCGCCGTCGGAGTGGACCGTCGCCGGGCAGCCACACCTGCCGCCGGGGCGGCTGGCCGCCGTGACCGGCGCGCGCCGCTTCGTTACCGATCTCAGGCAGTCAGGGCTGTGGCACGGCGCGGTACTGCGACCGCCGGTCCCGGGCGCAACGCTGCGGTCGCTCGACACCGCCGCTGTGGCGGGACGGCCGGACGTGCTAGTCGTCCGTACCGCGGAGCTGGCGGGCGTCGTCGCGCCGGACCTGAGTGCCGCCCAGCAGGCCGTGGCCGACCTGCAGGCAGGGGCGAGCTGGGACGTCCCCGACGCACCGTCGGACTCCGGCCTGGCCGACTACCTCCGGGATCATCCGTCCGAGGGCACGACCGCGAACCGGTGGAGCGGGCCGTTCTCGCACCAGCAGGGCTCGGCTGCGACCGCACTGGAAAACGCGGCCGTCCGGTACGAGGCCACGTTCACCACCGCCTACATCGCCCCCGCTGCGATGGAGACGAGGGCAGCGGTCGCAGCCTGGGACGACGACGGCCGGGTCACGGTGTGGACTGGCACCCAGACGCCGTTCCCGGTCCGAGCGCAGGTGGCCGCCACGTTGGCGATCGACGAGCACGACGTCCGGATCATCGTCCCGAATACTGGCGGGGCGTTCGGCGGCAAGCACGCCGGCGGGATCTCGACCGAAGCGGCGATCCTGGCCAGGGAGACTGGCCGCCCGGTGCGAGTGCACTGGAGCCGCTCGGAGGAGTTCACGGCAGGCACCCTGCGGCCGGCTGCCGTGATCGACCTCGCGGCCGGGGTCAGCGCGGATGGCGCCCTGACCGGCTGGTCCTTCACGAATATCAACTCCGGAGCGCCGGGCATCCACCTTCCTTACCGGGTCGCCGACCAGCGGCTCGAGTACCAGCCCGCGCACAGCCCGCTCCCCCAGGCGTCGTACCGTGCGCTGGCCGCGACGGCGAACAACTTCGCCAGGGAGTCGGCGATCGACGAGCTCGCGCACCGGATCGGCATGGACCCGGTGGAGTTCCGGCTGCGGAACCTGGAGGACGAGCGGCTCGCCGATGTGCTCCGCGCCGTGGTCGAGCACATCGGCTGGGAGGCCGGGCGCGACCCGATCCCGGGCGTCGGCATCGGGATCGCCTGCGGCCTGGAGAAGGACGGCCGGGTGGTGACCGCGGCGCAGGTCGTGATCGGGCGCGGTCGGCGAGTCGAGGTGGCTGGCCTGGTCACCGGCTACGAGTGCGGCGCGATCGTGAACCCGCAGACCGTGCGGAACCAGATCGAGGGCGGCACCGTGATGGCGATCGGCGGTGCGATGTACGAGGAGATCAGGTTCACCGACGGGGTGATCACCAACGGGTCGTTCTCCTCGTACCGGGTGCCGAGGATGGCCGACATCCCGCCGATCGAGGTGATCCTGATCGACCGCCCCGACATCCCGTCGGCCGGCGCGGGAGAGACACCGCTGATCGCCGTGGCGCCCGCGATCGCCAACGCGATCTTCGACGCGACCGGGCGGCGCCTGCTGGCGCTGCCGCTCACCGCCGACGGCGTGCTGCCGGACTGAGCGGCACCGCCGGTGGCCGGCCAGGCGATCAGTGGTGAAACGCGGTCGTCCGCCGGCCCTCCTTCGGCAGCGGGCCGTCCAGGCCGTCGAGGTAGGTCACCGACGCTGCGATGTCGTCGAGCAGCGAGTCGGCGAGGTCCATCGACAGGCCGTTGCGCACCACGATGCGCTGAACGGTCAGATCGGCCAGGTTGTCGGGCATCGGGTAGGCGGGCACCAGCCAGCCTTGCTGGCGCAGGTGATTGCCCAGGTCGTACAGGTCCCACTTGTCGGTGTAGCCGGCCTTGAGCCGCCAGGCGAAGACCGGGATGTCGCAGCTGTCGCCCCATAGCTCGAACGGCGGCAGCTTCGCGATCTGGTCGGCCAGGTGCGAGGCGACGTCGTGCGAGGCCTGCTGCACGGACCGGTAGCCACTGCGGCCAAGACGCAGGAAGTTGTAGTACTGGAGCAGCACCTGGGCGCCTGGCCGGGAGAAGTTCAGCGCGAACGTGGGCATCGAGCCGCCCAGGTAGCTGACGTCGAAGACCAGTTCTTCGGGCAGGTAGTCGGCCGAGCGCCAGATCACCCAGCCGAGCCCCGGGTAGACCAGCCCGTACTTGTGCGCGCTCGTGCTGATCGAGTGCACCCGGTCCAGGCGGAAGTCCCATTCGAGCTCGGGCTGCAGGAACGGCGCGATAAAGCCCCCTGACGCCGCGTCTACGTGGATCGGGATATCAAGGCCGGTCTGCT
Organism: Streptosporangiaceae bacterium; assembly: GCA_036391385.1. Classification (GTDB taxonomy): domain Bacteria; phylum Actinomycetota; class Actinomycetes; order Streptosporangiales; family Streptosporangiaceae; genus Chersky-822. The sequence goes on from DASWAA010000352.1 coordinate 2,820, forward strand.
GCTGTATCCGGTCGAGCGCTGCGGCGATCTTGCGCACGGGCTCGTACATGCCGGTGTAGGTGACGCCCAGGATCGCGACCACGCCGATGGTGTTCTCGTCGACGTAGGACTCCAGGTCATGACCGTCCAGCGTCTTGTGCTCCTCGCTGATCGGCACCAGCCTGGCCTCGACGTCCCAGTAGTTGGCGAACTTCTCCCAGCAGACCTGCACGGCCGAGCTCATGATCAGGTTCGGCCGGTCGGCGGGCTGGCCTGCCGCGCGCCTGGCCTGCTGCCAGCGGCGCTTGAGCGCGAGGCCGCCCAGCATGCACGCCTCGGACGAGCCGATCGTGGAGGTGCCGATCGCCTCGTGCGGGTCGGGCGCGTGCCACAGCCTGGCCAGGATCTTCCAGCACCGGTCCTCGATCGCCGCTGTGGCGTGGTACTCGTCCTTGTCGATCATGTTCTTGTCGAACGACTCGGAGTACACCCGCGACGCGGCCGGGTCCATCCAGGTGCTGACGAACGTGGCCAGGTTGAGCCTGGCGTTGCCGTCCAGCATCGCCTCGTCGTGCACGATCTGGTAGGCCGTCTCCGGCAACATCGGGTCGTCGGCAAGGGCGAACCTGGGTCGCTGCGTCGCCTCTCCCGGCCGGGAGAAGAGCGGGTTGATATCGATGCTGCCGCGCCGGGGTGTCATGGCCGCTGTCCTCCTGCTGGAGTGATCTGATAGCGCACTGGCGGGTCATTGCCGCGTGGTCTCTCGGGGAGGGTTGTACCCAATGACGACAGCAGAACTGCTCGCGGACGCGCTCGGCCGGATCCGCGAGATAGTCCATCAGGTCGCCGACGGTCTGACCGCCGAGCAGCTGGCGTACCGGCCGCAGCCGTCGGCGAATTCGATCGCCTGGCTGCTCTGGCACCTGACGAGGGTCCAGGACGACCACGTCGCCGATGTCGCCGGCACCGAGCAGGCGTGGACGGCCGACGGCTGGGCCAGGCGCTTCGACCTGCCGTTCGACGACGCGGAGCATGGCTACGGTCAGAGCGCCGACGAGGTAGCCGCCGTGCGCGTGCGGTCACCCGAGCTGCTGACCGGGTACCACGATGCCGTCTACGAGCGCTCGGTCCGCTTCGTGCGCACCGTGACCGACGCGGACCTGGACCGGGTCGTGGACGAGCGCTGGGATCCCCCGGTCACGCTGGGCGTCCGGCTGGTCAGCGTCCTGGCCGACGACCTGCAGCACGCGGGGCAGGCGGCGTACCTGCGGGGGCTGATCACCGGCCAGTAAGGGGCCGGCGGCGTCAGCACCGGCCTGGCAGGGCCCGCGGTGACGATAGAATCCCGGCCATGTTCCCTGTCCTGTCTGACAAGCCAGACGCCGATTCGCTGGAGCGCTCGATCCTGGAATTCTGGGATCGTCAGGACATTTTTGCCAAGGTACGGGCGATTAACGCCGGCGGGCCGAAGTTCAGCTTCATCGACGGGCCGGTCACCGCCAACAAGAACCTCGGCGTGCACACGGCCTGGGGCCGCACGCTCAAGGACGCGTTCCAGCGGTACAAGGCGATGCGCGG
>DASWAA010000353.1:0-8479 GCA_036391385.1 Streptosporangiaceae bacterium
GCGTTCTCGAAGTAGTCGGTGGAGTCGTTGACCACGACCGATCCGACCCGCAGCTCCTCGCTGAACCTGAAGGCCCGGTGCAGCGACTGGGTGAACACCGCGGCCTGGAGCCCGAGCTGATCGGAGTTGGCGATAGCCAGCAGCTCGTCGTCGCCGTCGGCAGCGATGATCGGCACGATCGGGCCGAACGATTCCTCGCGCGCTGCCAGCATGTCCCTGCGGACGCCATCCAGGACGGTGAGCTCGTAGTACAGGTCGGTCGGCCGGCCAGGGCTGCGCTGGCCGCCCCGGAGCAGCGACGCGCCGGCGCCGACAGCGTCCGCGACATGGCGGTCCATCTTCGCCGCCGTCATCTCGTTGCACAGCGGGCCCATGGTCGTGGCCTCGTCGAACGGATCGCCGAGCAGGACCTCGTCGGCGGCCTTGACCACCGCGTCGGCGAACTCGCTGGCGACGGAGGAGTCCACGAGTACCCGCTCGGTCGCGCAGCAGACCTGGCCCGCGTTCCAGTAGGCGCCGTAGACCGCCGCCTGCGCGGCCTTGGTGATGTCGGCGTCGGCGAGCACGATCACCGGCCCGTTGCCTGAGGCTTCCATGATCGTGCGCTTCAGGCCAGCCGCCCGCACGATCCGCTCCGCGGTGGCGGACGAGCCGACGAAGCCGATCGCGTCTACGCCGGGATGGGTGACCAGCCGCTCACCGACCGGCCCGTCTCCGGGCAGGATCGATACGAGTCCCTCGGGGACGCCGGCCTCGGCGAGGATCTCTCCCAGCGCGAGGCAGGCAAGCGGGGTGATCGACGGCGGCTTGGCGACGACCGCGTTGCCGGTCGCCAGGGCCGGAGCGATGAACTCGGCCGCGATCATCAGCGGGAAGTTCCACGGCGTCACCGCGGCCCATACCCCGACCGGAGCGCGCCAGGTCAGCATGCGCTTGCCGCGAGCGGACGAGGGGATGGTCTCTCCGTACAGGCGCAGGGCGTCCTCGGCGCTGACCCGGAAGAGCGAGGCAGTGTCCTCCACGTCACCGTGCGCCTCGCCGTGATAGGGCTTGCCCTGCTCGAGCGTCGTCAGCCGGGCCAGCGAGTCGGCCCGAGCCTCGATCAGGCCGGCGATCGCATGGCAGAGCTCGGCCCGCTCGTAGGCGGACCAGCGGCGGTACTCCTCGAACGCGGCCCGGGCCGCGGTGACCGCCTGGTCGATCTGCCCGGCGGTCGGGACCGGCAGGTCGGCGAGGTGCTCGCCGGTGACAGGGGAGCGGACGGGCACGGACTCGTCGCCGTCGGGGCCGACGTAGCGGCCGGCGAGGAACAGGCGGGCGTCATGACTGGGCAATTCAGGGCTCCGATCGCGATCAGCGGTGTCATCAGAGTACGGCCGGCCCGAGGCCTCCGGCCGGGGGCGACGTGCCCGGCCCGGGCCGGCCATGATGACCGTCATGACCGACCTTCCCGAGCGGGTGGCACTGCCCGAGCGTGCCAGGGCACTGTTCGACGGGCCGCACCACGTCATGGTGGCGACCATCGATCCCGACGGCCGGCCGCAGGCCAGCCTGGTCTGGGCCAGGGCCGACGGCGACGACGTGCTGTTCTCCACCATCAGGGGCCGCCGCAAATACGCCAACCTGACCAGGGACCCGCGAGTCACCGCGCTGGTCTTCGACCCCGCTGACCCCTACACCTACGCCGAGGTCCGCGGCGTCGCCGCCATCACGGACGATCCCGGTGCCGACCTGATCGAGGAACTCGCGCTCAAGTACACCGGACAGTCCTTCGGTGTCAGGCCAGGCGAGCAGCGAGTGATCGTGCGGATCACCCCGCAGCGGGTCGTGCTCTACGCGGACTGAGGTCACGGCCGCATCCCGTAGCCTTGACGGATGACCCTCCGCCTCCACGACACCGCGACGCGCTCGGTGCGCGACTTCCTTCCCGTCGCCGCGGGCAAGGCCGGTCTGTACCTGTGCGGAGCGACTGTCCAGGCACCGCCGCACATCGGCCATATCCGGTCAGGTGTCAGCTTCGACATCCTGGTTCGCTGGCTCAAGGTGAGCGGCCTCGACGTGACCTTCTGCCGGAACGTCACCGACATCGACGACAAGATCCTGCGCACGGCCGCCGCCGAGGGCTCTGCGTGGTGGGCGGTGGCCGAGCGCAACCAGCGCGCGTTCGGGCGTGCCTACGACGTGCTCGGCTGCCTTCCGCCGGATGTCGAGCCGAGAGCGACCGGCCACGTGCCCGAGATGATCGTCCTCATGCGCAGGCTGATCGATGCCGGTCACGCCTACGCCGCCGGCGGCGGCGACGTGTACTTCGACGTCTCGTCGTTCCCTGGCTACGGCGCCCTGTCTGGCCAGAAGCTCGAGCACATGCGGGCGGCCGACGACACCGAAGGCGACAGCGCCAAGCGCGACCCGCGCGACTTCGCGCTCTGGAAAGGCCACCGGCCGGGAGAGCCCGCCTGGGATACCCCGTGGGGGCATGGCAGGCCTGGCTGGCACCTGGAGTGCTCGGCCATGGCGACGAAGTACCTCGGCGCGACCTTCGACATTCACGGCGGCGGCCTTGACCTGGTCTTTCCGCACCACGAGAACGAACTCGCTCAGTCCCGGGCGGCCGGTGACGGATTCGCGCGGTACTGGCTGCACAACGGCCTGGTCAGGCTCGGCGGTGAGAAGATGAGCAAGTCGCTCGGCAACTCCCTGCTGGTCGACGCTATGGTCACCCAGCTGCGCGCGGTCGAGTTGCGGTACTACCTCGGCCAGGCGCACTACCGGTCCGACATCGAGTACTCGCCGGAGGCACTGGCCGAGGCCGGTGCCGCCTACCGCCGGATCGAGGGCTTCGTGACAAGGGCGGCGGAAGCGGTGGAAGCGGTGGATGCAGGCGGCCCGAGTCCGGCGCCCGGCCCGGACGGCCTGCCAGGCCCGGACGGCCTGCCAGGCGCGGCAGGTGGCCTGCCGCTGGCCAGCCGGCTGCCGGCCGCGTTCGCCGCCGCGCTGGACGACGACATCGGCGTCCCGCAGGCGCTCGCCGTGGTGCACGAGGCAGTCACCGAGGGCAATTCAGCTCTTGCCGCTGGCGACAGCGCGGGCGCGGCGAAGCAGGCCGAGTCCGTGCGGGCGATGCTCGCCGTGCTCGGCCTCGACCCGTTCGCCGCGCCATGGGCGACCGGCGCGAGCGCCGGCCTGCGTGAGGTCGTCGATGCGCTGGTCAGCGTTGCGCTCGGCCAGCGCCAGGCCGCCCGGGCGAGAAAGGACTACGCGGCGGCGGACGCGATCAGGGATCAGCTGCAGGCAGCCGGCATCGTGGTGGAAGACACCCCGACCGGCCCACGGTGGGAGCTAGCGCGATGAGCAGTCAGGGCAGGAGCCGGGGGACGGCCAAGCCAGGTGCTGGCAGTCGTACTAAGTCGGGCAAGCCGCGACCCGGTACCGGCGGCTACGGCAAGCGCAAGCTGGAGGGCAAGGGGCCGACGCCGCCAGCCGAGCAGCGTCCCGGCCATCCGGCGCAGCGCCGGGCGGCGGCCGCGGCGAAGGCGGCAAGCCGAGGCGGCGGTCCGCGGCGAGACGAGGCCGTCGGCGCTTCCCCCGACAGGCCGGCCAGCCGAGGCGGCCAGCCGGTCACCAGGGCGACCGGAGAGGGAGCCTGGTCACGGTCGCGCGCCGCTGGCCGTCCGCCAGCTCAGGGCAGGGGTCTGGGCAGCGCCGCCGAGATCGTGGCGGGCCGCAACGCCGTGCTCGAGTCCTTGCGGGCCGCCGTGCCCGCGCTCGCCCTGCACGTCGGCCCGCGGCTGGATCCGGACGAGCGGATCGGCGAGGCGGTCAAGCTGGCCGCCGACCGCGGCATCCCGGTCGTCGAGGCTGGGCGATCCGAGCTCGACCGGCTGACCGGCGGTGCCGTGCACCAGGGGCTGGCACTGCGGATCAGGCCGTACGCCTACGCGCACCCGGACGAGCTGACCAGCCGCCGGGACCGGCCGCTAGTCGTGGCTCTCGACGGGATCACCGACCCGAGGAACCTCGGCGCCGTGGCCAGGTCGGTCGCGGCCTTCGGCGGCGACGGCGTGCTGATCCCGGTCAGGCGGTCGGCCGGCGTCACCGCCGGCGCCTGGAAGGCCTCGGCCGGCGCTCTTGCCCGAGTGCCGGTCGCGCAGGCGCCGAACCTGTCGCGGACCCTGGCCGCCTACAAGCAGGCCGGGCTCTTCGTGGTCGGCCTGGATGCCGGGGCCAGTGCGGACATCGCCGGGCTGACACTGGCCGACGGCCCGCTCGTGCTAGTCATCGGGTCAGAGGGCCGGGGCCTGTCCCGCCTGATCGCACAGCAGTGCGACGCGATCGTCAAGATCCCGATCACGGGAGCCGAGTCCCTCAACGCCGGCGTCGCCGCCGGGATCGCGCTCTATCAGGTGAGCATGCTGCGGGCCGGGCAGCAGGACTAGATCCCGGATCGGGGAGACTCGCGCGGCGGGCCCGGCGATCAGCGGATCGGGCTCGCCGACTAGGTCCTGCCGCCTGCCGTCATAGGCGAAAAGCGACAATACATAACGCATCGCTTCGAGCCGGGCACGCTTCTTGTCGTTGCTCTTGACAATGGTCCATGGGGCCTCGGGAACGTCGGTGTGCCGGAACATGGCCTCCTTGGCCCGGGTGTAATCGTTCCACCTGTCGGCCGACGCGAGGTCAACGGGACTCAGCTTCCAGCGCTTGACCGGGTCCTCGTGCCTGGCAAGGAAGCGGGTCAGCTGCTCTGCCCGGGTAATGGAGAACCACAGTTTGATCACCGAGATGCCCTCGGCGGCCAGCCCGCGCTCGAACTCGGGCACGTCGCGCAGGAACCGCGAGTACTCCTCTGGCTCGCAGAATCCCATCACGTGCTCGACGCCGGCCCGGTTGTACCAGGACCGGTCGAACATCACGATCTCGCCCGGCCCCGGCAGATGCGGCAGGTACCTGCGCAGGTAGTTGTCGCCCTGCTCATGCGCGGCCGGCTTGTCGAGGGCGACGACCCGGGCGCCGCGCGGGTTCAGGTTCTCGGTGAACCGCCGGATCGTGCCGCCCTTGCCCGCCGCGTCCCGGCCCTCGAACAGGATCAGGATCCGCTCGCCCCTGGCTTTGACCGACTGCTGGAGCTTCAGCAGCTCGATCTGGAGCAGCCGCTTGGCGGGCTTGTACACCTGGCCTCGCAGCAGCTCGGCATAGGGAAAGTCCTCTCGCCACGGTTCGACCGGTGCGCCGTCGGCACCGACCAGGCCCGCGCGGCCGTTCTTCCCCCGGGCGACAACCAGCCCGAGCTGGGCGGCCAGCCTGTCGAGCAGCGCGCGGGCAGTCTCCGCGTCTGGCAGCTCCCCCGCAGCTAGCGCAGTCACGACCCTCCAGACGCCGCAAACGCCTACATGAACATCGGGCGAATAGATACCCATGGCCAAGGTCTGCACACCTGGCGTGATGGCAACTGGATAACGAGACGTACCGCAAGCTGGCGATCGGCTCATAGAACCTGGAATAGTTGGCCGCACGGGACTGACTAGGACTTCACGTGCGCAACAGCGCCTTCGAACGGGAGATTCGCAAATGGGGTACGGAGCACGGCTCTGGCTGGCTGGCCTCGGGACCGCGGCAGCGGTCGGGGCATCCCTGCTCGGCCAGACGGGGGCCGCGAGCGCAGGGATGACCGGGGTGCGGGTCATCTCGGGTGCTGCCGCGGATACTGGCAGGACGCAGGCCGGCTCGGGCTACGCGCCGGCGGCCCGGACACTGACGCTTGGCATGCACGGAGCGGACGTCAAGGCCCTGCAGCAGCGGCTGAGCTTCCTGCACTATTACCCGGGCAAGATCGATGGCAGGTTCGGCTGGTCCACGATGGAGGCGGTCTGGGCCTTCAAGGAGGTCCAGTACGGCAAGATCGAGCCGCCGAACCCGGACATCGTCGGCCCGCTGATGCAGCGTCAGTTGCGGCACCCCAGGCTCCCCCGCGCGCTGAAGCCGCACGGTGGTGCCTGGCGGGTCGAGGTCAACAAGAACATCGAGGTCCTCGTCGTCTACAAGCGCGCCAAGATCACGCTGATCAGCCATGTCTCCACTGCCGCTTACTACCGGCCGGACGGCACCGGCTGGATCACGCCGGACGGGCGCTACCTGGCGTGGCATTACATCCAGGGAGCGGTGGCCGACGCCTCGTTCGGCGGCTACATGTACAACCCGGTGTTCTTCATCAGGTACACCTTCGCGATCCACGGCATGCCGAACCCGACGTCGAAGATCAGCTGGGACGGCGTGCCGCTGAACGCGGCCTCGCACGGCTGCGTGCGGATCCCGATGGACGTCTCGGTGATCTTCCACAACTACGTCCACGTCAGCCCCACGACCGGCACGCCGATCTACATCCTGGGCCACAACAACTAAGCGGAAACGCCCGCAGGAGTGACTAGCGCCCCTGCCGGGCCGTCGTGGCAGGCCACGAGGGTCGGCGGGCACGTCCAGCTAGAATATCGGGACCACTGGTGGGAAATCCCGCTGGTGAGGCCTTCGGGTAATAAGTGTGGGGTGGGTTTGATGCGACGTTTCATGGCGGCGGCATCGGTCGCGGTCGTACTCTCCGGCGCCCTCGCGGCGTGCGGCAGCTCAGGTGGTGGCAACGGCGGCGGGTCGGCTAGCCCCAGCGCCTCGACCACGAGCTGCACGAAGTCCGGCATCCAGCACTTGCTCTTCAAGCCTGGCGTGCTGACAGTGGCCACCGACAACCCCGCTTACCCGCCCTGGTTCGCTCACAACGACCCGAGTAACGGCAAGGGCTACGAGAGCGCCGTCGCCTATGCGGTCGCCGCGCAGCTCGGCTTCAGCAAGTCTCAGGTCACCTGGGTGCACGAGCCCTTCAACAGCTCCTACGGGCCGGGGCCGAAGGCATTCGACTTCGACATCAACGAGGTGTCCGTCACGCCGACGCGGGCCCAGTCCGTCACGTTCTCCAACAGCTACTACGACGTCCAGCAGGCGATCGTCGCACTCAAGGGCTCGCCGATCGCGACCAAGCACTCGCCTGCTCAGCTCAAGACCTATCTGTACGGCGACCAGATCGGCACCACGGGCCTGACGTTCATCAACTCAGTCATCCAGCCGACCAAGCAGCCGAAGGTCTTCAACACCCTCTCGGACGCGACGGCCGCGCTCAAGGCGCGCCGGATCGACGCCATGGTGGTGGACACCCCAGATGCCCTGTTCATCAGCGGGGGGACGCTCATCGCGCAGTTCCCGTCCACTGGCGAGCACTACGGCCTTGTCTTCGCCAAGGGAAATCCGCTGGTCACGTGCGTCAACAAGGCTCTCGCCACGCTGACGTCCAACGGGACGATCGCCGGGCTGGCCAAGCAGTACCTGAGCATCTACCAGAAGTTCCCCACGATCAAGCCCTGACCGCGGAAAGCGCACTGGTTAGGCTCGAATGGACCCCAACTCGCCAGCGTCCGGGGATCCGGAGGCTGCCCCGCCCGGCGGCGCGTCGAACCTGATCGGCGGCGGCCTCGCGGTCGCCGGAGGCTTCGGCACCACCGGGCGGGGACCACGGCTGTTTACCGGCGGCGGCAAGCGGGCGACCGTTGTCTCCACGCTGAGCACGATCATCGTGCTCGGCATCCTGGTCGGTGTCTTCGCGCTCGCTCCCGGGGCGCGCACGGTAGCGCACGACTTCTTCTACCCGCGCGCCATGTGGCAGGCGTTCGTCGGCAGCCCGAGGAATGGCTACTATTCGGTCGGCGCGGCGATCTGGCTGAACATCAGGATGTTCCTCGCGGCCGAGGTGCTGATCCTCGCTCTCGCCCTGCTGCTCGCCCTCATCCGCCTGTCGAGCAGCCCAGTGCTGTTTCCGATCCGGATCCTCGCGACGGCCTACGTGGACTTCTTCCGCGGTGTCCCGCTGCTGCTGGTCGTGCTGGCGCTCGGCCTCGGCGTTCCGGGACTGTACCTGCCGGTGATCTCACACCAGCCGGACGCGGTCTACGGAGTGGCCGCGCTTGTGCTGTCGTACTCCGCCTACGTGTCCGAGGTCTACCGGGCAGGCATCAACTCGGTCCACCAGAGCCAGGTAGCGGCCGCCAGGTCGCTCGGGCTCTCGCAGCGGACGGCACTGCGGTACGTCATCCTTCCGCAGGCCGTGCGCAATATCATCCCGCCGCTGCTCAACGACTTCATCAGCCTGCAGAAGGACACCGCGCTGGTCGGCGTTCTCGGCGTGATCGAGGCGAATCAGGCTGCCAACATCTACGCCTCGCTGACCTTCAACTACTCGAGCTTCACCGTCGCCGCGATCTTGTTCCTGATCCTGACCATTCCGCTGGCCAGGTTCACAGACCGGCTGATCGAGCGGGACCGGCGCAAGCGGCTCGCCGGAGGCGTCCGATGACCGACGCGATCAGGATCGAGGACGTCAGCAAGTCCTTCGGCTCTAACGAGGTGCTGAAGGGAATCAGCCTGTCGGTCGCCTCGCATG